>JAVMKJ010000150.1:0-77780 GCA_031732855.1 Candidatus Competibacter sp.
TGGTCAAATCCCCTGTGACGAAAGGGGAAAGGCGAAAGCTTGGAGTTGATAATTAGAGGCTGTCTAAAAACTAATTTGTTGATTGTGGGAGCGGCCTTGGCCGCGATATGAGGGTCAGCCATCGCGGCCAAGGCCGCTCCCACATATAAGTTATTGATTTAATAATATTCAGTTTTTAGACAGCTTCTAATTCAGGGATACCGCTTGAATTGGCCAAAGTCGAGGACTGTATGAGTTCGGTGAGCGAATTTTTCCGGGACCCGCCGGTTTTCGCGGTCCTGCGGCAAGCCATCACCCGCCTGGTCGCCACCAAGCAGGCCGGCGATGCGATCCGGGCGTGGGTGCCGGGCAGCGCCACCGGCGAAGAGGCCTATTCCATCGCCATCGTTCTGATCGAGGCGCTGGGAGACCGTCTCGCGCAATTCGACGTGCGCGTGTTGGCCACCGATCTCGACCCGGATGCCATCCAGATCGCGCGAGCGGGTGTCTACCCCAGGTTCGTCCTGGAAAACCTGGATGCCGCCCTGTGCGAGCGCTACTTCGTGCCGCAGGGTTCGGGGCTGCGCGTGGGCCAGGCGATCCGGAAGCGCTGCGTGTTCGCCCTCTACGATCCGGTGCGCCAACCGCCCTTCCCGAACATCGATCTCGTCAGTTGCCGCAACGCGCCGATCCATTTTCAATCCCGTTGGCGAGACGCAGTGCTGGCCAGGTTCCACCATGCCCTGAATCCGGGTGGCTATCTGTTGCTGGGCCAGTCCGAACCCGCGGCAGCCGCCAGCCCGTTGTTCGAACCGGCGGACGACCGGTACCGGCTTTATCGCCGGCGCGACGTGCCGTCTCCCCCTCTCTTTCTTTCCGCGCAAGACGCGCCGCCCAGCCGACCGCAACCGCCGCCGCGGGACGACGGCGGACACGCATCGTCCGCGCCCGACGAGACCGCCGAGCCGCGCCAGGAACTGGCGGCCACCCGCGAGCACCTCCGTGCGGTGATCGAGGAGATGGAGACCTCCAACGAGGAGCTGCGATCCCTCAACGAGGAGTTGCAAGCCTCCTTCGAAGAGTTGCAAGCCTCCAACGAGGAACTTCAATCCACCAACGATGAGGTGATTACCCTCAACGACGAGTTGCGCGTCAAGTCGGAGGAACTCGCCGGTCTCAACGATGCCCTGGCCAACATTCAGGACTCGATCCAGCTCGGATTGGTGGTGGTGGACGAGCGGGGCAGGGTACGCCGCTACAATCCGCTGGCGGTGCGGGTGTTCGGCCTGATGCCGGAGGACATCGGCCAACGCTTGGTGGAAGTGCCTTGCACGCTCGATTTACCCGACCTGCGCCTCCAGATCGACCAGGCGATCCATGTCGGCGTGCCGGTGGTCCAGCACGTCAGTCAGGGGAATCGGCATTACCTGATGCGGATTTCTCCTTACGTCGAGCAGTCCGGCCAGCGCACGGGCGCGGTGCTGACCTTCGCCGACGTTTCCGAGCTGCGTCGTGCCGAGATCGAGCGGGAGCAAGCCGAAGAGGCGCTCTCGCACCGGGAAATGCTGTTGCGGGAAGCCGGCGATCTGGCCCATATCGGCGGCTGGGAGTTCGACCCGGTCACGCTCCAGGGCAGTTGGACCGAGGAAACCGCCCGCATTCACGACCTGGACCCGACCGCTCCAACCAACGCTACCCTGGGCTTGAGCTTCTATCCCGGCGAATCCCGCGCTCGCATCGAGGCGGCGGTGAGGGCCGCCATCGAACAGGGGACACCGTACGACCTCGAACTGGAATTCATCTCGGCCAAGGGCACGCCCAAATGGGTTCGCACCATCTGCCACCCCGTGGTGGAAAATGGGAAAGTCGTGCGCGTGCGGGGCTCCCTCCAGGACGTCACCGAACACAAGCGGTTGGAGCAGGACCTGCGCGCCCGCGAGGAACAGTTCAGGCTGTTCATCGACCATGCCCCGGCGGCCATCGTCATGATGGATCGCGACATGCGCTATCTGTTCGCCAGCCGCCGCTGGATCACCGATTTTCAGCTCGGGGACCGGGAGATCATCGGCCACAGCCATTACGAGATTTTTCCCGAGATTCCCGACCGCTGGAAGGAAATCCACCGCCGGTGCCTGGCCGGCGCGACCGAGCGATGCGAGGAAGATCCGTTCCCGCGCCTCGACGGCACCACCGACTGGGTGCGCTGGGAAATCCGGCCCTGGTACGACAGCGGCGGCGCCATCGGCGGCATCGTGCTCATGTCGGAAGACATCACCCAGCAGGTCCGCGCGCGGGAGGTGCTGCGCGAGAGCGAGCGCCAATACCGCATGTTGACCGAAACCATGAAGGACGTGGTGTGGGTGCTCGATACCGACACGATGTATTTCCGCTACGTCAGCCCCTCGGTGTGGAGGCTCCGCGGGTTCACGGCGGACGAGATCATGGCCACGCCGGTCGATGCGGCCCTGATGCCGGGCGCCGCCCGTGAGTTGAAGGAACGGATTCGGCAGGGAACGGCGGATTTTCTGTCGGGCAAGGAAAGCCCCGATCGGTATTACATCGACGAAGTCGAACAGCCCTGCAAGGACGGTTCCTCGGTTTGGACCGAAGTCATCACCAACTACTATCTCAACGAACGGACCGGGCGCGTCGAAGTCCGGGGCGTCACCCGCGACATCAGCGAACGCAAGCGAGCGGAAGAAGAGATCCGGCGGCTCAACGCCGACCTGGAGCGGCGAGTGACGGAACGCACCGCCGAGTTGATGGCGGCCCGGAATGCCGCCGAAGCCGCCAACCGGGCCAAGAGCACCTTTGTGGCCAACATGAGCCACGAAATCCGCACGCCGATGAACGCCATCGTCGGGTTGACCCATCTGTTGCGGCGCAGCGTCCGCGACCCCGAACAGCGGGACCGGCTGGGCAAGATTGCCGCCGCCGCCGACCACCTGCTGGCGATCCTCAACGACATCCTCGACCTGTCCAAGATCGAGGCCGGCAAGCTGGTGCTGGAGCAGACCGATTTCGACCTGAACGGGGTGCTGAACCGCGTCTGCGCCCTGGTGAGCGACAAGGTGCGAACCAAGAATCTCGAACTGGTGGTCGAACTCGACCCCGCGCTCGCCGCCGCCGGCCCGTTGCGCGGCGACCCGACCCGGCTGACCCAAATGCTGCTCAACTATCTCGGCAACGCCGTCAAGTTCACCGAGCAGGGCTCGATCGCTCTGCTCGGGGGGGTGGTGGAAGAGAATCCCGGCGACCTGTTGCTGCGTTTCGAAGTGCGGGACACCGGCCCCGGCATCGCGCCGGAAATTCTCCCCCGGCTGTTCGAAGCCTTCGAGCAAGCCGACGGCGCCACCACTCGCCGGTACGGCGGCACCGGGCTGGGGCTGGCCATCAACCGGCGACTGGCCCGGCTGATGGGCGGCGAGGTCGGAGTCGAGAGCGCGCCCGGCGCCGGCAGCAGGTTCTGGTGCACCGTCCGGCTGGGTCGGAACGCCCGGCCGGTGGCGGCGGGGGGCGCGGATAATTCCCTGCGGGACCGGCGCATGTTGCTGGCCGACGATCTGCCCGAAGCCCGGCTGGCCCTGGGCCGGATGCTGCGCGGGCTGGGCCTGCGGGTGGAAGCGGTGGAATCCGGCGCCGCCGCCCTGAGCGCCATCGCCGCCGCCGACGCCGGGGGGGCCCCCTTCGATCTGGTCCTGATGGACTGGCGGATGCCCGAACTGGACGGGCTGGAAACCGCCCGTCGCCTGTTCGCCCTGCCGCTGATCCGCCCGCCGGTCGCGCTGCTGAGCACCGCCTACGACGAGCCGGGCCTGCGGGACGCCGCCCGCCAGGCCGGGTTGCATGCCGTCCTGATCAAACCGGTCACCCCTTCGGCCCTGCACGACATTCTGCTGGAGGCCCTGACCGCGCCGGGCGATTCGGACGAGCCACCGTCGGTCGCCGTCTCGGCCACCACCGTTCTGGAGCGTACCCTGGCGCAGCGTTACCGCCATGCCCGGCTGCTGCTGGCCGAAGACAACCCGATCAACCAGGAAGTCGCCCTCGACCTGCTGCGCGCGGTCGGCCTGACGGTCGATCTGGCCGCCGACGGCGCCGAAGCCGTCGAACGGACGCGCCAGAATGCCTACGACCTGATTCTGATGGACGTGCAGATGCCGGTGCTGGACGGGTTGGACGCCACCCGCGCCATCCGCGGGTTGCCGGGTTACGAACGGGTCCCGATTCTGGCCATGACCGCCAACGCCTTCGACGAGGACCGGCAGGCGTGCCTGGCGGCGGGCATGAACGACCACATCGGCAAGCCGGTCGATCCCGATGTACTGTGCGCCACCCTGCTGAAGTGGCTGCCCGAGCGGTTTTCTGCGCCGTCCCCGGTTCCCGCCGCCCCGGAGTTCCCGGCCGGGTCGCTGGGGGGGGACGACGCCCGTCTGGCCCGACTGGTCGCCATCCCCGGCCTCGATTCCGAACGGGGACTCAAACTCGTCCACGGCCAGCTCCACCGTTACCTCCATCTGGTGCGGCAATTCGTCCGCAACCACGGCGACGATCCGGCCAGTCTGCGCCGCGAACTGGCCGCCGGCGACCCGATCGCGGCCCGGCGCCTGGCCCATGCCCTGCGCGGCGTCGCCGGCACCCTGGGCGCGACTGGAGTGCACGCCCTGGCCACCGAGATCGAAACCGCGCTCCAGTCCGCGTCGCCGCCCTCGGTATGGGAACCGCTGCTCGAAGCGCTGGAAACGACCCAGGCCGCGCTGGTCGCCGAACTGGGGGCCATGCTGCCGCCACCCGACCAGGAAGTGGCGCCGGCCGTGGACGAAGCGCGGGCGCGGATCGTGCTGGCCCGGCTCGAGTCCCTGCTGGCCGAAGACGATATCCGGGCCGACGACGTGTTCCGTGCCGCCGCCCCGCTGCTGCGGGCCGTGCTGGGCGACGCGGCGCGGGAATTGGAGCAGCGGATCGGCAACTTCGACTACGACCGCGCCTTGCAAATCCTGCGCGCGTTCTTGGCGGCGCGGCCGGAGTGGCGCCAGGGTTGACCGGGTATCGAGTTCCGGAGGAAGGGGTTAAACTGGCCTGCAACAAATATAACCGTTCGCCCCCTCCCCCCAGCCCCCTCCCGCGAGAGGAGGGGGAATTCAGCAACGGGCTGTTTCGCCAGGCTCCCTCCCCCCTTGTGGGGGAGGGCTGGGGTCGGGGGTGTAAATGGTTACCAAAAAAAACAAAACACCATCGAGCTACCCATGGGAGGCTGGATGAACGGGACGGACGAGCGGCGAATCGCATGGGTATTATCCCGGTTTGCGAACGTCGTGATTCGACTCGGGCCGGCAATCGGGGTTGCCTGGCTGATCGGCCTGGCATGGTTGGGCGAGCCGGGCCTGACGGCGGTCGGCGCCGAAGCGGATCGGCAACCGGGATCGCCCCCGGTCGTGGTGATTCTGAATGCCTACCACCCCGGCGAAGACTGGACGGACAACGAACTGGCCGGTCTGTTGCCGACCTTGCGCCGTGCCGATCCCGCTCTGGTGCCGGCGATCGAATACCTGGACACCAAGCGTTTTCCCGACCCGGATTATCTGGCGCTGCTCGAGAACTATCTGGTTCGGAAGTATCAGGGGCGGCGGGTCGATTTGCTGATCGCGCTCGACAATCCCGCTCTCGATCTCGTCCTGAAATACCGCCAGGACCTGTTTCCCGGCGTGCCCGTCGTTTTCGCCGGCATCAACGGCTTTTTACCGGAATGGCTCCAGGGCCGGGACAAAATCACCGGGGTGGCGGAAACCCAGGATATGGCCGGTACCCTGGAACTGGCCTTGCGCCTGCATCCCCGGACGAAAAATGTCGTGGTCGTGCACGACTACACCGCCTCCGGCCTCGCCGTGCGGCGCGAGGTGGACGCCATTCTGCCCGCGTTCCGGGACCGGGTGAACGTCACTTTTTCGCCCGATGTACCCTTCGCCGAGCTGGAACAACAACTCAAAGCGTTGCCTCCCGATACGGTGGTCTTGCTGCCCACCTACGTCACCGACCGGGACGGGCCGGTGTTCGGCCGGGAGGAAAGCACGCGGCGCATCGCCGCCGCCAGCCCCGCGCCGGTGTACGCCATGCACGAAACCCGGCTGGGCCACGGCATCGTGGGGGGTCTGCTGCTGGAGGGGAAGGAGCACGGCGCGCAGGCGGGCGAGCTGGCCTTGCGGGTGCTGGCCGGCGAGGACCCCGGCCGCATCCCGGTCGAAAACAGCCACTCTCATCCCCGGTTCGACGACGAGCAACTGCGCCGCTTCCGGATCGATCCAGGCGCCTTGCCCGCCGACAGCACCGTCATCAACCGCCCGTCGTCGTTCTACGCGGTGCACCGACGTCAGGTGTGGGCCATCCTGGTGGTTTTCCCGCTGTTGTTGTTGGTCATCGTCGGGCAGAACTGGGTCTTGCGGCGGACCAGGCGGGCCGAGCAGGCGCTGCGGGACAGCGAAGAACGCTACCGCCGCATCGTGGATACCGCCAACGAGGGCATTTGGACGATGGACGAGAACCATCGGACGACCTTCGTCAACCCGCGCATGGCCGACATGCTCGGCTATTCGGCCGAGGACATGCTCGGCCGGTTAGTGGAGTCCTTCATGCTCCCGGAGGATCTCGCCGCTCACCAGGAGCGGATGCGAGCCCGTCATCAGGGCCAGTCGGCGCATTACGAACGCCGCTTCCGCCGTCGGGATGGCAGCACGCTGTGGACGCTCGTTTCCGGCGTTCCGCTGCTGGATGCTCGGGGACAGTTTCGCGGCTCCTTCGGCATGTTCGCCGACATCACCGAACTCAAGCAGGTCGAGGAGGCGCTACGGGCGCGCGAGTCGCTCCTGCGGGCGGTCGTGGACAACACGCCATTCGAATTCTGGGCGCGCGACCTTGAAGAACGCTGCTTTATGGAGAACGCCGCCCTGGTCGAGCACTGGGGCAGCATTTTGGGACGGCGTCCGGAGGACACCGCGATCACCCCGGAAGAATTGGCCCTCTGGCAAGCCAACAACCGGCGCGCGTTCGGCGGCGAAGTGGTGGACGAGGAGGTCAGCTACCGCGTGGGCGACGAGCAGCGCTTTTTCCAGAACATCATCGCCCCCATCCGAATGGAGGGCCAGGTCCGGGGCATTCTCGGGCTAAACATCGACATCACCGACCGCCGGCGCATGATCGAGGAACTGGACCGCTACCGCCATCATCTGGAAGATCTGGTGGCTGTGCGCACCGCCGAACTGGCCGCCGCCCGCGACGCCGCCGAAACCGCCAACCGGGCCAAGAGCGCGTTTCTGGCCAACATGAGCCACGAGATCCGCACGCCGATGAACGCCATCCTCGGCTTTGCCCACCTGCTGCAACGGGATCGACCGACCCCCGAGCAACAGGACAGGTTGGGCAAGATGATGGATGCGGCTCACCACCTGATGGCGATTCTCAACGATATTCTGGATCTGTCCAAGATCGAAGCCGGCAAGCTGGTTCTGGAGCAGATCGACTTCGATCTGGCGGACGTGCTGCGCCGCGTGCCCATGCTGGTGGCCGACCAGGCGCGGGCCAAGGGCTTGGATCTGAGGGTCGAACTCGATCCCGCCCTGACCGGCATCCGGACCGCGCGCGGCGACCCGACCCGCTTGTCCCAACTGTTGCTCAATTTTCTGAGCAACGCGGTGAAATTCACCGAACGGGGTTCGGTCACCCTGCGCGGACGGCTGCTGGAAGACCGCGCCGCCGAGGCGTGCGTGCGCTTTGAAGTGCGGGATAGCGGCCCCGGCATCGCGCGAGAGGCGCTCCCGCGCCTGTTCGAAGCCTTCGAGCAGGCCGACAGCTCGACCACCCGCCGCTTCGGCGGCACCGGCCTGGGCTTGATCATCAGCCGGCGGCTGGCCCGACTCATGGGCGGGGAGGCCGGGGTCGAGAGCCAGCTCGGCGCCGGCAGCACGTTCTGGTGCACCGTGCGCCTGGGCAAGCGCGGCGATGCCCTCCGGACGCAGCCCGCTCCCGTCGTCGCCGGCCAGTCCCTGGGCCGCCGCTATCCCGGCGCCCGCCTGCTGCTGGCCGAGGATAACCCGATCAACCAGGAAGTGGCGCTGGAACTGCTGCGGGAGGAAGGCTTCGCGGTCGACGTGGCCGACGACGGCGCGCAGGCGGTGGAGAAGGCGCGGCGCACGCCTTACGACCTGATTCTGATGGACGTGCAGATGCCGGTGCTGGACGGGTTGGACGCCACCCGCGCCATCCGCGGGTTGCCGGGTTACGAACGGGTCCCGATTCTGGCCATGACCGCCAACGCCTTCGACGAGGACCGGCAGGCGTGCCTGGCGGCGGGCATGAACGACCACATCGGCAAGCCGGTCGATCCCGATGTACTGTGCGCCACCCTGCTGAAGTGGCTGCCCGCCCGGGCCGATTCGGCGTTCCCGATCGCCGCCGTCCCGGCGACCCCTCCCAATCCCCCCGCGCCGGACCAGGCGGTTGCCCCGACCGTCGACTGGGACCGGACGCGGACCGTGCTGGCCGAACTGGAGGCTTTGCTGGCCGAGGATGATATCCGGGCCGGCACGGTGTTTCGGGCGTCCGCTCCGCTGCTGCGCGCCACCCTGGGTGAAGCCGCGAAAACCTTGGCATGTCAGCTCGACGGCTTTGAATACGAGCAGGCCCTTGAGACGGTGCGGGCGCTCGCGGCCGGGGGCCGAGACTAAGCGACGGCCAAGGCTGGAGAAGGCGGTCGCTCGATCGATCGCCAGCAATTCTCATTTTACTGTAAGAAGCTGTCCAAAAACTAACTGTTTGATTTTTTTGCTGGGTGCGCGGGCTTCCAGCCCGCTTTTGGCTTCTCCAGCGGGCTGGAAGCCCGCGCACCCAGGGAATTTTGCTTAAAAATCAATTCGAGGTTTTTCGACAGTCTCTAAGTCGTAGGGTGGGTTAGGCGCGCCCCCCATCAATGCCGAGGTCACCACCGAGCGTTCCGCGCGCCGTAACCCACCAGACCGGCGACGATCACGCAACGGTGGGTTACGGCGCGCCTCGACCGTGACGTTCCATGGATGAATTTTCGCAAGGCGCGCCTAACCCACCCTACGGCGGACGTACCTTTCAGGCCAAAATGAGAATTGCTGCTCGATCGCCTGGAATCTTGACGCTCCAGGGGGGAATTGTTAGGGTTGTTTGGCACTCTAGAGTTCAGAGTGCCAAATTACAGGAGATACAGGAGAAACCATCGGCATGTACGGCACGGATTCCATGCCCGCGAGCCATCCCGTCCTCAACGAACGCACCCAGCATTTGTTGAAGATCCTGGTCGAACGCCACATCCGCGACGGTCAGCCCGTCGGATCGCGCACGCTGGCGCGCGACGCCGGCCTGGATTTGAGTCCGGCCACCATCCGCAACGTGATGGCCGATCTGGAGGAGTTGGGCTATCTGCGCTCTCCGCATACCTCGGCCGGCCGGGTGCCGACCGCCCGCGGCTACCGGTTTTTCATCGATGCCCTGCTGAATCTCCGGCCGCTGGACGATCGGGTCGTCGAGATCCTGCGCCAGCGGATCGACCAGCCGGTCCAGAACCGCGCCGAACTGGCGCGACTGGTATCCGATCTCCTGTCCGGCGTGACCCATCTGGCCGGGGTGGTCATGTTGCCGCGGCGCAACGTCGTGACCCTGCGCCAGGTCGAGTTCCTGCCGTTGTCCGAGAACCGGGTGCTGGTGATTCTGGTGCTGAACGCCCAGGAAGTGCAGAACCGCATCATTCAGACTCGCCGCCCCTACAACGCCGTGGAATTGCAACAGGCCGCGAACTATCTGAACGCCCAGTTTGCCGGCAAGGATATTCGGCAGGTGCGGGAAGCATTGCTGCGGGATTTGCGCGAGGCCCGCGACAGCCTGGATCGGTTGATGCAGACCGTGGTCGAAATGGCGGAGCAAACCTTCGAGACCGAGCCGGACGGCGACGATTACGTGGTCGCCGGCCAGACCCACCTGATGCAATGCGCCGATCTGTCCGATCTCGACAAGCTGCGGCAGTTGTTCGAGGCCTTCAACCACAAGCGCGATTTGCTGCATCTGTTCGATCAATGCCTGCACGCCGAGGGCGTGCAAATCTTCATCGGCGAGGAATCCGGCTTCGTGGTGCTGGAAGGGTGCAGCGTGGTGACCGCGCCCTACACCGTGGAAGGGCAGGTGCTGGGCGTGCTGGGGGTCATCGGTCCAACCCGGATGGCCTACGACCGGGTGATTCCGGTGGTGGACGCGACCGCGCGACTGCTGGCGGCGGTGTTGAACGCGCCCCAGGGCTGAACGGCCACGCTCCCGCGCAATGCCGCCCTTGAATTCCCTCGATCCGTCCCCAGTTCCTGATCCACGAGGGGCGGCAACGCCCGCCCGCCCGATTTGAACGAGCGACGGAGACCGTACCGATGACTTCAACCGAACCCACCCTGGAGCCCCGTGCTCGCCCGGAAGCCGCCGGGGCGACCCATCCCTTTGCGGAAACCGCGACCGAGTCGGAGGTTTCCGCCGCCGCCGAGGAGGAGGCGGCGGCGATTTCGGTCAGCCGCGAGGAATTCGATACGCTGCAACGGGATCTGGACCAGGCGCTGGCCAAGGCCGACGAGCATTGGAAACTGTATCTGGGCGCCCACGCCGAGATGGAAAACCTGCGCAAGCGCACCGAACGCGAGGTGCGGAACGCCCACAAGTTCGCGCTGGAGCGGTTCTTCGGCGAGCTACTGCCGGTGCGCGACAGCCTGGAAATGGGACTGGCGGCGGCCGACGGCGAGGTCGACGTGGCCAAGCTGCGGGAGGGGGTCGATCTGACGTTGAGGCAACTGATGGCGGCGATGGAAAAATTCGGCGCCCGCGAGGTGAGCGCGCTGGGCGTCAGGTTCGATCCCAGCGAGCACGAGGCGATGGCGATGCTGCCGACCGACCAGGCCGAGCCGAACACCGTGGTGCAGGTCATGCAGAAGGGCTATTGGCTCAACGAGCGCTTGATCCGTCCCGCCAAGGTAATCGTGGCCCAGGCCGCCTCCAGGCCGGCGGGCTGAATTCCGCGCCGAACCCCATTGAAAACCCGTCGCGCGGCCCCCATTTCCAGCGGCAGGACCAGGATTCAAGACAAATTCACCGTATAGAGAGCGTGGCCAATGAGCACCAGCAAGATTATCGGCATCGACTTGGGCACCACCAATTCCTGCGTGGCGATCATGGAAGGCGGCAAGCCCCGAGTCATTGAGAACAGCGAAGGCGACCGGACCACGCCGTCCATCGTTGCCTTCATGGAAGACGGTGAGATCACCGTCGGCCAGCCGGCCAAGCGCCAGGCGGTCACCAACCCGCAGAACACCCTGTTCGCGGTCAAGCGGCTGATCGGCCGGCGTTTCGCCGAGCCCGAAGTGCAGAAGGACATCGACCTGGTGCCCTACCGGATCGTCAAGAACGATAACGGCGATGCCTGGGTCGAGGCGCGCGGCAAGAAAATGGCGCCGCCGGAAATTTCCGCCCGCGTGTTGATGAAGATGAAGAAGACGGCCGAGGACTATCTCGGCCATCCGGTCACCGAGGCGGTGATCACGGTGCCGGCCTACTTCAACGACAGCCAGCGCCAGGCGACCAAGGACGCCGGCCGCATCGCCGGACTGGAAGTCAAGCGCATCATCAACGAGCCGACCGCGGCGGCGCTGGCCTTCGGCATGGACAAAGCCAGTTCCAAGGATCGCAAGATTGCGGTCTACGACCTGGGCGGCGGCACCTTCGACATCTCCATCATCGAGATCGCCGAGGTGGATGGCGAGAAGCAGTTCGAAGTGCTGTCGACCAACGGCGATACCTTCCTGGGCGGCGAGGATTTCGACAAGCGGATCATCGACCACCTGATCGAGCAGTTCCAGAGGGAGTCCGGCATCAACCTGGCCAACGATCCGCTGGCGCTGCAGCGGTTGAAGGAAGCCGCCGAGAAAGCCAAGATCGAACTGTCCTCCAGCCAGCAGAGCGATATCAACCTGCCGTACATCACGGCGGACGCCAGCGGGCCTAAGCACCTCAACCTCAAGCTGACCCGCGCCAAACTGGAATCGCTGGTGGAGGATCTGATCGAGAAGACCATCGGCCCCTGCCGGATCGCGCTGAAGGACGCCGGACTGGGCGTCGGCCAGATCGACGACGTGCTGCTGGTCGGCGGTCAGACCCGCATGCCCAAGGTGCAGGACAAGGTGCGCGAGTTCTTCGGCAAGGAACCGCGCAAGGACGTGAACCCCGACGAGGCGGTGGCGGTCGGCGCCGCGATCCAGGGCGGCGTCCTGGGCGGGCAGGTCAAGGACGTGCTGCTGCTGGACGTGACCCCGCTGTCGCTGGGCATCGAAACCCTGGGCGGCGTCATGACCAAGCTGATCGAGAAGAACACCACCATCCCGACCAAGGCGACCCAGGTCTTTTCGACCGCCGACGACAACCAGACGGCGGTGACGGTGCACGTGTTGCAGGGCGAGCGCGAGATGGCCTCGGCCAACAAGTCGCTGGGCAAGTTCGATCTGACCGACATTCCGCCGGCTCCGCGCGGCGTGCCCCAGATCGAGGTGACCTTCGACATCGACGCCAACGGCATCCTGCACGTATCGGCCAGGGACAAGGCCACCGGCAAGGAAAACCGGATCGTCATCAAGGCAAGTTCCGGCCTGTCCGAGGCCGAGATCAAGCGGATGGTCGGCGACGCCGAGGCGCACGCCGAGGAGGACAAGAAGTTCCACGAACTGGTCAACGCCCGCAATCAGGCCGAGAACCTGATCCACGCCACCGAGAAGACCCTGCGCGATCTGGGCGACAAGGTGGAAGGTGGCGAGCGGTCGGCCATCGAGGCGGCGGTCAGCGACCTGCGGACCACCGCCAAGACCGACAACAAGAGCGCCATTGAGGCCAAGAGTCGGACGCTGGCCGAATTGTCCGGCAAGCTGGCCGAACGGGTTTACGCCCAAGCCGGCGGTGGCGGTCCGGAGGGTGGCGCCGGCGGTTCGCACGGCGGGCCGGGCGGCGGCGCCCACAAGCCGGCCGAGGACGGCGTGGTCGACGCTGAATTCGAGGAAGTCAAGAAGTAATCGCTTCGGTTGCGATAAGCTGTGAATCCGGGAGCGCCGCTCGCGTTCCCGGATTTTTGGTTTTGGAACATCACAACCCGGCGAACGCCCGCGACGCAAGACCATGTCCAAACGCGATTATTACGAAGTTCTCAATCTGTCCCGCAACGCCAGCGAGGCCGAAATCAAGCAGGCGTACCGGCGGCTGGCGATGAAATTCCATCCCGACCGCAACCCCGGTGATCGGGTGGCCGAGGAGAAGTTCAAGGAGGCCAAGGAGGCGTACGAGGTGCTGAGCGATTCGCGCAAGCGGGCCGCCTACGACCAGTTCGGGCATGCGGGGGTGGACGGTTCGGCGGGTGGCGGTTTCGGTGGGGCGGCCGATCTGGGCGACATCTTCGGCGGGGTATTTCGCGACATCTTCGGCGGCGGCATGCGCGGTGGCGCTCAGAGCCACCGGGGCGCCGACTTGCGCTACACCCTGGACCTGACGCTGGAGGAGGCGGTGTTCGGCACTACCGCCAAGATCCGGGTGCCGACCCTGGTGACCTGCGCCACCTGCGCCGGCAGCGGCGCCAAGCCGGGCACCAAGCCGACCACCTGCCCCACTTGCCGGGGGGGCGGCCAGGTGCGGATGCAGCAGGGGTTTTTCTCGATCCAGCAAACCTGTCCGCGCTGTCAGGGACGGGGCACGGTCATTCCCGAACCCTGCGGGACCTGCCAGGGCAGTGGCCGGGTGGAGGAACAGAAGACGCTGTCGGTCAAGGTGCCGGCTGGCGTGGACAACGGCGACCGCATCCGGCTGGCCGGTGAAGGCGAGGCGGGCGAGCACGGCGGGCCACCGGGCGATCTGTACGTGCAGATCCGCGTCAAGCCGCATCCGATTTTCACTCGCGAGGACAACGACCTGTATTGCGAGGTGCCGATCGGCTTCACGACCGCCGCATTGGGGGGCGATCTGGAAGTACCGACCCTGGATGGACGGCTGAGCCTGAGGATTCCGGCGGAAACCCAGACCGGCAGGGTGTTCAGGCTGCGCGGCAAGGGGGTCAAGCCGGTACGCGGTGGCGCGACCGGCGATTTGTTGTGCCGCGTCGCCGTCGAAACCCCGGTCAACCTGACCCGGGAGCAAAAGGAACTGTTGCAGAAATTGGCTGAAACCATGGAGGCCGGCGGCACGAGCCATACCCCGCAGCAGGGGAGCTGGCTGGATGGGGTCAAGAAATTTTTCGAAGACATGAAATTCTGAACGATGCGGGATTTTCCTGCGCCATGTCGGCCGAGCATTGCTGCGATCTCGACTAGCGATCCCGAGCAACGCTCTTTAATAGCTGCTGGGCCTGCGTTTTTTGTTCGGCGGTCAAGCGTGCCGAGATCTTCTGCCGCGCGCGTTGAGCATCCTCATCGCCCAACAGCGCCGACCTGGAAAACCAAACGTAAGCCATCAGCGGGTCTTTCGATATCCCTTTGTGTCCTTCGGCGTAAATTGCCCCCAGATTGAACTGAGCCGGCGCATAGCCCTGGTCGGCGGCTTCGCGATACCATTTCAATGCTTCCTGGAAATCCCGAGCCACGCCCTGACCTTCAAAGTACATCGACCCCAGGTTGACCTGGGCCGGCGCATAGCCCTGATCGGCGGCTTTACCGTACCACCGCAGCGCTTCCTGAAAGTCCTGTAACGGGCTTCCGTTCTGTTCGTACAGCATTCCCAAATTGAATTGGGCCGAGGCATAGCCCTGGCTGGCGGCTTTAAGATACCATTTCAACGCTGTCTGCATATCCCGGGCTATGCCTTGACCCTCAAAGTACATCGACCCCAGGTTGACTTGAGCCGGCGCATAGCCCAGATCGGCGGCTTTACGGTACCACTTCAATGCTGCCGCGTAATCACCTCGTTCGTAACTGTCCTGGCCGTTTTGGAAGTGCTGCTGCTCTTTCGTCTTGGCCTGGCTGACGGGCTCTCCAGCGATATCGGGGCGTTTGGTGTCGGTCAGACGTTTCGAATTTCCATCCGCTTTACCGCTCTCCACGTCTCCAGGCCGGAGCTTGCGATGGCGATAGCGCCTTCTGGTCTGATAAATCACTATTCCCGCGGTGATGAGAAGCAACCCACAGAGTTTTCCGAGAGCGGATTCGACACCGACCACCGCGACTAATCCTCCGAGTGTGTATACGTATGGAAGGGATTCGTAAATTGGCTGCGGGATCATGGTTGATTCCTTGGTTTTGTCGCTTATCAATACATTGGACGATATTGTGTGGAGGGCTGGGAGACATGCTCAATAAATCAATTACTTATTCATTTTATCCAAGTCCAGGCAAACTCCCAAGCTGGAATTTATCGGAGCCACGAGCGCCGGGCTCTTGGATTATGGCGGTAAGTGACTGATCTATTTATTTAATATCAATTTGTCAGGAAAAAATCACTTTCCGAACCCTGAAAAATCAGCGAAGGGTAAGCTGAGGGGAGGAGTGGGTCTTGCGATGCTTTCCGCGATTCACCGTTTTCGATCGCGGCGTCCACGCTCCACTCGATCTCGAGAGGATTCCCTGAATGAGCTACACTTAACGTGCTCGGATCTCGAAGGTCCCAATCGCTTTTTGAGGGGAACGCCCGGTCCGGGTGTTGCGTCGGCCGGGCTTGCGATCATCCGTCCACGACACCGCCCGAACGGTATCGGCCACTGGCGAAAGCAGAGGAGATCACAATGAAGCGCATCTATTTCCTGGTTCCACATATCGACGTGGCGAAAAAGATCGTCGACGAATTGCTGCTCGCGCGCATCGAAGAGCGGCACATCCACATTCTGGCCAAGCGTGGCACGCCGCTCGAGGATTTGCCGGAGGCCTCGTTTTTGCAAAAGAGCGACTTTATCCCGGCGATGGAACGGGGTCTGGCGCTCGGCGGTACGGTGGGCACGCTCGCGGGCCTGATCGCGGTCGCGCTCGGACCGGTCAGTCTGGTGGTGGCGGGTGGTGGTATCGTTCTGGCCGGCGGCCTGGCCGGCGCCGGGGTGGGGGCCTGGCTGAGCGGGATGGTGGGACTGAACGTCGGCAATACCCGGCTCAAATCGTTCGAGGATGCCATCGAGCGGGGCGAGCTCCTGATGATGATCGACGTGCCGCGCGACCGGGTACCGGAGATCACCGAACTGGTTGCGACCCACCACCCCGAAGCGCATCCCGAAGGTATCGAACCGACGATTCCCGCGTTCCCCTGACGCGGGAACGGGTGGCTCGCGTGTTTTCCTGCCCGATAAATCCTTAGTTATACGAAAGGGTATTGACAAGAATCGCATATCCCGTTACTTGTTAATCAGGCAAGGCAAAGCGAAGGAGTTCCTGGTTCATGGTCGCAGTCGAATGTGGCACAAACGAGTGCCAATACTGTTATGTGCTGCGTCCCAACCGGTCCCTGTCCTGGCGGCAAAATCTGGCGGCGTTCGCCGGATTGTGCGTGGTAACGCTGTTTCTGGCCGTTCCGTTGGTCGCCATGGGGTTTTGGCTGGTTTTGCCGTTTGCCGGCCTGGAACTGCTGGCGGTGGGAATCGGGCTGTACTGCGCGATCTGCCGCTGCCACGAATGCGAGGTGATCTGCGTCGCGGCCGACAGCATTCGCATCGAACGGGGCCGGCGGGGTCCCCGGCAACGCTGGGTTCTGGCGCGGGCCTGGGCTCAGGTCGTGCTCAAATGCTGTCCCCGGCAGTGGTATCCGAGCCGGTTGCTGATTCGGGTCCACGGCCGGACGGTGGAAGTCGGCCGGTTTCTGGTCGAGGAGGAGCGTCGTCAGCTTGCCCGGGATTTGACGCGTTGTCTGCGTTAACCAGTAAATTCAAGTGGTTGTAAAATTGTCAAGCCGGAGATCAAATCCGGCTGTTTTGTGTATCCAGTTTTGCGTCACCGATTCGACGGCACGGGGCGCGTTCAACCATCGGGAGAGGGGTATGGCAATCAATCACATCCCGCGCAGGGTCGGCGGTATTGCCCTGAGTGGCGCAACAACACTAACGGCATGGAGCGCGGGCGCGCATGCCGAACTCGCGCTGAACATGCCACGGGGTGTCACCCCTATCAGCCATGAAGTCTACGATCTGCACATGCTGATCTTCTGGATTTGCGTGGTGATCGGCGTGGTGGTGTTCGGCGTCATGTTCTGGTCGATCTACCACCACCGCAAATCGCGTGGGGCGGTGCCGGCCCAATTCCATGAAAGTACTCTGGTGGAGGTGGTGTGGACGGTGGTTCCAATGCTGATTCTCATCGGCATGGCGGTTCCCGCCACCAAGACGCTGGTCCGCATGTACGATGCCCGTGATGCCGATCTGACCGTCAAGGTCACCGGCTATCAGTGGCGCTGGCAATACGACTATCTCAACGAGGGCGTCGGGTTTTTCAGCATCCTCTCCACCCCTCAGGCGCAGATCCGTAATGTCGCTGCCAAGGGCGATCATTATCTGTTGGAAGTGGACAACCCGCTGGTAGTGCCGGTTGGCAAGAAGGTCCGCATTCTGACCACCGCCGCCGACGTGATCCATTCCTGGTGGGTACCGGAACTGGGCTGGAAGAAAGATGCAATTCCCGGTTTTATCAATGAGACCTGGACGCTGATCGAGAAACCCGGCATCTATCGTGGCCAGTGCGCCGAACTGTGCGGCAAGGATCACGGGTTCATGCCTATCGTCGTCAAGGCCGTCCCCGAGGCGGAGTTCAAACAGTGGCTCGAGCAGATGAAAGCGAAGGACAAGCCGAGCCCGAAAACCGCCCGGAATGATTCGAACTCCCCAACCGTCCCTGGAGGCCAAACGCTATGAGCACGGCATCGCCCGCCCTCGATCACGATCACGATCACGATCACGGACCATCGCGCGGTTTGAGCCGCTGGCTGTTCACCACCAATCACAAGGACATCGGGACGCTGTACCTGTTGTTCTCGTTGTTGATGTTCTTTGTCGGCGGCACCATGGCTCTGATTATCCGCGCCGAGTTGTTCCAGCCGGGCCTGCAGATCGTCAATCCGCAATTCTTCAACGAGATGACCACCCTGCATGCGCTGGTCATGATCTTCGGCGCGGTGATGCCGGCTTTCGTCGGGTTGGCTAACTGGCTGATTCCGATGATGATCGGCGCGCCGGACATGGCCCTGCCGCGCATGAACAACTGGTCGTTCTGGATCATGCCGTTTGCTTTCACGCTGCTGTTGTCCACCCTGTTCATGCCGGGGGGTGGCCCGGCCGGCGGCTGGACTTTGTATCCTCCGCTGGTGCTACAGACTGGCAATGCCTTTCCGTTCGTTATCCTGGCCATCCATATGATGGGGGCCTCTTCGATCATGGGCGCGATTAACATTATCGCGACGATTCTCAACTTGCGCGCGCCCGGCATGACGCTGATGAAAATGCCGCTGTTCGTGTGGACCTGGCTGATCACCGCTTATCTGCTGATCGCGGTGATGCCGGTGCTGGCGGGCACGGTGACCATGTTGTTGACCGACAAGTTCTTCGGGACCTCGTTTTTTAACGCCGCCGGTGGCGGCGACCCGGTGATGTTCCAGCACATTTTCTGGTTCTTCGGCCATCCCGAGGTCTACATCATGATCCTGCCGGCGTTCGGGGTGATTTCCATGATCATCCCGACCTTCGCCCGCAAGCCGCTATTCGGCTATGCCTCGATGGTGTATGCCACCGCCTCCATCGCGTTTCTGTCCTTTATCGTCTGGGCGCATCACATGTTCACGGTGGGGATGCCGCTGGCGGGCGAACTGTTCTTCATGTACGCGACCATGCTGATCGCGGTGCCGACCGGAGTGAAAGTGTTCAACTGGGTTTCGACCATGTGGCGCGGGGCGATGACTTTCGAGACGCCCATGTTGTTCGCTCTCGCCTTCGTGGTCCTGTTCACCATCGGTGGCTTTTCCGGACTGATGCTGGCGATCGCGCCAGCCGACTTCCAGTACCAGGATACCTATTTCGTGGTGGCGCACTTCCATTACGTGCTGGTACCAGGCGCGGTGTTCTCGATCATGGCCGCCACCTATTATTGGCTGCCGAAATGGACCGGCCACATGTACGACGAGAAACTGGGCCAGTGGCATTTCTGGCTGTCGGTGATCGGAGTCAACGTGCTATTTTTCCCCCAGCACTTCCTGGGATTGGCCGGCATGCCGCGTCGCATTCCTGATTACGCCCTGCAATTTACCGAGTTCAACATGATTTCGACCGTCGGCGCGTTCCTGTTCGGTTTTTCGCAACTGCTGTTCGCCTACAACGTCATCAAGACCATGCGTGGTGGCGTGAAGGCGACCGATCAGGTATGGGACGGGGCGCATGGTCTGGAATGGACGCTGAGTTCGCCGCCTCCGTACCACACCTTCACCACGGCTCCCGAAATCAAGTGAGAATGGGAGGACTTGAAGTGAGGTCCGCGGACCATTCCGCCGGCGCGATGCCGCAAAACCGCGCCGCTCGGGTTCGGCGCACGGCGATCGCGCTGGCGGTATTGACCGCGGTTTTCTATGTTGGAATTATTCTGATCATGGCGTGGCGATGATGGTGGAAACCGAAAAATCAACTCCAGGGTCGGCGGTGGCGGCGAACCGCCGGTTGGTGCGGCGCCTCTTGTGGGTGACGGCTGGGATGTTCGCCTTTGGGTTTGTCATGGTGCCGTTCTATGACGTACTGTGCAAAATCACCGGTCTTAACGGCAAGACCGGCGGTCGCGTGGTTGCCGTGGAACCGATGAAAGTGGACGAATCCCGAACGATAACCGTGGAATTCGTCGCTAATCTAAACTTGGGGGCGCCGTGGGAATTCGCTCCGCAAGTCGCTCGCATGCAGGTGCATCCCGGTCAGTTCTACCAGACCCGTTTTTGGGCGCGGAACGTGGCCGACCAACCCATGACCGGGCAGGCGATCCCCAGCGTTTCGCCGGGACTGGCGGCATCCCATTTTCAGAAGATCGAGTGTTTCTGCTTTACCCGCCAGCAGTTCCAGGCGGGCGAGGGTAAGGAAATGCCGGTCACCTTCCGCATCGATCCGGAGTTGCCGTCCGACGTGCGCATCGTAACCCTGTCTTACACATTTTTTAGGATTGATAACGCGGGCGGTTGATCGTCAGGACCGCCCGCCGCACGACCATCAAAGGGGGAAGCAACCAATGACGCAAGCACAGGCGCATGCGCCAGATCATTACTACGTGCCGCACCACAGCCACTGGCCGATCATCGCCACCATCAGTCTGTTCACGCTGATGGTGGGTGGAGCCACGCTGCTGAACGGGGGCAGCAATACGCTACTGCTGGTTGGATTGACACTGATCGTGATCACCATGTTCGGCTGGTTCGGCACGGTGATCCGCGAAAGCGAGAAGGGCCTTTATAGCGACCAGATGGATCGTTCGTTCCGCTGGGGGATGGCTTGGTTCATCTTTTCCGAAGTGATGTTCTTCGCCGCGTTTTTCGGCGCGCTGTTCTATGCGCGCAGCTACTCGGTCCCTTGGTTGGGTGGAGAAACCGGCCATGGAGAATTGACGCACGGTCTGCTTTGGTCCAAGTACGAGGCGACCTGGCCCACCAACGGTCCCGGCGATATCGGCGGCTTTTTTGCCCCGATGCGCGCATGGGGTTTGCCCGCCATCAACACCCTGATCCTGCTCAGCAGCGGCGTGACCATCACGTGGGCGCACTGGGGCCTGATCCAGGAAAATCGTCCGCAACTGTTAAAGGGATTGGCGGCGACGGTGGCGCTGGGCGTGCTGTTCCTGACCTTGCAGGCCACCGAATACCACGAAGCCTACAAGGAACTGCACCTGACCCTGGGCAGCGGCATTTATGGGTCCACGTTCTTCATGCTGACCGGGTTCCACGGCCTGCACGTCACCATCGGCGCGATCATCCTGAGCGTGATTTTGCTGCGCAGTCTGGCCGGTCATTTTACCCCGCGACGCCATTTCGCCTTCGAGGCGGCGGCGTGGTACTGGCACTTCGTGGACGTGGTGTGGCTCGGACTGTTTATCTTCGTCTACTGGCTCTAGGCGCGACGGGTCCGGGATTTTCATCGGCCGTGCGGCTTATAGGCCGTGCGGCGCGATCAGACCGGTGGCGTAGGCCAGCATCAGCAGGACGAAGAGGACCACCGACAAGGCGATGCGCAGCGTCAGCGCCTTGACGGTGCGGGGATTACGACCCTGATCCCGGATCAAAAAGAACAGCCCGGATCCCAGACTGGCGAGAATGAGCAGCAGCATGAGGACGACGACGATCTTGATCAGCATGGATAAATTCCGGCGGGGTAGGGTTATCGTCGCGAGTATACTCGAACCCGAGCCGGCAGGATAAATCGGGTTCCGGGTGTGAGGGGTGATGCAAATCCGGCTGGGTAATTGGATCTTCCGGCCCGGCCGGGCGTCCACGGTGGCTACCCTGCTCGTCATGCCCCTGTTGCTGGCGCTCGGTTTCTGGCAACTGGATCGGGCCCGGCAGAAAGCCGAACTTCAGGTGGCGTTCGCCGAACAACTGCGACAGCCACCGGCATCGCTTGCCGAGGTGAATCCCGGCGATCCCGCCAGTCGTTATCGTCGGGTGATCGCTGCTGGCCGATACGACGGCGAGCACCAGTTATTGCTCGACAACCAGATCCGGGACGGTCAGCCGGGCTATCATGTTCTGACGCCGTTGCGGCTTGCCGATGGTTCGGCGATACTGGTCAACAGGGGTTGGCTGCCGCTCGGAGCGTCGCGGCGGGAATTACCGGACGTCTCCGCGACCGCCCAACCGGTAACCGTCAGTGGCTGGCTGGCGCAACCGGCTGGTCCGGGCTTGCGGTTGGGCGATGCCGCCGGCGAAGATTTGAAGTGGCCGCGCGTCGTTCCCCACGTCGATTACCAACGGCTGGCCATCTTGCTGGGTTATCCTTTGCAGCCGGCGCTGATTCTGTTGGAGCCGGGAACGTCCGCGGGTTACTGGCGCGACTGGCAACCCCGATTCGGCGGCTACGGACCGGAGCGCCATCGAGGCTATGCCGTGCAATGGTTTGCCCTGGCGGCGGCGCTGTCGATCCTGTACCTTGCGGCCAATACTTGCCGGCAACCACATTCTGAATGATTCTGTGATGAGCATTCATTCGCTTTTGATCGATTCCTCCGCGATCCCTCCCCCCTGGCGGCAGCGGCTGTTCCTGTTGTTCGTGATTGCCTGCTTTGTCGTGCCGCTGGCGGCGGCCTGGCTGCTGGTTGGTCGCTGGCGGCCGGAGGGTTCCGTCCAGCACGGCGAACTGTTGAATCCAGCCCGCCCGCTCCCGGATTTGCGCTTCGACTCGGTCGACGGACGCCTTTTGGATGGAGCGGGATTGCGGGGACGCTGGGTGCTGGCGTACGTTGGTTCGGCCGCGGAGTGTGATGCGCGTTGCCGCACCGGCCTGTACGACATGCGACAAGTCCGGCTGGCTCTGGGGAAGGATATGGAAAGGGTCAAAACCGTGCTGCTGCTCGACGGAACGCCGGAGACCGGCTTGCGTCAGTGGCTGGCGGTCGAGCATGCTGCCACGACGGTTGGCGCGGCCGATGGCTCGACCCGGAACGCCCTGCTCCAGGCATTCGATCGACCGGGACGGGCAGGTGACTGGATTTATCTGTTGGATCCCCTCGGCAATCTGCTGATGCGCTATCCGGTCGACACCGAACCGCGCGGATTGCTCGAGGATCTCCAGCGGCTGCTGAAGTGGTCGAAAATCGGATGAGCGGCGCACGCGGAACTCCGTTTCACGGACTGGCCTGGGCGGCGCTGGTCCTGACCTTCCTGGTGGTGATTTTGGGTGCCTATGTACGGCTTTCGGACGCCGGACTGGGCTGTCCGGACTGGCCCGGTTGCTATGGTCGGCCCGATGTCCCCGACGAGGCCCACCAGATCGCCGAAGCCAACGCGGCTTATCCCCATCGTCCGGTCGAGCCAGCCAAGGCCTGGAAGGAAATGGTTCACCGTTATTTCGCCGGAGCCCTGGGGTTGTCGGTTCTGGCGCTGGCGGTGCTGGCCTGGCGGCGGCGAGGCGAACCCGGGCAGCCGCTGAGCTTGCCGCTGGCGTTGCTCGGACTGATCGTGTTCCAGGCCCTGCTGGGGATGTGGACCGTGACCTGGCAGTTGAAGCCGGTGGTGGTCATGGCCCATCTGCTGGGGGGGTTGACGACGCTGGGTTTGCTGGCCTGGCTGGTGCTGCGCCAGGGTCGGTATGGCGCGGATTCCACGGCGGCCGACGATGGGGCGGTACTGCGCGGTTATGCCCTGCTGGGACTGGTGCTGCTGGTGGGCCAGATCGCGCTGGGCGGCTGGACCAGCGCCAATTACGCCGCCCTGGCCTGCCCGGATTTTCCAACCTGCCAGGCCCACTGGTGGCCGCCGATGGATTTTCGGGAAGCATTCACGTTGTGGCGTGGACTCGGCATTTCCTACGAAGGCGGCGTGCTGGCCAACGATGCCCGCGTGACGATTCACATGATGCACCGGCTCGGCGCCCTGACGGTATTTCTCTACCTGGGCTGGCTGAGTTGGCGCTTGCTGGCAACCAGTCGAAGCCGCGGCGCGCGGTTCGCCGGCTGGACCATGGCCGTCTTGCTGGTCGGCCAGCTTGCCTTGGGCATCGCGAATGTCGTTTTGCGCCTGCCGCTGCCGGTGGCGGTCGCCCACAACGCTGGCGCGGCGTTGCTGTTGCTGGCTTTGGTGGCGCTCAACCACCTGCTTCGACCGGAACCCTTCGCATGATGACCGCCGCCTTCCAAACCCTGCGCGCCAGCTTCCGCCGCCACGGCCGGGATTATCTGGAATTGACCAAACCCCGCGTGGTGGCGCTGATCACCTTCACCGCCATGGTCGGCATGCTGCTGGCGACGCCGGGGATGGTCCCTTGGGAGATTCTGCTGTTCGGTTCGCTGGGCATCGCGCTGATGGCCGGTTCCGCCGCCGCCATCAACCATCTCGTCGATCGGCGGGCCGACGCCCTGATGGCCCGCACCCGCCACCGTCCGCTGCCGAGCGGCCACCTGGAATCCTGGCAGGTATTGGGCTTTGCCGCGATCATCGGGGCACTTGGCCTCGGTCTCCTGCTGGTCTTCACCAACCCGCTGACCGCAGTGCTGACCTTCGCCTCGCTGATCGGCTACGCGGTGATCTACACGCTGTTTCTCAAGCGGGCCACGCCGCAGAACATCGTCATCGGCGGCGCGGCTGGCGCGGCGCCCCCCTTGCTCGGCTGGACGGCGGTTACCGGCCAGGTGGACTCCGGCGCGCTGCTGCTGTTCCTGATCATCTACGTCTGGACTCCACCACATTTTTGGGCGTTGGCGATCCACCGCCGCCACGATTACGCCAACGCCGACATCCCCATGCTGCCCGTCACCCACGGCGCCGCTTTCACCCGGCTGCACATCCTGCTGTACACCATCCTGCTGTTTCTAATCACCCTGTTGCCGTTCCTGACCGGCATGAGCGGCTGGATTTATCTGGCCGGCGCCGTCGTGCTGGGCTTGCGCTTCCTGAGTTTCGCCACGCGATTGTATGCGACTGGGGACGATCGTCTCGCCATGCCGACCTTTGGGTTTTCCATCGTTTATCTGTTCGGACTGTTCGCCGCCCTGATGCTCGATCATTATGCGCTGCGCCTGTTGGAGCAGTTGTGACGAGCCATATTTTCAAGTCCCTGGGAAAGTTCCCCGATTAATTCCCAATCGTTAATAATATTAGCCGATGCTGATTGAGAAAACCCGGCAGATATTAGTAGAATAGGCCGTCGTCCAGACCCACCCAGCCGCATTTTCCAGCCTGGTTTTCAATATCGGAAAATACGTGGGAAAACAAGCAATAAACATTATAGCCCCATGGCTTGCTAAGGAGACTTGGATATGGCCCAAAGCTCAGCGTTGCCAGCCGAGCAGTACAATTACGACATCGTCCGCAGGTTCATGATCGTTGCCATGGTCTATGGCGTGATCGGCATGGCGGTCGGTCTCTACATTGCCTGCGAATTGGCGTGGCCGTTCCTCAATTTCGACATACCCGCCATCACGTTCGGGCGTCTGCGTCCCGTGCACACCAGTCTGGTGATCTTCGGTTTCGGCGGCAGCGCCCTGTTCGCCACATCCTACTACATCGTGCAACGTACTTGTCAGGCACGACTGGCGTTCCCGTGGCTGGCCGAGTTCACCTTCATAGGTTGGACCGGTGGTGTGGCGCTGGGCGTGATCACTTACATGGCCGGCTTTTCCCAAGGCAAGGAGTATGCCGAGTTCGAATGGCCGCTGGATATCGCCATCACCGTGGTTTGGGTTTGCTACATCCTGGTTTACGTCGAGACCATCCGCCGGCGCAGTCAACCCCACATCTATGTCGCCAACTGGTTCTTCCTGGCCTTCCTGCTGGCCGTCGCCCTGTTGCATATCTTCAACAATCTGGCGATGCCGGTCAGCCTGGTCAAGTCCTACAGCCTGTTCGCCGGCGTGCAGGATGCCATGACCCAGTGGTGGTACGGCCACAACGCGGTGGGGTTCTTCCTGACCGCCGCCTTCCTCGGCATGATGTATTACTTCGTCCCCAAGCAGGCCGGCCGGCCGGTCTACTCCTATCGACTGTCCATCATCCACTTCTGGGCGTTGATCTTCCTTTATATGTGGGCCGGTGGCCATCACTTGCACTGGACCGCGTTGCCCGACTGGGTCTCGACGCTGTCCGCCACCTTCTCCGTGTTGCTGCTGATGCCCTCCTGGGGCGGCATGATCAACGGCATCATGACCCTGTCCGGCGCGTGGGACAAACTGCGCTCCGACCCGATCATGCTGTTCCTGATCACTTCGCTGTCGTTCTACGGCATGTCCACCTTCGAAGGGCCGTTGATGTCGCTGAAGAGCGTCAACGCCCTGTCGCACTATACCGACTGGACCATCGGCCACGTGCACTCCGGCGCGCTGGGCTGGGTGGCGCTGGTAAGCTTCGGTTCCTTCTACCACCTGATTCCACGACTGTATGAGACCCGGATGTACAGCCAGACCTTGATTTACGTCCACTTCTGGCTCGCCACCATCGGCATCGTGCTGTACATCACCTCATTGTGGATCGCCGGCATCGGTCAGGGATTGATGCTGCGCAGCTTCGACGATTACGGCAATCTGGCCTACACCTTCATCGAGACCGTCGAGTTCATGCACACCCCGTACGTCTGGCGCGCGCTGGGCGGTGCTTTCTTCGTCGCGGGCACCCTGGTGATGGTGTACAACATGGTGATGACCCTGCGGGCGTCCCGTCGCGAACGAGCAGCCTTGGAAGCCAAGCTGGCGGCCAAACTGGCAAAGGCCTGAGCAGGCGCTTTCCCGGAGACTAAACAACCATGCGACACGAACAAATCGAAACTAACTCCGCTCTCATGCTCGTGCTGATCCTGGTCGTGATCAGCATCGGGGGCCTGGTGGAAATCGTCCCGCTGTTCTACATCAACGAGACGGTCGAGGATGTGAAGGGCGCGGTCCGGCCCTATACCCCGCTGGAATTGCGGGGCCGCGACATCTACATCCGCGAGGGTTGCTATCTGTGCCATTCGCAGATGATCCGGCCGTTCCGCGACGAGTGGCTGCGCTACGGCCACTACTCGCTGGCGGCGGAGTCGCAGTACGACCATCCTTTCCAGTGGGGGTCCAAGCGCACCGGCCCCGATCTGGCGCGGGTGGGCGGCAAATACTCCAATCAATGGCACGTGCAGCACTTGAAGGCGCCGCGCTCGGTGGTACCGCAGTCCATCATGCCGAACTATCCCTGGCTGCTGGAAAATGATCTGGATTACTCGGATGTGGCCGGTCGGATGCGTGCCTTGCGGTTTACCGGGGTGCCGTATTCCCTGACCCAAGCGGAGTATGACGCCAACGTCAAGAAGTTTGGGCCGGCCGTCGCCGATCAACTCGACATCAGCAAGGCGCAGGACAGCCTGCTCAAGCAGGCGCGCGAAAAGAACTTCGACGGCATTCCCGGCAAGATCACGGAAATGGAAGCTCTGGTCGCGTACCTGCAGGTGCTCGGCACCATGGTGGACTTCACCCAGTACGACGAAGGCTTTTTCACCACATTCCGTTGATAACCTGAACTGTGTCTCCTCCTGTTGGGGGAGACTGAATGGAGCCCTGCTCGATGTTCGACTGGCTGCTGTGGTTCACCCATATGGAAAACTCCAAGCCATTGGCGTTGATACTGTTTTTTGGGGCGTTTTGCGGCATCCTGATCTATGTGTTCACCGGGAAGCGACGCGCCAAGCGGCTTGAATCCTACAAGTACATTCCATTCGACGACGACCCGCCGCAGTCCAATCCTTCATAGGCCGGGCATCATTCCCAATCCCGCAAGGTGATGGAAAATGAGTGACAATACACTGAGTAAACAACAACAACCTGGCGCGGTCCAGACTACCGGCCATGCCTGGGACGGCGATCTTCAGGAGTACAACAATCCACTGCCGCGCTGGTGGCTGTGGTGTTTCTACGGAACCGTGGTGTTCTCGGTTCTGTACTGGTTCCTGTATCCTTCCTGGCCGGTCGGCAATACCTGGCTCAAGGGCCTCAAGGTGGTGGATTACGTCACCATCGACAAGGCCACCGGCAAGGAACAGGAGAAGGAATTTCGCTGGAACACTCGTTCCCTCCTGCTGGAAGATCTGGGCGACGCCGCCAGCAACAAGCAGCGCAAGGACATGCTGGCCAAGGTCCAGGCGGCCAGTTACGATCAGATCGTCAAGGATCCCAAGATGCTGGAATTCGTGCGATCGGTCGGCAAGGGTCTGTTCGGCGACAACTGCGCCGCGTGTCATGGCCGCGGCGGTCAGGGTGTCGTGGGCATGTATCCGAACCTGACCGACGACGACTGGCTCTGGGGAGGGAGCATGGACCAGATCCATCAGACTCTGGTGCAGGGCCGCAACGGGTTCATGCCCGCTTTCGGCCAGGTGCTCAAGCCGGATCAGTTGAGCGATGTGGCCGAGTATGTGCTGACCCTATCGGGCGAAGCCAAGCCGGGCGAGGCGTCCGAGCGCGGCAAGGCGATCTTCCAGGGTCAGGTGGGTGGCTGCTACTACTGCCACGGTGCCGACGGCAAGGGCGTCCAGTCGCAGGGCGCGGCCAATCTGACCGACAAGATTTGGGCGATCGTCGATGTGCCGGCCCTCAAAACCCCGCAGGAGAAGAAAGCGGCCGTTGCGGACTTCGTCGCCAAGGGCGTGAACAACACCCGGGTGATGCCGGCCTGGAAGGATCGACTGTCGCCGACCGACGTCAAGCTGCTCGCGGTTTATGTCCATCAGTTGGGTGGGGCCAAGTAAGCGAACTCATTATTGGTCGAACCCGCCAATCCTCAGCACTCACCCCCCGACCGGGGGGTGAGGCGTTTATGCCGATCCGATCCATTTAAAATGAATGCCCGACTCCCTTCACCCTGATCCTCTCCTCCTTGGCGGGGGGGAGGGGATCGAATGATTACAGTCCAGCGCGTCGGCCTTCGTCCTTGATGAATCGCAGTGACGATGGACGCGAATGGTGGTCAACATAGTTGTGCTTTTCAATCGCAAATTGGGTGGAAAATGTCCGAAGAGACTGTCCAGCTTTATCAGAAACGTATTCAGATCTATCCGCGCTCGATTAAGGGTCCATTTCGTACTCTGAAGACCAGCATCATGATCCTGGCGTATGGCATCTATTTTCTTCTGCCCTGGCTGCGCTGGGAGCGGCCGAACGCGCCGGACCAGGCGGTGTTGTACGATCTGCCGGGGCGGCATTTCTACATTTTCGGCCTGACCGTGCAGGTACAGGATATCTTCTGGCTGGCCGGGGTGTTGATCATCTTCGCGATCCTGCTGTTTTTCGTGACCGGGCTCGCCGGTCGGGTCTGGTGCGGCTATTTCTGCTTCCAAACCCTGTGGACCGACCTGTTCATGATGATCGAGCGTTGGGTGCAGGGCGAACGACCGGCGCGGATGCGGCTGGACAGAAAGCCCTGGAATCGCGAGAAGTTGACCAAGAAGGGAACTACTTATGCTCTTTGGTTGCTGGTGGCATTCTGGACCGGCCTGACTTTCACCATGTATTGGGTCGACGCGCCGACCCTGGTGGTGGATATCTTTCTGGGGCGGGCGTCCTACGCGGCCTACTTCACCACCTTTTTCCTGACCGCCACTACTTTCGTGATGGCGGGTCTGGCGCGCGAGCAGGTCTGCATCTACATGTGTCCCTACGCGCGATTCCAGAGCGCCATGTTCGATCATGACACCCTGATCATTTCCTATGACGCCAAGAAGGGCGAAGGGTCGAAGGGCCGGGCCAAGGAGTACCGGGGTTTGAGAACCCCCGATGAGCGGAAGGCGAAGGGCGTCGGCGAGTGCATCGATTGCGGGCATTGCGTGCAGGTCTGTCCGGTGGGGATCGACATCCGCAACGGCTTGCAGTACCAATGTATTTCCTGCGCGCTGTGCATCGACGCCTGCGAGCACGATCTGGTCAATTACACGTCCGAAAACGCGCTGAACGGGCGGGAGACCCGGTTCTTGAGACCGAAGACCATCGGTTATGGGGTAATCCTGACCGCGGCAACCCTGATCCTGACCTGGAGCGTGCTCACCCGCTCGCCCTATAGCGGGACTGTCGAGCAAATCCGCCAACCGCTGTATACCCAGCTTTCCGACGGCGGTATCCGTAACGCTTACGAGATCAAGCTGAATAACAAGCTGACGGCGCCGATGACGGTCGGCATTCGCATCGAAGGACTTCCTGGCGCGACTCTGGACATGGACGGCATGGAGCGGCTCGAGCTGGCGCCGCAGGAGCGGATCAAGTTGCTGGCGCGAGTCCAGGTTCCTCCGATCCAGCCTGGCGTGGCGGCCGGCGACAAGGTGACCTTCATCATCGAGTCGCTGGAAGGAATGCTGGCGGAGCCGATCCGTCGGGAAGTGCCGTTCTACGTACCGGAAAACGGCTGATGAGCGATCTGCTGCTCGGCCTCGCGCTCGGCGCCGGGCTGATCGTGCTCGCCAATCTGATCCTGGTTCGCTTCGCGCGAACGAACGCGAAGCAGGCCGCCGCCGGGGTGGCCCTGACGACGCTCGGCCTCTATGTCCCCTACGCTATCGTGCGCTGGCCGGGAGGAGATGTGTTCGCGATCCACCTCGGCATTTATCTGCTCGCTTCGCTGGCGTGTGGAATATTCCCGAGCGCTCGCGCCGGTGGCAAGGGCCTGCACTGGGGACCGGCGGCGATCGGCGGGTTTTTCGTTTTCGTGGCGGTGCTGGGCGCGGTGTTCGTCGCGATCGCCGAACGTGGTTTGACTCCCGCCCTCGGAAGTTGGCTGCTGCCCGAAGCGGACAGCAAGCGCGAGGTCACGTCGATGTTCCCGGGTGTGATCTCCCACGACTTCCAGCAGAAGGAGGATCTGTACAACGACTATCTCCAGCAGGTGGAGCGCCAGCGGCAGCGCGGCTGGCGGATCCAGAAGGGCTGGCTGGGCGAGCCGGTGGCGAACGAGCCAGCGATGTTCCGGGTGGTGGCGCGGACCCGCGAGGGCGAGCCACTGACGGGCGCGACCGTGACCGGCCAGTTTATCCGCCCCTCGACCAGCAGGCTGGATGTCGCCTTTGCTCTGGCCGAAATCAGCCCCGGCGTTTACGAATCGAAACTGATGCTGCCGGCCGCCGGCAACTGGAACCTGGTGTTGCATGTTCGCAAGGACGCCGACTTGCATGAGGTTCGTGCCGGCACTCAGGTTCTGGACCGCTAATACCGTTTATCAATGGATTTTATGGTTCAGAATCGTAGGGCGGGTTAGGGCGCCAGCCCGTAACCCGCCGATTTGATTGCGGTTTCGGCGGGTTACGCTTCGCTAACCCGCCCTACATGGGAAGTATAAAACCTATCGGGAATTGGTATAACTTGCGTTCGTGCTCGCCTTCTTCACGATTCAGCCACGCATCCGTCTGATGTCCGCCACCGTCGAATCCGTCGAGTCGGATGCCCCGACTCGGGCCGCAACCTCCTGCTTCCACTGTGGTCTCCCCGTGCCGCCGGGCGCCCGCTTTGCCGCAGTCATCGACGGCCAGCCCCGGTCCATGTGCTGCCATGGCTGCCAGGCGGTGGCCGAAGCCATCGTGGCCGCCGGGCTGACCGATTTCTACCACCATCGCACCGCGCCGTCGCGCCGGGCAGAGGATTTGATCCCGGAGCAGTTGCGCGGGCTGGAGTTGTACGACCGGCCCGATTTACAGCAGAGCTTCGTCCGCGCCGAGAACGAGCACGTCCGCGAGGCCGCGCTGATTCTGGAGGGGATCGTCTGCGCCGCCTGCGTCTGGCTCAGCGAACGGCACGTCGGCCGACTGCCGGGCGTGCTGGAATTCCGGGTAAACTACTCCACCCACCGCGCCCGGGTGCGCTGGGACCAGCGGCAGACCCGGCTCAGCGCCATTCTGGCCGCCATCGCCGCCATCGGCTACATCGCTCATCCCTTCGATCCCAGTCGCCAGGAAGCCCTGCAAAAACGCGAGCACACCGTGGCCTTGCGCCGGCTGGCGGTGGCCGGACTGGGCTCGATGCAGGTGATGATGCTGGCGGTGGCCCTGTATGCCGGCGACTACCAGGGCATGGAAGGCTGGATTCGCGAGTTCCTGCGCTGGATTTGCCTGATTATCACGGTACCCGTCGTGGGGTACTCCGCGCTGCCATTTTACACCGCTGCCTGGCGCGATTTCCGCAACCGGCAACCGAGCATGGACGTGCCGGTGTCGCTGGCCATTCTCGCCGCTTTCGCCGCCAGCGTCTGGTACACCTGGCAGGGTGTCGGTGAGGTCTACTACGACTCGGTGACGATGTTCGTGTTCTTCCTGCTGACCGGCCGGTTTTTGGAAATGACCGCCCGCCATCGGGCGGGACAGGTTTCCGAGGCGCTGGTGCGGATGTTGCCGGCGACCGCCACCCGGCTGGACCCGGCCGGCGCCGAGGCGGTGATTCCCATCGCGGAACTGATGCCCGGCGACCGGGTGCTGGTGCGGCCGGGGGAAACCATTCCAGCCGATGGCCGGGTGGAGGAAGGCGCGAGCAGCGTGGACGAATCGCTGCTAACCGGCGAGAGTCTGCCTCTGCCCCGGCGTTCGGGTGAAGGATTGATCGGAGGTTCGGTCAATGTGGAAAGCCCGCTGGTCATGCGGATCGAAAAGGTCGGTCCCGATACCGTCTTGTCGGCCATCGTGCGGTTGCTGGATCGGGCGCAAGGCGAGAAGCCGCGGTTGGCGCTGTTGGCCGACCGCATCGCCGGCTGGTTCGTCGTCGTCCTGCTGGTCGTGGCGGCGGTGGTGTTTTCGACCTGGTGGTCGCTGAGCGACTTCGATACCGCGTTTCGCGTCACCCTCTCGGTATTGGTGGTGACCTGTCCCTGTGCGCTGTCGCTGGCCACGCCGACCGCCATCGTGGCCGCAACCGGCGCCCTGACCCGGCTGGGGGTGCTGACCACGCGCGGCCATGCCCTGGAGGCTCTGGCGCGGGCCACTCATGTCGTTTTCGACAAGACCGGGACGCTCACCTACGGCCGGCCGCGAGTGGTGGCGATCGAAACGGCGAGCGATTTGGAACCGCGCCGCTGCCTGGCCCTGGCGGCGGCGCTGGAACGGGGTTCCGAGCACCCGGTCGGGCTGGCTTTGGCGGAGGTGGCCGGTACGATGGTTCCGGCCGCGACGGAGTTGCGCAATACTCCCGGTAGCGGAATCGATGGGTGGATCGAAAACCGCCGCTACCGGGTGGGTCGGCCCGAATTCGTGGTGGCTCTGAGCGGGGTGACGCCGACCGAACGAACCGATCTCGACGCCGCCAGCACCTGGGTGGCGTTGGGCGATGAAACCGGGCTGCTGGCCTGGTTTCAGTTGACCGATGCCCTGCGGCCTGGCGCGGCGGCGGCGGTGGCGGCCCTGCAAGCTCGCAAGGTGGCGGTGGAGTTGCTGAGCGGGGATCGGCCGAAGGTCGTGGCCCACGTGGCCCGCGAGCTGGCCATTGCCACGGCCAAAGGGGGCATGTCGCCTCGGGACAAGCTGGAGCGCCTGCGGGAATTGCAGGGGCAGGGCGCGGTGGTGGCGATGGTCGGCGACGGGGTCAACGACGCGCCGGTGCTGGCGGCGGCCCAAGTGTCGCTGGCGATGGGGAGCGGTACCCAACTGGCTCATGCCACGGCGGATATGATCCTGCTGTCGGAACGGTTGGAGCATCTGGTCCGCGGGGTGGACACGGCCCGGCGGACTTTGACCATCGTGCGCGAGAATTTCGCTTGGGCGATCGGTTACAATCTGGTGGCGCTGCCACTGGCGGCGGGAGGTTGGCTGACGCCCTGGATGTCGGCGATCGGAATGTCGTTCAGTTCGCTGCTGGTGGTGGTGAACGCGCTGCGACTCCGACAGCCCTGAGAGCGATACCAGCGAAGGGAGAGTGGCTTGATGCTCCTTTCATACCCTTGGCCCCTTAGGGCCTTAGTGCCTTTTTGCTGGAGGCGGTGGCGTCATGCGGATCCTGTACCTGTTGATTCCCATGGCCTTGGGGGTAATAGGAGTGGCGTTGTGGGCCTTTCTCTGGGCGGTGCGGACCGGGCAATTCGACGATCTGGAGGGACCAGCCCACCGGATTCTGATGGACGACGACGACCCGCGCATTCCCCGTTTCAGCCAGCGGAAGGATAACGATCAATCCTTGAAGGAATGAGGTGGGTCATTTAGTATTTTCACTATAAACCGCAAGGAGAATAACGATGTTTACCTTTCAGAATTTTCCGCTCGTCATCATTATCGTGCTGCTGATTGCCTCTTGGCTGAGTTTTCTCTCCGTCGTTCCCTGGGGTAGCCTGTTCTAGGTCTGCCGCCAGTTTCCCCGGTTGAGTGGGGTGTTCGCCAAGCTGGCGATGCGGAAACCCCCCTTGGGATAACCGCCTTCCCCCGCGCGGGGGAAGGCGGTTTTTCATGAGGTGTTCCCGGATGGGCAAGTTTCCACCGTATTTCTCCCGATCGATCTATTGAGGGAGCAGAATGAGGGAGCAGAATGGCCGCGCCGCTGGAACTGCTGGATCGGGATCGTATTCTCGCCGGTCTGACGGCCGAGGCCCGCGTCTTGCTCGACCGATTGGAACTGCATCCGGTTATCAATTCCACCAACGCCTATCTGCTGGGACAGGCCGGGGCTGACTGGCCGGGCTGCGTGGTGTGCCTGGCCGAGCAGCAGACCGCCGGTCGGGGACGGCAGGGCCGGAGCTGGTTGACGCCGTTTGGGTCCGGTCTGGCCTTTTCGCTGCTCTGGCGATTCACCGTGCGACCCGCGGCGCTGAGCGGTCTGAGCCTCGCGACCGGCATCACCGTGGCCCGCGCGCTGCGGGATGCCGGCGTGACCGAAGTAGGTCTGAAGTGGCCCAACGACGTATGGTGGCGGGGACGCAAGCTGGGCGGCATCCTGCTGGAATCCGGTGTTACCGCCAGCGGCGTTCGGGTGGTGGCCGGGATTGGTCTCAACATCGATCTGCCGCGCCAGGATGGGGCGACCATCGACCAGCCGTGGGTCGATCTGCGGGAGATTCTGGGAGCCGGCAGCATTTCCCGCAACCGGCTGGCATCGTCGCTGATCGGCGAATTGATCGGTACCTTTGCCCGGTTCGAACGAGGGGGGTTTGCGGATCTGGCCGCGGAATGGACGTGCTTCGATCGGGTGGCGGGTCGCCGGGTGAGCCTGCGCTTGCCCAATGCCTCCGTAACGGGCATCGCCCGTGGGGTGGACGCGACCGGCGCCCTGCTGCTGGAGGCGGCGGACGGGCAGATAAAGCCGTACATCGGCGGAGAGATCAGCTTGAGGGTCGAGCCGTGATCCTGCTGGCGGATGTCGGCAACAGCCGGATCAAGTGGGTCAGTTGCGAGCAGGGAGAGTTCCAGGAACGCGGTCAAGCCAATCACGGTGGGGAAAGCTGGCCCGAACTCGCGGCCCGGTTGTGGAGTCACCTTCCGTCGCCGGCGCGGGCATTGATCGTCAGCGTGGCCGGCGCCGAAGTCCGCGCCGCGCTGGCGGGCTGGATTCGGCAAACCTGGGCCATCGAGGCGGAATTTGTGGTTTCGACCCCGGCGGCTTGTGGTGTCCGCAATTCTTACGCCGAACCCGAGCGGATGGGCGCGGATCGCTGGGTGGCGATGATCGCGGCGCGGGCGCTGGTCGGGCCGCGGGCCTGTTATGTCGTTGATTGCGGCACGGCGGTGACGATCGACGCGCTGGCGGCGGACGGCCGGCATTTGGGCGGAGTGATAGCGCCGGGAATGCGCCTGATGCGCGAGGCGCTGTATCGGAATACCCAGCAGATTCCCCCGGAGCACGGCGAGCCATGCCTGTTCGGCCAGAGTACCCGCGACTGCGTTTGGGGCGGGGCGCTGTATGCGGTTGCCTCGGCCATCGATGGTATTACTGCCCGGATGGTCGCCAGTCACGGTCCGGGCGTCAGGCTGCTGACCGGCGGTGCTGCCGGAGTGGCGCTGCCTCATTTGCAGGGCGCGTATCAAATGGAACCGGATTTGATCTTTGCCGGGCTACGAGTGATCGCTGGGGAAGGGGGCTGAGCTTTTCCGGGGAGGTTGCTTCTTAAGGCCGGGGTGTTCCAGAGAATTCCAGTCGAATCGGCGGGTTGCGGGCTGATGCCCCAACCCGCCTCACAATTTTTAGTCGGAAAATTGATCGAACGGTATGACTTCCCGAGGACGACCGGCAAATATGAGGATCGCCGGAGTTTGCTTGCGGCTGTGGCACAATGGCTTCGGACAACCCGTTACCGGAGGCATCGCCATGTCACTGCAACCCAAACCGTGCTTGAGCCCCGAAGACTATCTCGCACTCGAACGCAGCGCCGAGTTCAAGAGCGAATATTTCGATGGCGAAATTTTCGCCATGACCGGCGCCAGCGAGCCGCATAATCTCATCGTTGTTAACACGGTTCGCGAGCTGGGCAACCAGCTTAAAAAGCGTCCCTGTAAAGTCTATGCCAGCGACATGCGGGTTAAGGTCAGTCCAACCGGGCTATACACCTATCCCGATCTGGTCGTGGTCTGCGGCAAGGCTCAATTCGACGATAGCCATGTGGATACACTGCTGAATCCGACCCTGATCGTCGAGGTCCTGTCGGGTTCCACCGAGGCTTACGACCGGGGCCGGAAGTTCGAGCATTACCGCAAACTGGAATCGCTGGCCGAGTACGTGCTGATCGCCCAGCATCACCCGCATGTTGAATCTTACCGACGGCAACCGGATCATCGTTGGATGTTGACGGACAGCGACGGGTTGGACGGTAGCCTGCGGCTGGATGCCATTGATTGCGAATTGACGCTGGCGGAGATTTACGACAAGGTCGAGTTTCAGGCCGGGGATCGAGGGAGATTTAATACCATTTCTCAATAGACCTTGAACTCCTGTGGGAACCAGCTTGCCACCGATTTCAATAGATTATCATAGACCGCAGGCAGGTCCTCCAGAGATCGGGATTGGATACGAGCCGACGTGTATGATGTGATTCATCGGTGTTCGAAAGTCATCATATTAATGCAGTCCGCGCACAGGTTATCCAAGTGCTGGACCGGCATGGTGAACGATTCGGCTGGGGCCCATGGCACGGTGGCGGTTTTTTTTTCGGGGTCATCCACGATGGCCGCCAGTCCACGGGTTTTAAAATTGCTCTTGATAGCCGTTTGGACTTTGTCTGCTTTGGCACGATCCTGAGCCAGACGGGCCTTTACCAGCGATTCATATTGCTGTTCGAGCGCTTCGTTCGGTTTCCGGAAAGCTAAAAAAATTATACTTTCCGATCCGACATTATTATCGAGTTTGAAAGATTTATCCTTGGCGGGAAGATGATAAGTGACACCGGCTTGTACCGGATTTAAATTGTCGACCTTGACACCACTAAAACTGGTCATGGGAAAGAGCCGGTAAATTGCCTTACTGCTATCCACTTGGAAAATATAAACATAACTGTCCTCCGCCGGAGTGAATTGAATTTTGTAGTGGTCGCCGGAATTCAACACACTACCTTCGGCTAGTGACTTGAGGGGTCCTTGACCGCTTGGGCGATAAACATAATTAATCTTGAAGTTTAGCGGCTTCTGACCATTTTGTGGGGTAAACGACGCCGGTTTCGGAGTTGAACCAGCCGGTTCTGGGGCAATTTTGACGGTCCCTGCCGGGCCACGTGTTTTAAGATCGTCGTTGTCGGGCGTCGGATTAGTTGCACCGACACCACTGGCGGTTCCGATCAAAACGCTACCGAGCAAGGCAAATAGTGGGTAATACCACCAACAGATTTTATAGCTCATGGCTTCCTCTCGCGTTGTGTTTGAAATTCAGGACAGGTATGACGCCCTTTTGAGTATTTGTTAAGCTATTGCTCAACTGCAATTGCAGTTCCATGGATCGCGAATAGTCATGGATGCGACGTGCTTCAACGAGAGCCGTATATTGGTTTTCCAGATCGATATTACGGTTTTTGAAGGCCAGAACATGGATCTGCTCATGACCAACTTGGTCGTCCAACTGAAAAGCCTCATCTTCGGCTGGAACAAAATAGGTTATACCAGCCCGTACCGGATTTTCGTTGCCTGGTTTTGAAGTGTCGCCACCTTCGAATGGAAATAGACGGTAAATTGCTCTGCTGCCATCAGTTTGGAAAATATACACATAGCCGTCTTGTTTTGGCATGAAGCGAATTTGATAGTGATCTCCTGAATGCAGTACACTGTCGTTAAGCAATGGCCGTAAATTTGGCTGATCGGTGGATCGATAAGAATAGGCAACTTGAATGGAGAGAGCAGGATTTAACGAACGCTCCCAAATGTGATAACTGATTCCAATCAATAACAAAGCCATCAAAAAAAGCACGGTACTGATAAAATATTTGTTGGACCAACGGTTGGATTTTTCTGCACCGCTCACCAATGGCCGGACGGTAATATTATTGTTTTTCTCTTGACCGATCTTGTCGATAGCATCGATAAGCTGTTCGGCGGTGGCAAAACGCTCGTTCGGGTTGAAGGCCAGCAGCTTTTCCAGAATTTCCTGATATCGACTTAACTCCATTGGCAATCGATCAACCAATCCGCCCACTGTGCGGCCAGGACGGAAACCGGTAAGCATTTCGTAAAACACCAATCCCAAGGAATATAGATCGCTCCGACCGTCCAGGATTTTTCCCCAAGTCTGTTCGGGACTCATATAAACGACCGTGCCGATCGCCAATCCGGTCGCGGTAAGGTCGACGTTGTCTTCACAGGCTTTGGCGATCCCAAAATCGGTAAGCACCGCGCCATTATCGTTGCGGAAGAGAATATTGGCTGGCTTAACATCCCGATGTACGAAACCCTGGTGGTGCGCGTAACCCAGAGCACTGGCAATCTGGCGCAGTATGTTCACAGCTTGTTGGGGGGATAGTCCTTGCTCGATACGATCGCGCAAGGTTCCACCTTCCACATACTCCATGATCATGTAGTATTGGTTCAGGCATTCGCCGATATCGTGAATGGTCACAATATGTGGATGTCGCAGTTGGGCGATGATTTTGCCCTCTTTAAGAAAACGCTGGCGGAACGTGGCATCGATGCTGAGGGCAGGAGTAATGACTTTAATTGCGACCGGCCGCTCGAGTGCTTCCTGAGTGGCTAAGTACACATGTCCCATGGCACCGCTGCTGATCAGCTTTTCAACCTTGTAGCCTGGGATTATCGGAGTCGTATCAACCGGCACCATTTTGCTCGGCTGGACATCGACAAACTCGCTATTGTCCTGGCCATCGGCTTTGATATTGTCAGGATCCGACATTCGCGCTATATTGCTCATTGGTCGGCAATTGTCGATACATCGATACGGATAAACTCGCTGCGCCGATTTAACTCGCGTCCGGTTTCGACGGCATTGGATGCCACGGGGTAAGCCCCCCCATAACCTTTGGCGATTAGCCGATCCGGAGTGATCCCACGTTTGATCAGATAGTCTTTCACCGCCTGCGCACGTTCCTGGGACAATGCAAAATTTTTGTCGTCGGAACCGATGTCGTCGGTATGGCCGGCAATCACCAGCACCGCATCGGATAGCGCCACGCTTTTCAAGGCGTTTACGTATGCGTTCAGCAGTGAGTAGGCTTCGCGGCGGACTCGTGCGGAGTTCGTGTCGAAGTGAATCAATGCCGCCACCTTGGGATGGTCCCGAATCAGGGTTGGATAATCCATGGGCGCGGCCGCTGGTAAGGGAGTGGGGTCGTCGACGATGCCAGCGGGACCGCGCAATTTCCCCACACCCGTGACGCCGGGACTTCGCCCTCCCCGTGGCTGGGAACTGGGTTGCGCTTTGCCTGGAGCGCTCAGAGCGCGTTCGATCTCAGCGGCGGTTTCAGGATATTGAGGCGGTGCCGCAACGACGGTACCCCACGTTAGCCCGATCACCAGGCCGGCGATCCAGCCAAGGCGACCCTGTTTGGAGTCTTGAAAGGTTTTCACCAGCTTGCACCTCGTCTTATCGTTATGAATTATAAGTCGAAGAATTCAGAGGCCGTATGGGATCTCGCCCATCATCGTCTCTGGAGGAATTGAATTTTACTCGATCGATTATCGAAATTTGTCGTGCCGGTACAAGCTGTTCAAGTCGGCCACGCTCCCAGCACCGCGAACCCGCCCACCAGCGTCCACAACACGCTGCGGGTCGTTGCGGCGATCGCGATCGCAGCCAGTCCCGCCAGGAGCCGGGCATTATCCCAGGCCAGCCACAGTGTTCCCCGCGGCATTACCAATTCGGGAACCACCAGCGCGGTCAGGGTCGCCACCGGTACGAACGGCAGCAGTCGCCGAATCTCCCTCGGGAACGCCACCCTGCCCTCGGCGGCGATGAACGACAGGCGAATGAGAAAGGTTACCGCGCCACACGCGATCATCAGCAGCCAGACCTTCATCGAACGCCTCCGACCAGTCGCCAGCCCACCGTCATTCCGGCCAGCGCCGCCGCCAGCAATCCCAGTTTGAACGGCAATCCGGCGGCCAGCAACGCCACGATTCCAGAGACAGCCGCCACCGCCAGCATCGTCCGGTTGCGGATCATCGGTACCACGATGGCGATAAAGGTCAGCGGCAGGGCGAAATCCAGCGGCCAGTCCGCCGGCAACCGCGCGCCCAGCAGCACTCCGGCGGCGGTGGACAGTTGCCAGCCGCCCCACAGGGCCAGCCCCGCGCCAAGATAGAACCAGTGCCGATTTGGGCCGGTTGTTTCGCCGGACGCCTCGCGCCGGGCAATCGCCGCGTAGGCCTCGTCGGTCAGCAGATAGGCCAAGGTCAGTTTCCAGCGCCGGGACAGATGGGCGATGCGTGGGGCCAGAGCGGCGCTGTACAGGGCGTGGCGCAGATTGAGCAGACCAACCTCGGCGACCGTGACCAGCACCGGAGCGCCGGCGCCGAACAGCTGGCAGAAGAGGAATTGCGCCGAGCCGGCGAACAGAATGCCGGACATCGCCAGCGCTGCCGCAGGACTCATGCCCTGGCTCAAGGCCAGCGCGCCGTAGATCATGCCGAACGGCATGACTCCGACCAGCAGTGGCGCCAGTGCCAGCAGGCCGGCCCGGAATTCGCTCGCGGCGGAAGGAAGCATGGTGCGGTCGGGAATAGTCGGCGGATGCGGGAAGGGCGGATTTTACGCTATCGCCGGAGTGAAACGAACAGGAATGCGCTAAGCTTTGCGTTGCCTGTTACTTGACTCTAGCCGGATGGTCACCATGCAACCACTCATGCGAATCGAGCAACACTTTGCCGCCAGCATCGAGGCCAAGCGGCGCACCCTGGACGCAATGGGGCCACGCATCGTCCGGGCCGCCGAACGGCTGGCCAACTGCTTGCGTCAAGGCGGCAAGATACTGATTTGTGGCAATGGCGGTTCGGCCGCCGACGCCCAGCATTTCGCCGCAGAACTGGTCAACCGCTTCGAAATCGAGCGGCCGGGGCTTGCCGCCATCGCCTTGACCACCGACAGCTCGGCCCTGACTTGCATCGCCAACGATTATGCCTTCGAACTGGTCTTCGCCCGGCAGGCACGGGCGCTCGGCCGTCCCGGCGATGTGTTGCTGGCGATTTCGACCAGCGGCAACTCTCCCAACGTCATGGCGGCGATCGATGCGGCGCGGGAACTGGGCCTGATCACGGTGGCGCTGACCGGGCGTGATGGAGGACGCATGGCCGGCCAACTCGGCGGGGAAGACATCGAGATCCGGGTGGAAGCAGCGGCGACGGCGCGGATTCAGGAAGTTCACATCCTGATTATCCACTGTCTGTGCGATCTGGTGGATCAATTCCTGTTCGACGGCGAGGAGCGGCCATGAATCGATTTTGGCGCCTCGGTCCCCGCGCTGCCCGCTTCGTGGTTCCTGGGGCATTGCTGCTGGCGCTGTCCCTGACCGGCTGCGCCGGCCTGTTGGTCAGCGGCGCGGCGACCGGGATCAGCGTGGCCCACGATCGCCGGACCACCGGCAGCGTGGTGGACGATCAAACCATCGAATTCAAGATCTCCAACCAACTCGCCCTGAAGCTGCCGCCGGGCAATCAGATCGGCGTCACCTCCTACAACGGGGCCGTGCTGCTGACCGGAGAGGCGTCATCGGCGCAGGCGCGCCAGCGGGCCGAGGTCATCGCCCGCGGCATCGAACCTCCAGTTCGAGTGGTCTACAACGAACTGGTGGTCGGCCGACCCAGTTCGTTGTCCAGCCAGAGCAGCGACGCCGTGATCACCACCAAGGTCAAGGCCGCCCTGTTCCAGATCACCACGATCCCCGATTTCGATCCCAGCCGGGTCAAGGTGATCACGGCACGGAGCGTGGTTTACCTGATGGGGCTGGTGAAACCCGTCGAGGCGGACGCCGCGGCCGACGTCGCCAGCCGGGTAGAGGGGGTGCGCCAGGTGGTGACGCTGTTCGAATACATCAACTGATGACGCGCTACTTCACGATCTTCAGCGTCGGCTTGCGATCGCGAGTGACCGGTTTGTCCGGTGGCGAACTGGGTGGTTGCGGAGGTTCGTCGCCGTCCTTTTCCTCGCCGAACGCCATGCCCTGTCCGTTCTCGCGGGCGTAGATCGCCAGGACGGCCGTCACGGGAATCCGGACGGTGCGGGCGACGCCGCCGAAGCGCGCGTTGAATTCGATCGATTCGTTGCCCAGACGCAAATCGTGTACGGCCGCCGGATTGATGTTGAGCACGATTTGACCTTCGCGCACGTGTTGCTTGGGGACCTCTACTCCCGGCAACTCGGCGTCGACCAAGATGTGGGGGGTCAAACCGTTGTCTTCAATCCACTCGTAAAGAGCGCGGATCAGATAAGGTCGGGTCGAGGTCATGGTGGGTTTGCCGCTGGCAGGCGTAACCGGGAGATCTCCGGATGGAGGAGAGAGGGTTGGCGGGATCCGCCGGAGGGCTGCTCGCTCCCCGGCGAAAGCCGCGCATTAATGCACGTCCTTCCAATATTCCTTCTTGAGCAGATAGAACACCACGCAGGCCAGGGCCAGGAACAACACGACCCAAATCCCGATCCGCTGGCGTTCCAACTGGATGGGTTCGCCGACATAGGCCAGGAAGTTCACCAAATCCACCATCGCTTCCTTGAATTCGGGTGGGCTCATGCTGCCCGGCTGAACCAGTTCAAAATCCTTGAGAACCTTGGCTTCGTGGCCCGCCGCGTCCTTGTGAACCTCATAGACCGGTTTTTGCATCCCCTGCAGTTCCCACAGTACGTGCGGCATGCCGGCGTTTGGAAACGCCGCGTTGTTCACGCCGAACGGCCGGCTGGGATCCAGATAGAAGGTTTGCAAATAGGTGTAGAGATAATCTGCCCCGCGCGACCGGGCGATCAGGGTCAGGTCGGGCGGGACGACGCCGAACCACTGCTTGGCCTCGGTCTTGGGCATGGCGTTTTTCATCAGATCGCCGACTTTGGCGCCGGTGAAGATCAGGTTGTCCTTGACCTGGTCTTCGGTCAGGCCGATGTCGCGGGCCATCCGATTGTAGCGCTGGTGCTCCAGCGAATGACACCCCATGCAATAGTTAACAAACAGCTTGGCGCCCCGTTGCAGCGAGGCTTTGTTTTGCAGGTCGATGGGTGCCTTGATCAGGGGATAGCCTTCTCCGCCAGATGCCGCGGTCAGAGCCGGCAGGGCCAGAAATGCGAGTGCAAAGATGATTTTTTTCATTTTGAAGTCACCCTTTCCGGAACTGGCTTGGTCTTTTCGAACATTGGCAGCAGCCACAGCGCCGGGAAGAACAAGAAGTAGATCGCGGAGCAAATCTGAGCCAGGCTGGTGCGGGCCGGGGTGGTCGGCAGCGCGCCAAGATAGCCCAGGATCAGGAACGAGATCACGAACGCCGCCAGGACCAGCTTGAAGGCAAAACCGCGATAGCGGATCGATTTGACCGGACTGCGATCCAGCCACGGCAGGAAGAACAGCATGACGATGGCGGCACCCATGGCCAACACGCCCCAGACCTGCGTGCCCGCGAAGGACGGCACCGCCCGCAGAATGGCGTAGAACGGCGTGAAGTACCACACCGGGGCAATATGCGGCGGAGTCTTCAGCGGATCGGCCGGGTCGAAGTTCGGGTGTTCGAGGAAATAGCCGCCCATCTCGGGCATGAAGAAAATCACCACCGAGAAGAAGAGCAGAAACACCATCACGCCGACCAAATCCTTGACGGTGTAGTAGGGATGGAAGGGGATGCCGTCGAGCGGTTTGCCGTCCGCGCCCTTGGCCTTCTTGATTTCGACGCCATCGGGATTGTTGGAGCCGACTTCGTGCAGGGCGAGGATGTGGGCGACCACCAGTCCCAGCAGGACCAGCGGCAGGGCGATCACGTGCAGCGAGAAAAAGCGGTTCAGAGTGGCATCCGACACCACGTAATCGCCGCGAATCCATACCGACAGATCCGGTCCGACGACGGGGAGCGCGCTGAACAGGTTGATGATCACCTGCGCGCCCCAGAACGACATTTGACCCCAAGGCAGCAGGTAGCCCATGAAGGCTTCCGCCATGAGGGCGAGGAAGATCAGCACGCCAAAAATCCAGATCAGCTCGCGGGGCTTCTTGTAGGAGCCGTAGATCAGGGCGCGGTACATGTGCAGGTAGACCATGATGAAGAAGGCCGAGGCGCCGGTGGAATGCATGTAGCGAATCAGCCAGCCCCAGTCCACGTCGCGCATGATGTATTCGACCGAGGCGAACGCGTCGGCGGCCGAGGGTTTGTAATTCATGGTCAGCCAGATGCCGGTCAGGATCTGATTGACCAGCACCAGGAGCGCCAGCGAGCCAAAGTAATACCAGACATTGAAATTCTTCGGCGCGTAGTATTCAGTCAGGTGCTCGCGGATGGACTTGGTCAACGGGAAGCGTTCGTCAATCCAGCCGACCAGACCGGTCGTGCCTTGTGTGTTTGCCATTATGCAGCCTCCGGATTAACGCCAATCAGTACGCGGGAGTCGCTCAGATACCGGTAGGCTGGCACCTCCAGATTGGACGGAGCGGGAACCCCCTTGTAAACCCGCCCGGCCAGGTCGAAGCGGGAGCCGTGGCAAGGGCAGAAGAAACCCCCCTTCCAGGCCGGGCCGAGATCGGCCGGGGCCACGTCGGGCCGGAAAGTGGGCGAGCAACCAAGATGGGTGCAAATCCCGATCAGCACCAGCACGTCGGGTTTGATGGAGCGGTAGGCGTTCTGGGCGTACTTGGGTTGCTGGCTGGCCATTTCGGAATTGGGATCGAGCAACTGATCCTTGAGTCCGGGCAGGTCGTCCAGCATTTTCTTGGTGCGCTTCAGCAGCCAGACCGGTTTGCCGCGCCATTCGACGGTCATCATGGCGCCATCTTCCAGCTTGCTGATGTCCGCTTCCACCGGCGCGCCGGCGGCCTTGGCGCGCTCGCTGGGCGACCAGGATTTCAAAAATGGAACGGCGACGAACGCCACGCCTACGCCGCCGACCACGGTAGCTGTAGCGGTCAGAAAGCGGCGTCTGCCGAGATCGACGTCCCCTACCGTACTCATACGCAGTCTCCTGTGTGGATTTATAGTTAATGTTGAAGGGTTGGTAATTAATGGGTAAGCACGGTCTTCTTCTTCGCTGGAGACAGGCCGGGAGCTAGGTTCGTGTCAAACCTGGTGTGTTGCGGCGGGCGCGCCATGAGGTGCGCGAAATCCACCGAAGCAAGCTCCCTTGGTTCCCACGGCTAGGGTAAAACTATACCTCACGGCGGGTATTTGGGTCTATGTGCTTGTCGCTTCAGGCGGCGCTTCGAGGAAGCCCACGCTCAAACCGGGTTGTCGATATCGACGAAAATGAAGCGCAGTGTGAATTGCTGTGCCAGATGCGCGCCCAAGGCCTGGACGCCATGGCGTTCGGTGGCGTGATGGCCGGCGGCGAAGAAGTGCAGGCCGTTCTCGCGGGCGAAATGGACCGTCTGTTCCGACGCCTCGCCCGTGAGAAATGCCTCCACGCCTTCCTGGAGCGCCGTTTCGATGCAGGACTGCGCGGCGCCGGTGCACCAGGCCAGCCGGCGAATCGGTGCGTCACCGCCGGGAATATGCAGCGGTTTCCGCCGTAGCCGGGTTTCGATCCGGGCGGCGAACGCATCTCCGCCGACGGCTTCCGCCAGTTCGCCCAGCATGACCAGTCCCGGCGCGCGGCCGTTGTCGCCGGCGGTGCCGGTGACGGTCAGGTCGAGCAGTCGGGCGAGTTGGGCGTTGTTGCCGAGTTCGGGGTGGGCGTCCAGCGGCAGGTGGTAGGCGATCAGACCGAGGTCGTGGCGGAGCAGGGTGGCGAGGCGCCGGCGTTTCATGCCGACGACGCGCGGGTCTTCACCCTTCCAGAACCAGCCATGGTGCACCAGCACGGCGTCGGCTCCGCGCTCCACCGCCGCGTCCAGCAGCGCCTGGCAGGCAGTGACGCCGCCGACCAGCGTTTCAACCTCCGGGCGACCCTCAACCTGCAGGCCGTTCGGGCAGTAGTCGCTGAAGGTGTCGGCGGCCAGCAGACGGTCGGTGTAGGCGACCAGATCGGCGAGCCGCATGTCAGCCACCCGCCAGGATTTGGCCGAGCGCCGCGAGCAGCGCCGCGTTCTGTTCGGGGCCGCCGACGGTGATGCGCAGGAACTGGTCGATGCGCGGCTGACGGAAATGGCGCACGATCACGTGGCGCTCGCGCAGCGCGGCGGCCAGCGCGGCGGCATCCCGGCGTGGATGGCGGGCGAAGACGAAGTTCGCCGCCGAGGGCAGCACCTCGAAGTCGAGTTCCGCCAGCGCGGCGACCAGTTCGACGCGGCTGGCGATCACCGCCCGACGGGTCCGCTCGAAGTGCTCGCGGTCGGCGAAGGCCGCCACCGCGCCGGCGATGGCCAGGCGGTCCAGCGGGTAGGAGTTGAAGCTGTTCTTGATTCGCTCCAGCGCCTCGATGAGTTCGGGGTGTCCCACTGCCAGCCCGACGCGCAGTCCGGCCAGCGAACGCGATTTGGACAGCGTCTGCGTCACCAGCAGGTTCGGGTAACGGTCCACCAGCGTGATGGCGGTTTCGCCGCCAAAGTCGATGTAGGCCTCGTCGACCACCACCACGGAATCCCGGTTGTGCTGGAGCAGCCAGTCGATGTCGGCCAGCGGCAGCAGGCAGCCGGTGGGCGCGTTCGGGTTGGCGAAGATGATGCCGCCGTTCGGCCGCGGGTAGTCGGCGACGCGCAGCGCGAGCTCTTCGGTTAGCGGTATGGTGACGAAGTCGATGCCGTACAGGCCGCAGTAGACCGGATAAAAGCTGTAGGTGATGTCCGGGAACAACAGGGGCGCGGGGTGCTGGAACAGGCCTTGGAAGATATGGGCCAGCACTTCGTCCGAACCGTTACCGACGAACACCCGCGCCGGCGTGACGCCGTAATAGTCGGCGATGGCCTGCTTCAGGCGTTCGGCGTTCGGGTCCGGGTATAGCCGCAGCGCGTCGGACAGCTCGGCCTGGATCGCCGCCAGGACTTGTGGCGAAGGTCCGTAGGGGTTTTCGTTGGTGTTGAGCTTGACCAGATTGCTGAGTTTTGGCTGCTCGCCCGGCACATAGGGCGTGAGCCGATGCACCACGGGACTCCAGTAGCGGCTACCCACGAGTCGCTCCTGGTACGCGGTACTCCGCGGAGCGCGCGTGAGCGCTTAGACCTTCGCCGCGCGCCAGTATCGACGCCGTGCGGCCCAGGGTCGAGGCTCCAGCCGGCGAGCAATGAATCAGACTGGTGCGCTTCTGGAAATCGTAGACGCCCAGCGGCGAGGAGAAGCGCGCCGTTCTTGACGTCGGCAGCACGTGGTTGGGGCCAGCGCAATAATCGCCCAGCGCCTCGGCGGTGTAACGGCCCATGAAGATCGCGCCGGCGTGGCGGATCAGCGGCAGCAGTTCTTCCGGTTTTGCCACCGACAGTTCCAGGTGCTCCGGGGCGATGAAGTTGACTATAGGGGTGGCTTCGGCCAGGTCGCGCGTCTGGATCAGCGCCGCCCGCCGGTTCAGCGAGGCTTCGATGATCTCCCGCCGCTCCATCTCCGGCAACAGTCGTTCGATGCTGGCCGCGACCCGCTCCAGAAACGCCGGATCGGGACTGATCAGGATCGGCTGGGCGTCCTCGTCGTGTTCGGCCTGCGAGAACAAATCCATGACGATCCAGTCGGGGTCGGTCAGCCCGTCGCAGACCACCAGGATTTCCGACGGGCCGGCGATCATGTCGATGCCGACCGTGCCGAACACTTGCCGCTTGGCGGCGGCGACGTAAATGTTGCCCGGCCCGACGATTTTGTCGACGCGCGGCACGGTGGCGGTGCCGTAAGCCAGCGCGGCGACCGCCTGCGCTCCGCCGACGGCAAATACCCGGTCCACCCCGGCCACGGCGGCGGCGGCCAAGACCAGTTCATTCAACGCGCCACCCGGCGTCGGTACGACCATCACGATTTCCGCTACTCCGGCCACTTTGGCGGGAATGGCGTTCATCAACACCGAGGACGGATAGGCCGCCTTGCCGCCGGGTACATACAGGCCGACCCGATCCAGCGGCGTCACTTGCTGGCCGAGCACCATTCCATCGGCTTCGGTGAAGCTCCAGGGTTCCAGCTTCTGCCGCTCGGCGTAGGCGCGGATGCGGGCGGCGGCGGTTTCCAGCGCCGCGCGCTGGTTGGCCGGGATGGCGGTAAGCGCTTGGCGCAACCGTTCGGCGGGGATTTCCAGATCGGCGGCTCGAGCGACCTCCGTCCGGTCGAAACGACGGGTGTATTCCAACAGCGCGTCATCGCCGCGCCCGCGCACCTGGGCGATGATTTCGCGCACCGCGGCGGTCGCGGCCTCGTCGGCGACGCCCTCCCAAGCGGTCAGAGCTTCCAGGCGAGCCCAGAAATCGGCATCGGCGGTGTTCAGACGTTGGATGTCCGGCATGGATACTCTCCGGGGTCGGTCAAAATTCGGACGGTCTGGACGGAGTCGCCATCAAGCCGTTACCGCGGTCGCCATTCGTTCCATAATGACCTTGATCCGGGCGTGCTTCATTTTCATGGCGGCCTTGTTGACGATCAATCGCGAGCTGATGTCGGCGATATGCTCCAGTGGCGCCAGGCCGTTGGCTTTCAAGGTATTGCCGGTATCCACCACGTCGACGATATAGTCGGCCAGGCCCACCAGCGGCGCCAGTTCCATCGAGCCGTACAGCTTGATGACTTCCACCTGCCGGCCCTGGTCGGCGAACCAGCGCCGGGTGGTGTTGGCGTATTTGGTGGCGATGCGTGGTCGGCTCGACCGAGACCGATGATCGGGCCGGCCCGCGACCATCAGGCGGCACCGGGCGATGTTCAGGTCCAGCGGTTCGTACAGCCCCTCGCCGCCGTGCTCCATCAGCACGTCCTTGCCGGCCACGCCCAGATCGGCGGCGCCGTACTGCACGTAGGTCGGCACGTCGGTGGCGCGGATGATGACCAGTTTCACATCGGCCTGGGTGGTGTCGAGAATCAGCTTGCGGCTGGTTTCGGGATCGTCGGCCGGCACGATGCCCGCCGCGGCCAGCAGCGGCAGGGTTTCCCTGAAGATGCGGCCCTTCGACAAGGCGACGGTCAACAGCGCGGTCATCGTGGGCTTATCCCGCGGTCCGGCGGATGCGCGCGCCCAGATGCGACAGCTTCTCCTCGATGCAGTCGTAGCCGCGGTCGATGTGGTAAATGCGGTCCACGACCGTGTCGCCGTCCGCGACCAGCGCCGCCAGGATCAGGCTGGCCGAGGCGCGCAGGTCGGTGGCCATCACCGGCGCCCCGGTCAGTTTGGGGACGCCGATGCTGACGGCGGTGTTGCCTTCCAGTTCGATTTGCGCGCCCATCCGGTGCAGTTCCTGGACGTGCATGAAACGGTTCTCGAACACCGTCTCGGTGATCATGCCGACGCCCTCGGCGACGGCGTTGAGAGCGACGAACTGCGCCTGCATGTCGGTGGGGAAAGCGGGGTAGGGCGCGGTGCGGATGCGCACGGCCTTGGGCCGGCCACCGTTCATGTCGACTTCGATCCAGTCGGGACCGGTGTTGACCCAGACGCCGGCTTCCTCGAGTTTGAGCAGGACCGCCTCCAGATTCTCCGGGCGGGTATCCTTGACTTTGACCCGGCCGCCGGTGATCACGCCGGCGAGCAGATAGGTGCCGGTTTCGATGCGATCCGGCAGCACCTGATAGCGGGTGCCGTTGAGGCGTTCGACGCCTTGTACCACCACGGTGTCGGTTCCGGCCCCCTCGATCCGGGCACCCATGGCATTCAGGCATTCGGCCAGATCCACTACTTCCGGCTCGCGGGCGGCGTTCTCGATGATGGTCGTGCCCCGAGCCAGGGCGGCGGCCATCAGCAGGTTTTCAGTGCCGGTCACCGTGACCAGATCCAGGACGATGTGTGCCCCTTTCAGGCGGCCGGCGCTGGCGCGAATGTAGCCGTTCTCGACCCTGATATCGGCGCCCATCGCCTCCAGGCCCTTGATGTGAAGGTTCACCGGTCGCGAGCCGATGGCGCATCCGCCGGGGAGCGAGACCTCGGCCTGGCCGAAGCGGGCCAGCAGTGGTCCCAACACCAGAATCGAGGCGCGCATGGTTCGCACCAGTTCGTAGGGTGCCTGGAAACTCTGGATCGGGCGCGGGTCCACCTGGATGTTCATCTTCTCGTCCACTACCAGATCCACGCCCATGCGGCCCAGAAGTTCCATGGTGGTGGTGACATCCTGCAAGTGAGGAACGTTGCGGATGGTGACCGGCCCGTCGGCCAGGAGGGTGGCGGCCAGGATTGGCAGCACGGCGTTCTTGGCGCCGGAGGCCCGCAGTTCGCCCTGCAGGGGAACTCCTCCGTTGATGATCAACTTGCTCATGAAGGCATCGTTCCTGGCATCAGGATGGCAGTTTTCGCCAGGCATCCGGCGTATAGGTCTTGAGGGACAGGGCGTGGATTTCCTCGCGTTCCATCCTCCCGCCCAGGGCCGCGTACACCAGTCGGTGCTGCTGCACCAGCGATTGGCCGACGAAATGATCGCTGACGACCACGGCTTCAAAATGGGCGCCGTCATCGCCGCGGACCAGGACCCGCGCGCCCGGCAAATGTTCCTCGATCAGACGCTCGATCTCTTGAGCTTGCATGATGCAACCCACTGTTTGACTGGCTAACGAACGGTAGAACCAGCACGGAATACGACTGAAAACCAGGTGAGGCGGCAAGTTTTGCCGTCAGGTGATCGGTAGTACCGTTTCCAGATCGGCGACCTCGATGATCGCTCGCATCTGTGCCGGGACATGGACGAAAACCGGTTCCCACCGGTGGCGGCGGGCTTGGCGCAGCCATCCCACCAGCAAAGCCACTCCGGCGCTGTTGGAGCGGTGAATTTCGCCCAGGTCGATCCGGCGGATCGGTTCGGCCAGGAACAGCGATCCGGCCGTTTCCCACAAGTCCGCGACCGAGTCGAAGTCCAGTTCGCCCTGAACGCGCAGAGTATCACCGTCGCGACTCACCGTCGCCTTGGCCATCAGCGGCCGCTCCGCGCATTGCGCTGCTGGAGATCGGCGATCACCGCGTCGATGCCGCTGTCGCGGATCTGGCCGACGAAAGTGCCGCGGTAGTTGGTGACCAGGCTGACGCCGTCCACGGTCACGTCGTAGACCTTCCAGGCATCGTTGTTGAGATGCATGCTGTAGTTGATCTGAATCGACTGGCCGGTTTTCGGCCGGACCTCGGTCCTGATCGTGGCCTCGTTGCCATCCGCCGCGCTCGGTTGCGGCGGCACCCGGATGTCCTCGTCCGCGTACTCCAGCAGGGCTTTGGCGTAGGTTCGGACCAGCAGGGTGCGGAATTCCTCGGTGAAACGGCGGCGCTGCTCGGGAGTGGCCTGCTGCCAGGCCCGGCCCAGCACCCAGCGCGACATCAGTTCAAAATCGAAATTCGGCAGCACGATCTGATCGACCAGCTCGTAAATCCGGCTGGAATCCTGCCGGAGCGTCGCGCTGTTTTTACGCAAGGCGTCGATCATTCGCGCCGAGGTTTCCTGGACGACTTCCTGAGGGGGTTTGACGGCGGCCCAGAGCGCGCCGCTCGCCACCACGAGCAATAGAAAACCGAGTGCAATTGCTTTCTTCATTTGAATCCGAAACTCCTCAGCAATAACCACCGTTCGCCGCCGGCCAGACGCTCGACAGGCTCAGGGCGTCTTGGCCGGCGGCGCGTCACCCGACGCGGCGTTGGTGAGCATCCGCCCGATCAGCTTTTCCAGCACCAGGGCCGACTGGGTCAGCTTGAGGGTACTGCCGTTCTTAAGATGGTCGTCCATGCCGCCCGGTTCCAGCCCGACGTACTGTTCGCCCAGTACCCCCGAGGTCAGGATGCTGGCGCTGGAATCCACCGGCAGTTGGTCGTATTTGGGATCGATGGACAAGGTGACCACCGCTTGGTAGCTGCGCGTATCGAGGTCGATGCCGGCCACCCGGCCGATGCGCACGCCGCCCAGCGTGACCGGGGCGCGGACCTTGAGGCCGCCGATATTCTCGAAGCGCGCGGTGATCCTGTAACCCTTGTCCTCGCCCAATTCGGCGATATTGCTGACCTTCATCGCCAGCATGAAAAAGGCGGCCAGCCCCAGGGCGACGAAGATCCCGACCGCCAGCTCCAGTTTTTTGAGGGTGCCCATTGTGCTTAAACTCCAAAAAAGATGGCGGTCAACACGAAATCCAGGGCCAGCACCACCAAGGCGGTATTGACCACGGTGCGGGTGGTCGCCAGGCTGATGCCCTCCGATGTCGGTATCGCGTCGTAGCCTTCGAAGACCGCGATCCAGTTGGCCACCCAGCCAAACGCCACGCTCTTGACGACCACGCCGTTGATCACGTCGTCGACCAGCCCCACCGCCGCCTGCATCTGCGACCAGAAGGCGCCGCTGTCCACGCCGAGTTGTTTCACGGCGACGAAGTAGCCGCCCAGAATACCGATGGCGGTGAAGATGCCGGCAAGCAACGGCATGGCGATGAAGCCGGCGACGAAACGCGGCGCGAAGACCCGGGCGAACGGGTCCACCGCCATCATCTGCATGGCGGCGAGCTGCTCGGTGGCTTTCATCAGGCCGATTTCCGCCGTGACCGCCGAACCCGCCCGCGCCGCGTAGAGCAGCGCCGCCAGCACTGGTCCCAGTTCCCGCACCAGCGACAGGGCCACGACCGTACCCAGGCTCGACGTCGCGCCGAAATCCACCAGGTTCGCGTAGCCCTGCAAACCCAGCACCATGCCCACGAACAGGCCGGACATGGCAATGATCGGCAGGGACAGCACGCCCACCGAATAAAGCTGTTTGATGATCAGGCCAGGCCGCCTGCTCAGCGGAACCAGAGCGCTCAGTAGCCGCAGCAGGAACAAGGTCGCCCGCCCCAGACGATTCAGCCAGCGCAGCGTCGATCGCCCCAGCCGTTGCAAGCCGTCAATCACCGGACGGCTCCTTTCCCAGCGACAGGTCCCCGGCATACGGCGGCGCGGGATAATGGAAGCACATCGGGCCATCGGGCAGGGCGTGCAGGAACTGTTCGACCCAGGCCGAACTGGAACGTTCCAGCGCTTCCGGCGTGCCGTGATCCACGACCAGACCATCGGAAATGAGGTAGATGTAATCGGCGATGGAGGCCGTTTCCCTGACGTCGTGGGAGACGATGATGCTGGTCAGCCCCAACGCGTCGTTGAGCGTGCGAATCAGCTTGATCAACACGCCCATCGTGATGGGGTCCTGGCCGGAGAAGGGTTCGTCGTACATGATCATCATCGGGTCCAGGGCGATGGCTCGCGCCAGCGCCGCCCGTCGCGCCATGCCGCCGGACAGCTCGCTCGGCATCAAATCGCGCGCCCCGCGCAACCCAACCGCTTCCAGCTTCATCAGCACCAGCGTGCGAATCAGGTTTTCCGGCAGGCGGGTATGTTCGCGCAGCGGGAAGGCGACGTTGTCGAACACGGTTAAATCGGTGAACAGCGCGCCGCTCTGGAACAGCATGCTCATGCGTTTGCGCAACTGGTACAGTTCCTTGCGGCCGAGTTCGTGGACGCAGGCTCCGTCCACTTCGATCCGGCCGGCGTCGGGCCGGATTTGGCCGCCGATCAGCCGCAGCAGCGTGGTTTTGCCGGCACCGCTCGGTCCCATGATGGCCGTGATCCCGCCGCGCGGAATATCCAAATCCACGTTTTGAAAAATGACGCGGTCGCCACGGCGGAACGACAGGCCGCGCATGGTTACCAGGGGATCGTCGCGGGACGGCGCGGTGCCTGAGGGGGAAGCGATGAAGGACATCCTGGTGCGAAATCGTTGAGAACAGCGGCGGGTGACTTTTTGATGAAGTACAATAGTGTCCGGTCAAGCCGCCGGCAAGTCAAATGGCGATTGCCTGATTTGGCCGGCGGTTGCGCGGATGAGCGTGGCAATTGCCGGCATATGTGACTATCCTTGCGGGCGGTACGGATCGGTTTGTTATCCGGCTGATGATTCCCTCTGGCGAAGGCTTTGCGGGCCGGCCGGCGCTAAACGGGATGGCCCATTCCTGGCGAAGCCGGGCAGGTCCGGCATTTCCTCAACCCAATTAATACGAAGGTAGGATCATGGCGAAGAAGTATATCTACAAGTACACCGAAGGCGATGGTAAGAACAAAATGCTGCTGGGCGGCAAGGGCGCCAACCTCTGCGAAATGACGCAGATCGGCCTGCGGGTGCCGCCGGGCTTCGTGATCACCACCGAAGCCTGTCTGGACTACATCGCCAGCAACCGCCTGCCCGAGGGCTTGATGGGGAACGTGCGGGAGAACATGGCCTGGCTGGAGCAGCAGACCGGCAAGCAGTTTGGCGGCGCCGTCAATCCGCTGTTGGTGTCGGTTCGCTCCGGTTCCGCCATGTCCATGCCGGGCATGATGGACACGATCCTGAACCTCGGTCTGAACGAAACCACCCTCGCCGGCTTGATCAAGCTGACCGGCAACGAGCGCTTCGGCTACGATGCCTACCGCCGCTTCATCCAGTTGTTCGGCAAGATCGCGCTGGGCATCGACGACCATTATTTCGACGAGCACTTCGAGGCGATCAAGCGTCGGGCCGGCGTTAAGGTCGACTTGGGCCTGAACGCGGAAGACCTCCGCGACATCGGCCAGTTGTTCCTGCAGGTGGTTCAGGAACAGACCGGTCGACCCTTCCCGCAAGACCCCTACGAACAACTGGAACTGGCCATCAAGGCGGTGTTCAACTCCTGGATGGGCCAGCGCGCGGTCGATTACCGCCGCGAGTTCAAGATCACCCCGGACATGGCCAACGGCACGGCGGTCAACGTGGTGACCATGGTGTTCGGCAACATGGGCAACGACTGCTCCACCGGCGTCGGCTTCACCCGCGACCCCGGCACCGGCGAGAACGTGATGTACGGCGAATACCTGGTCAACGCCCAGGGCGAGGACGTGGTGGCCGGCATTCGCACGCCCAAGCCGGTCGCGGCGATGAAGGACGAAATGCCGGACCTGTACCGGCAACTGGTGGACCTGCGCAACAAGCTGGAAGGTCATTACCACGAAGTGCAGGACTACGAGTACACCATCGAGAAAGGCGTCCTGTACTGCCTGCAGACCCGCAACGGCAAGATGAACGCGCAGGCCATGGTGCGCAGCTCGGTGGAAATGGCGAACGAAGGTCTGATCAGCCGCGAGAAGGCGCTGCTGCGGATCGACCCCGAGTCGCTGGAACAGATGATGTTCCCGCAATTGGACCCGAAACAGAAAGTCGCGCCGGCCTCCCAGGGCATGGGCGCCTCGCCGGGCGCGGCCTCCGGCAAGATCGTGTTCGACGCCGATACCGCCGTGAAGCGCGGGCGCGGCGCCGGCGAGAAAATCATCCTGGTGCGCGAGGAGACCAAGCCGGAAGATATTCACGGCTTCTTCGCGGCGGTCGGCATCCTCACCAGTCGCGGCGGCAAGACCTCGCACGCGGCGGTGGTGGCGCGCGGCATGGGCAAGCCCTGCGTGGTGGGCGCGGAAGATATTCTGGTCAACGTGCACCAGCGCCAGGCGATCATCGGCGACAAGGTGCTGCACGAAGGCGATGTCGTCACCATCGACGGCGGCACCGGGCGGGTGTTCCTCGGTGAAGTGCCGACGGTCGAGCCGGAGTTCACCCCGGAACTGCGCACCCTGCTCGGTTGGGCCGATGAAATCGCCACCCTCAAGGTGATGGCGAACGCGGACACCCCGGATGCCGCCCAGCGCGCGTCCAACTACGGCGCCATGGGCATCGGCCTGTGCCGCACCGAGCGGATGTTCAACGCCAAGGAACGGTTGCCCATCGTGCTGGAGATGATCCTGGCCGAGACCACCGAGGACCGCGAAGCCGCCCTGGCCAAGCTGCTGCCGATGCAGCGCGGCGACTTCAAGGAAATCTTCCGGGTGATGGCGCCGCGGCCGGTCACCGTCCGCCTGCTCGATCCGCCGATTCACGAGTTCCTGCCGTCCGAGCAGACCCTGATCGACGATATCGAGCATCTGCGCCATCTGCGCCAGACCGCGCAGGGTCTGGAAGCGATCAGCCAGATTCTCAGTCAGGTCAACCCGAAGGCCGTCGAGCAGTTGGGCATCCTGAACGACAGCCATCTGGTCTCCGACGTGCTGGCCAAGAAGGAGGAAATCCTGCAGAAGGCTCGCGCCCTGCACGAAATCAACCCGATGCTGGGCCATCGCGGCGTCCGTCTCGGTCTGACCTATCCCGAAATTTACAAGATGCAGATTCGCGCCATTCTGGAAGCGGCGGCGGAGTGCATCCAGGAAAGGGTGAACGTGCACCCGGAAATCATGGTGCCGCAGGTCTGCACGAAGGAAGAGTTGGTGCGGGTGAAGGCGCTGGTGGACGAGGTGCTGCCCGAGGTCGAGGCCAAGTACGCGGTCAAGGTGCATTTCGAGTTCGGGACCATGATGGAAGTCGTGCGGGCCTGCCTGCGCGCCGAGGAGATTGCCGGCGTGGCCGAATTCTTCTCCTTCGGCACCAACGACCTCACCCAGGCCACGTTCTCGTTCTCCCGCGAAGACGCCGAGAACAAGTTCCTGCCGTTCTACAACACCCAGGGCATCCTCAAGGACAACCCGTTCGAGGCGCTGGACACGGCGGGCGTGGGCCAGTTGATGTCGTTCGCGGTGGAAAACGGGCGCAAGGCCCGCGCCGGTCTGAAGGTCGGCATCTGCGGCGAGCAGGGCGGCCATCCGCGCTCGATGCGGTTCTGCCACTACGCCAACCTGACCTACGTGTCCTGCTCTTCGCCGCGCGTGCCGATCGCCCGGCTGGCGGCGGCGCACGCCAAGCTGCTGGAAGGGAACTATCAGCCGTAAGGGGTTGATGGACCGGCGGTGTGAATTTCGCGCCGCCGGTTGAGGTACACCAGGGGCGGCTACGGTCGCCCTTGTTCTTTTACGCGAACCGGGATTTCCATTTCAGCTAAGGGCCTGTCCAAAAACAAGTGAAACAAGTCATGATCGTCAGCCATAGTCAGCAAAAATCACTTCTTTTGCTACTGACGCAAAAGTTGTTGCAGTTATTTTTGGACAGGCCCTAATTCTGGTTTGGGTGATCGATTCCCTTATCAGAGGCTGTCTAAAAACTAATTTGTTGATTGTGGGAGCGGCCTTGGCCGCGATATGAGGGTCAGCCATCGCGGCCAAGGCCGCTCCCACATATAAGTTATTGATTTAATAATATTCAGTTTTTAGACAGCTTCTCAGTCAATACGACGAGGGACGACATACGGTAATCCAAAAGCGAGGTTTCCATGCGCTGGAGAAATGGTAGGGAAAGCAGCAACGTCGAGGATAGACGAGGTCTGCGAGCCGCGCCCACCATTGCGGGCGGTGGTATCGGCACCATCATCCTCGTACTCGTTGCCATGTATTTTGGCATCGACCCCAGTATGTTGCTGCAAAGCGGATCACCAAGCGGCGCTCCATCCCAGCAGTCGGTTCAGATATCCTCCGCGGGTGACGAATTGCGCAAGTTTGTCTCGGTTGTTCTGGCCGACACCGAAGATACCTGGCATGACCTGTTTCGTCGGATGGGCGGGACTTACCAGGAACCGAAGCTGGTACTGTTCTCGGGCGCGGTACAATCGGCGTGCGGATTTGCCCAGGCTGCCGTCGGTCCGTTTTACTGTCCGGGGGACCGCAAGGTTTATATCGATTTGGGCTTTTTCGAAGAACTCAACAATCGCTTCCGCGCTCCCGGCGATTTTGCCCAAGCCTACGTGATCGCGCACGAAATCGGGCATCACGTCCAAAATCTGCTGGGCATTTCGGACAAGGTCGAGTCTCTGCGCGGTCGCGCCAGCGCGGCGGAATCCAACGCCTTGTCGGTACGCCTGGAATTGCAGGCGGATTGTTTTGCCGGAGTTTGGGCCTATCATGCCCACAAAGCTCGCCAGATTCTGGAAGCGGGCGATGTCGAAGAAGGATTGAACGCGGCCAGCGCCATCGGCGACGACCGCCTGCAAATGCAGGCGAGAGGTTATGTAGCGCCGGATTCCTTCACGCACGGCAGTTCCGCGCAACGGGTGCGCTGGTTCAAACGCGGCATCGCCGGTGGGGATCCGCGCCAGTGCGACACCTTCAATACGGCACAATTGTAGGCAAGCCGCCACCGTCGCCCCAATCCGTTCGTTATCCGCCCTGGAGATAATAATGAGCATCGAGACCTGGCTTGCCTTCGTGGTGGCCGCATCCATCATACTGATCATTCCGGGCCCCACGATCATTCTGGTACTCGGACATTCCCTCGCTCACGGTCGCCGGGCGACGTTGCCGCTGGTCGCCGGTGTCGCATTGGGCGATTTCACCGCGCTGACGTTATCCCTGATCGGCTTGGGGGCCGTGATGGCCGCGTCGGCGGCGCTTTTCACCTTGTTCAAGTGGGCCGGAGCGCTGTACCTGATCCATATGGGTATCTCCATGTGGCGCGGGAAGGCATCTTCCGCCGAAATCGTCGCCGACGGCGTGGAACAGCCGGCCCGTTCGCTTTTCGGCAACGCCTTCGTCGTGACCGCGCTCAACCCGAAGAGCATCATTTTTTTCGTGGCGTTTCTGCCGCAGTTCGTGCATTCAGGATCGGATGGGATTTCACAGCTTCTGATTCTTGGAGCGACTTTCCTGGTGCTGGCAACGGTCAACGCCACGCTGTACGCCGTGTTGGCCAGTCGCGTCCGGGAATTGGTGCGCACGCCTCGCGCCAAGCGTCTTTTTAACCGTGTCGGGGGGTCCGCCCTGGTCGGCGCCGGGTTGCTGACCGCGTCGGTCCAGCGCGTGTGAGGAAGGTGCTGCTTCCCATCGCGATCTGTTAATCCCTTACTCTTATTGCCGTAATTTTGCGGTTAAGGTATAATTATTTGTGTAGTGCGGATAAAGACCAAACCTGCCGTGAGACAGGGACGGAAAGTCGCGGGTCCTGATCATCAGGAAAGCCGGACTGCCGAGGGCGACGCCGTCAAGGTCGCCGGAGGTGGTTCGGCTTTCCTGTTATGTGGGGGTTCAAAAAGCAGTAAGAGTCAACGCCTCGTGCATCCGGTCCATGACCGGATCGAGACGGGTCCTATTGGGAGCTGGAGGTGTGACATGTTGACTTACGAAGATTGCGTCGGCCTGACCGACCTGGACGAAGAGGAAATCGAAGCGATCTCCCAGCACGAGCATGTGCCGGAAATCGTGGCCGCCGAACTCGGATGCTGCCTGGCGCACAAACCGGGTGGCGAGATCCTGATCGATCAGATCATCCGCGATGACATCGTGGAGGCCGCCCAGCATGGTCATCCACAAGAGGCTTTGCACTGGAGAGAAGTGTTGAAGCACTTTGAAATGACCCATCACATGCTGGAACGCGAAGCGGCTTGATTCACGCCAACGCCCGCGCCGCCAGCCCCTATGAGGGCCGTGCGCGGGCCGCTGTCACCGTCCTCAATAGCGGTTGTAGCCGTAACTCGCGCGCCATTCGTCGTGGCGTTCGTAGCGTTCCTGTCGCGCTTGCTCCATCGCCCGCCGCAACTCGTACTCGCGGCGTTCGATCCTCCGGTCCAGCCGGTCCAGCCGGTCCTGTTCGTACCGCATCGTGGCCCAATCGCCGACGCGGCGCGCTTCGTTGTAGACCCGTAGCGCCTGCTGGCGCTCTTCGCGGTCGCGTTGCAGCTTGACGCGCGTGCGCTGGATCTCGTGAAGGTCATGTCGATATTCCTGGTAGCCTGGGTCGTTGTCGCGGTTGTCCCAGTCGCCGTGCGAGTGGGCCGCGGGAACCGCCAGCCATGAGGAAAGCAGGATCAGGGTGCCGATGAGTGCCGTACGCATGGTGCAAATCCTCCAATAACCGATTTCGAGTTGCGGGCAGCGCCGTTCGCGGGCGCTGGTTCTATTCCGGACAGGTTTCTACGCCCGGCCCGCTGAAGGATTCCTTAACGGATTTGGCGTGGATGCGGGATCTTTAGAGTTACCCTCGTTCGGGGTCCTCCAGCCGCATGTTGGCAAACGCGCTGAGGGCAAACGGAAGCTGGCGGCGGCGCGGGCGAGCGCCACATCCTCGCGAAAGCGTTGCAGGCCGTTGAGGCCGGTGGTGGCCACGACCGGCGGGGAGGGGGATTCGCGGCCGAGATCCTCCTTATCCAAGGAGCCATTGTGTTGAAAACCTCAGGACCTTCCACGATTGACGGGGGAGACCTATAGTACCGTCGAAACTGCTGGGGCAGGGGAGGTCAGTCATGCTGGTGCCCGAAGACACGTTGGCGTTGGCCCGCCTCGCGGACGCGCCGGCAATCGCCGAACTCTCGCGCACGCTGATCGAGACCGGGTTGCCCTGGTCCTGGTTCCCGCGGCGCGTCGCGGCGAGCATTCGCGATCCCGAGACCAACGTGCTGGTCGCGCGCGCCGGAGAACGGATCGCCGGCTTTGGGATCATGCGGTACGGCGCGGAGGCGGCGCATTTGGATTTGTTCGCCGTGGACCGCGCCTGGCAGGGGCTGGGGCTGGGACGCCGCCTGTTGGAGTGGCTCGAACGACCGGCGCGGGTGGCGGGTCTTGCCCGAATCATCCTGGAAGTACGGGCGGAGAATGCTGGGGCGCGCGCCTTTTACGAACGGCTGGGGTATCGGCCGCTGGCGCGGCTGCCCGGCTACTACCAGGGCCGCGAAGCCGCCCTGCGCCTGGGACGCGCGCTGGGGTAAAAGCGCCGACGTCGGCGACGCTTATGGGTTGAACTTCGTCGGGGACGAGGCCGCGTTCGCGGCATTGGCCGCCCGGGGTCGATTACAAAGGACGGTCGAGCGCCTGCGCGAGGCACTGGAGACGGTTGGCAATTTCTTCGTTTCTCCAATTGCGTGGGAGCGTGGGGCAGCAGCACGGGGATCACCGGCAAACGACGCTTCACGAACTGCGACAGACAGGCGCGCATTTCCGGGATTTCCCAAGGGCCGAGGCCGACCAGTACGGCGGCGGTGCGCGTCGTCTGGATGATCTCTTCCAAGGACTCTTGCCAAGATAGTCCCGGCACGAGTTGTTCTTGATCCAGCCAGACCTGAAGACCGCGCGCCTGTAAGGCTTGGGTCAGTTGCCGCACGGTCGGTTTGTCTTTGCTGTTGTGGCTGAGGAAAACGTCGAATGACCCGCTCATGTTGGCTCCTGGTATCCCTGTTGAGCGACGGGCGGCTCCTCCCGTGATGGATTTTCCGGCGACGCGGCGCGCGAGGGTGCGTTCGTCGGGCCGCGCGCCGGGAGGTATGGCCCGCAATCCGGCAACGCCCGTCGTGCGCCTTGATTCTATTTCAATACGGACTACGCTGTTTATTGACACCATGTGCCGTAAGGAAATCGCGCTCAAGCGCAACGGGAGTGCGCCGCGAGCGTGGGGGGATGGAGCAGCGGGGTAGCGGGATCGCAGGCCCCGGGCGAGGGCCAAGAAATTGTCCCGTTGCGGGAACGGCCGCAAGATAAACGGAAACTGCCTATCACCCCGGATCGAACGGATAGGCAGTGATTGAGACGTGGATATCGACTCATTACATTGTTTTACAATCAATGCGTTGTAAGCATGTATTGATATCCGCATCTACGTCGGAGATGCCGCCAACCCATAGCCCTCGCCGAGGGGGCTGTATGATAAGCGGAAACCGTATAATCACTGGTTATGGGCTTTAATAAGCAGAGTGTTCGGGCTTACATTGGTAGGCCGACTCATGGAGCTAGAGTCGGCTTGCGACCCAAACCTGCCTGTCGAAGCTTCCGAGATTCCATGGCAGGTTTCAGAGTTAAGCGGCTAAATCACTTAGTGCACCGCCCTATGAATGGAACTCGACGATTGCATGGCGTCATCAATAGTGGGGTGGAGAATCGCCAGGGCCTGATCACCAGGGAGTGATTAATTTTTGATCTCTCTCGTGCGATCGTGATACGAGAATAGAACCCTCAATTGGCGCCTGATTCGGCTATCGCTTGGATAGCAAGTATTTTTTCGGAACCCGCTGGCTGGACAGCCTCATCCAATCCCGCTAGTTTCAAAAAATGACGCTGAACCAGAGTGAAAGCTCAGAAAGAGAGTTTGTATGCAGGCACCATTTGAGATGACCGAAGGCCGCAGGAAGCTTGAGGCGATAGTTAGTGCTTTACCGGTTGATAGCCCCCACTGGAATGAAGCACAGAATCGATATCAGTTCGTCGACCGACTACTTGAAGAATGTCTCGGTTGGGAAAAGCCGAATATCGAAGTCGAGCGGTCTGACGAGCTGGGTGGCAAGGCAGACTATATATTAGGCAAGCCAATTAAAGCGGTTTTGGAAGCTAAAAGAGAGTCAAAACTTTTTGATATTCCACCTGCAGCTGCTGGCACGAAACTGCGAAAAATGCAGCCGCTCTTAGAGACATCAAAAGAATTTTCAGCAGCCGTCAAGCAGGTAATACCTTACTGTGCAATACACGGCGCGCAGATTGCTATTGTCTGCAATGGCCCGCAGCTTGCAATTTTTCAAGCAATGACGCCAGGTGAATCGCCGCTGGAAGGTGAGTGCTATTTCTTCAACGGATTTTCGGCTTATATTTCTGACTTTTCGCTTCTCTGGAAGCTGCTGTCTCCTGAGGGCGTGGCTGAAAATCGAGCGTATCGCGATTTGGCGCTACATCGGCACCCAAGAATACCGGAGAAAGCTTCTACCGTTATTCCTGAGCCTACCAAATATCGATACCGAAGTGATTTTCAAGAAAATCTTAGGTCGCTATCTTCCCTGTTGCTAGAGGAAATTGAAGACAATCCAGAATTGAAGAGTGATTTTTACAAAGAATGTTATGTTCCGATTGAGGCAAACAATCGCCACCTACTATTAAGCAGAAACATTATTGAGGCGCGATACAGAAGAGCTGGAGCAGATGGCATCTCACCTTCGGCTTTTGATTCTGTAGCGGGAGTTGACGAAAATGGTGAGTTGCGGATTGCGGAATCAATTAGTGGCGCAAACACTGGATCCCGCCCGATTGTAGTAATTGGCGACGTTGGAGTTGGAAAAACGTCTTTCTTTGAAAATCTATATGAAAGTCTAAATAGTTCAGACAAAGATCAAACGTACTTTATTCACCTAAATCTAGGCATAAAGGCAAATCTAACCGAAAAAGGTATTAAAGATTTCGTTTTGTCAGAAATAACATCCGTTTTAAAAGAAAAATATTCGCTAGACATAAATCGAGCCGACTTTGCTAATTCCATTTACTACCAAGATTTAAGGGATTTTGATAGCGGCGTCGAGGGGCAACTAAAAAATATTGATGAACTTTCATATCAAAAGGCGCGAATAGCGTTTTTAACAAAAAAAGTGGAAAGGCGAGATTTGCATTTGCAGGCATCACTTGCGCATATTACTCGCGGCAGAAAGAAGCAAGTTATTTTGGTTCTCGATAATGCAGATCAACGAGATTTTTCTGTTCAGCAGGAAACATTTCTCATAGCACAGGAACTTGCTGCAACACGCAATCTATTGGTCTTCGTCGCGCTACGTCCCAGCACATTTTATCTCTCCAAAACCACGGGCGCCCTTTCCGCATATCAAAACAAGTTGTTAACGATATCGCCACCTCCAGCAGATGAAGTGGTACAGAAGAGATTAATTTTTGCAGCTAGAGTCGCTGAAGGAAAAGTAGCGCCTGCCGCAATCTCGGGAATTAGATTAAACCTTGGAAACGTTGTGCTTTTTTTGAAGGCAACGCTCCGATCAATACGCACTAATGAATCTATTAGGCAATTTCTAAGTAACATTAGTGGTGGAAATACGCGGGCGGTGATTGAGCTAATTACCGGATTTTTCGGTAGCCCAAATGTCGACTCTTCGAAAATTGTCAATATTGAAGAAAAATTTGGTAATTACAAAATTCCATTGCATGAGTTTTCGAAGCACGCCCTTCTTGGGGAGTATGCATATTTTAACGCACAATCTTCAGTAGTGGCCTATAACATATTTGATATTAGCCGCCCCGACCCCCGAGAGCATTTTCTATCAAGCCTTATAGTGGCGTATTTGTGTTCAAATAAGGGAATTTTGGACAATGATGGGTTTGTACAAGGTCGTGAAATTGTGGAGGAAATGTCTAGACAGGGATTTATCGAGGATCAGATAAATTTTTCATTGCGCCGGCTTGCGACGAAAAAACTAATTGAAACTCCACATGCTCACTATAGGGAAATACCTGTACCCGATGAGGAGCGACCAGATAGCTTTCACTTTCGAGCTACCTCTATAGGCATTTATCACATTAGATTCTGGGCTGGGTCATTCGCATTCATTGACGCTGTATCAACAGAAACACCAATTTTTAACGAAGATACGCGTGGAATTATTTTTAAACTAGCTGCCTCATTCTTGATATCTGATCGACTAGAGCGATCAGAGTCCTTCGTAAGGTATTTGGAGGATCAATGGAATAAATCGAACTTTACAATTAGTTATTTTGATTTTTTGAATTTAGTTCAATCGCAAAGCTCTAGTTTTGATTCTGTCCGCCGAGTTGTGGAAAAGGAAAACTCTGGATCGGGGAAAGGTGTGTGACTGAATAGCTAATTGAATGACGTTGCATCTGAACAATGCTTAGCGTAAACGGCCGCAGGGGCCGACTAAAACTCGCGAACCATCTGTCAAGTTGCGGAGTGTACCGGACGTTTGAATGGCTGCTCCCGACGAAGGCAGACCGGCAGGCTATGGCCGTCTGCTGCCCTTTGAAGGTAGCCGGTTTGTAGAAGCAAAAGCTCAAGGCCGTTAAAGTAAAGTCAGAAGGGGTTCTGCTACGGGTACCATAACAAGGTGTTGCAGTTGGACCCTCTACACTGCGCAGGTTTTTGTGCCATTCGCTGCGCTCATTTTATGGCACAAAAACCTGCTCCGTTCCGGGGCCACTGAACACGGCGTTATCGCGCCGAGCAAAGCTCGGCATTTCTTGCGGGGTGCAAGTCCCCGTCGGGCAAGGGCTAGCCACCCACCCGTATCGAGTCTTGGGTCCGGGGCGGAGCCGCCTTTTGGCGGCGAACAAGGCGGGCGAAGCGTAGACAGAGAATCCCATAGGCCGTAGGGGTGACGCGCACCCTGAAGTGCGGGTACAGCTTCGAGATGAGTTGGTTGCGGACGCCGAGGGTTTTAACGTACACCGAAGGCAATACGAGAGATACCCATCATGGCGAGGGTATCGAAGGTCCGCCGGAGTCCTCAGGCCGTGGCATGTGGGAAGAGAAATGTCGGAGAACTCGGGAAACCCCAGAGGTTCCCGCCGTGGGGACAGCACGGGACGGATAGACAGCTATTGAGGCACGCAAGGGGAAACCGGGACACGGAGTTAGGCTGGAATCCAAGGCCCGTGGGGACGGCAAGAACAGGGTATACCGGTATTGAGGCAATGACGGGGAAACCCGGAAACGGAACTAAGGGCCTGTCCAAAAACAAGTGAAACAAGTCATGATCGTCAGCCATAGTCAGCAAAAATCACTTCTTTTGCTACTGACGCAAAAGTTGTTGCAGTTATTTTTGGACAGGCCCTAACCTGGAACCTACCATCTTGCTGGAGAACCACGCAACGGGTGGGCGGGAAACCGCTATAAACCCTTGGAGTGTCTTATCGGGCATAGTACTCGAAGCACGGGAAAGCCGTGTACATCGGGAAGGTCCCGACGGAAGTACGCAGCCTGCAAAGGAAACTCGTGCCGGACATGCAGGGCTGGAACACAACACGAGCCAACCTCACTGCGGGCAACAGCAATCGGGCGGGATCCGTCCGACGCGCACGCGAGTACAACCGAAGAACCGGATGCGGGAAAACTGCACGTCCGGGACCGTGCCGGGGGCGCCGGGTAACTGGCGTCCCTACGGCGAGAGGACGCAAAGAAGGAGACGGCATAATTGCTATCAGCGGTTGAACAGAAGAGACTGCAACTCTCCAAGAGCACCGAGGCAAAGAAAAAGTTGCTGCTCGGTCAGTTTCTTACGCCCGAAAAAACAGCAGCATTTATGGCGGATCTTTTCCCAGATGGAAAAGGGTTTTGTCGTCTGTTGGACGCAGGAGCAGGGATCGGTTCGTTATCTGCAGCTTTTTTGGATAGATGGAGAGGTGGTGGGTTTCACTTTCAGCATGTGGAGGTGGATGCCTTTGAGCTTGATCATGCTTTGATTAGACACTTGTCACAAACGCTGGATAAATACAATCACAGGGGCGGTTTTGTCGGCAATATCTACCAAGAAGATTTTATACATGCTGCGGTTGATTCACTGTCCGGCAATCTATTTTCGAAACCCTTAGAACGCTATACACACGCGATCCTCAACCCGCCTTACAAGAAGATCAACAGCAATTCCGCGCACCGACTGGCCCTGCGTCGTGTCGGCATCGAGACGGTGAACCTGTATAGCGCTTTCGTGGCGCTAGCCGTGGCTCAGGCCGCACCGGGCGGGCAGATCGTGGCCATCATCCCGCGCAGCTTCTGCAATGGGCCATATTACCGCCCATTCCGTGACTTCATCCTCGAGCGGGCGGCCATCTGCCACATGCACCTGTTCGACTCGCGCAGCAAGGCATTCAAGGATGATGAGGTTTTGCAGGAGAACATCATCATCCGCTTGGCGCAAGGCGGCCAGCAGGGGCCGGTGAGGGTTTCGACTTCGACCGATGACAGCTTCGCCGACCTTGCCACCCATGAACACCCGTTCGACCGGATCGTGTTCCCGGATGACCCCGAGCGGTTTATCCATGTGCCCACATCGCCCGAGCAGAACGCCATCGAGCTATCCCCGGCGATCCGCTATACGCTGGCCGATCTTGGGATCAAGGTATCGACCGGGCCTGTTGTCGATTTCCGCCTGAAAGCGCACTTACGCGACATGCCGGGTCCCGGCACCGTGCCCTTGCTCTACCCCGGTCATTTCAGCAGCAGCGGCACCACATGGCCCAGCGAGGGTATGAAGAAGCCCAATGCTGTAGTGTTCAGCTCCGACACCGAAAAGTGGCTTTACCCGAACGGGTTTTATTGCGTGGTGCGGCGCTTCTCGTCCAAGGAGGAAAAGCGTCGTATTTCGGCCAGCGTGGTCGAGCCGGGCGTGTTCGGTGCCGCGCCGATGCTGGGCTTCGAGAACCACCTTAACGTGTTCCACGAGAATAAGCACGGCCTGCCCGAGCCGCTGGCCCGTGGGCTGGCCGTATTCCTCAACACAACCGCAGTCGATGAACATTTCCGTCGCTTCAGCGGCCACACGCAGGTCAACGCAACCGACATCAAGCTGATGAAGTTCCCTAGCCGTGATGCCCTGATCCAACTTGGCATGTGGGCCATACAGCAAGGAGCACTCACGCAAGACCAAATCGACACCAGGCTAGGAACTCTGACCGAATGACCAACAACAAGAACGACCACATTGAAACCGCGCTGCAAATCCTCGCTTCCTTGGGCCTGCCGCGAGCACAGCAAAACGAGCGTTCCGCCCTGTGCCTGCTGGCTCTGTTGAACCTCACGCCGGGCAAGGCATGGGCCAAGGCCGAGAACCCGCTGATGGGCATCACGCCTATCATGGATTGGGCGCGGGAGCATTACGACAAGGACTATGCGCCGAACACCCGCGAGACCGTGCGGCGGCAGACCATGCACCAGTTCGTGGACGCGGGCCTTGCCCTCTACAACCCGGACAAGCCCGACCGACCGGTGAACAGCCCCAAGGCCGTCTATCAGATCGAACCGGCCGCGCTGGCCGTGCTGCACACCTTCGGCACGCCGAAGTGGCACGGCAACCTGACAGCCTATCTGGCCGCCCGCGAAACGCTGGCCGCCCGCTATGCCAAGGAGCGCGAGCAGAACCTCATCCCGATCGAGATAGCGCCGGGGAAGCAAATCAGCCTCAGCCCCGGCGAGCACAGCGAGCTAATCCGGGCGATCATCGAGGACTTCGCTCCTCGCTTTGCGCCAGGTAGCGTGCTGGTCTACGCCGGGGATACTGGCGACAAGTGGGGCTTTTTCGATGCCGCCCTGCTGGCCGAGCTGGGCGTCAAGGTGGATTCCCACGGCAAGATGCCCGATGTGGTGCTGCATTACACCGCGAGGAACTGGCTTCTGCTGGTGGAGTCCGTCACCAGCCACGGGCCGGTCGATGGCAAGCGGCACGCCGAGCTTGCCAATCTGTTTGCCGGCTCATCTGCGGGTCTGGTCTATGTGACCGCTTTCCCGAATCGAACAATCATGGCGCGATACCTCCCTGAAATCGCTTGGGAAACCGAGGTATGGGTAGCTGATGCACAGTCACATCTGATTCATTTCAATGGCGAGCGTTTTCTTGGGCCATATAATGCGCCCTAACAAGGCGCTCCACCGGACGGCAATTCCGCTGCGCTCCATTGCCACCGGTGAGCTTGATCGTTCTCGTTCGAAGAGATCACCGTGACAGTTGAAGCCGGAGCGCTGCTGGAAGTCGTGTCACACCCGAATCCTTCGAAGTACCCTCGGCAGAAGGTCATGGTTGTTGAGGTCGCCGGGTACGCCTACCTGGTTCCCTTTGTTGAAGAGGACGACCACTACTTCTTGAAGACCATCATCCCCAGCCGGAAGGCCACCCGGGCCTTCATCGCGAAGGAGTCAGACGATGTCTAAGCTGGATCCCTACGAACTCGAAGTGCTGGAGGCCTATGAGTCGGGCAAGCTAATACCAATTCCCGATAGGTTTTATACTTCCCATGTAGGGCGGGTTAGCGAAGCGTAACCCGCCGAAACCGCAATCAAATCGGCGGGTTACGGGCTGGCGCCCTAACCCGCCCTACGATTCTGAACCATAAAATCCATTGATAAACGGTATAAAGCCCGCTGTTGGCAAGGCCGAGCTTCTGCGCCTACGTGCCGCAGCTCGGGCCACGGCAATCAAAGACAAGCGAGTAAATATCCGCCTGTCGTCCGTTGACCTTCTTGGTATTCAGGCGAGAGCCCTTGAAGAAGGTATGCCGTACCAGACGCTCATTGCCAGCGTCCTGCACAAGTACGTCACTGGCAAACTGTCCGAATCCCGGCCACCCGCGACGCGCGCGAAGCGACGCCTAACCCCTCGCTCAAGCTGACCCGCTACGGCAGTCAGCGCTTGGCCGCTCCGGGCGCCAGTGGCATCCCTGCGCCGGCCCCTGCGCAAGATCGATGAGCTGGAAGCCCGACGCCATGCGCTCCAGACGGAAATCGCCCAACTGGAACGGGAGTGGGGCCGAGTCCGAACCACCATGATCGCTGGAATCCGCAGCGGATGCCGCTGCCAGGGTGCTGATTTCGGCGTGGGTTTGCCGCGCCAGAACATCGCGGGAGGGATGGGGAGGGAGGTGGACTGGGCCGAACCACAATTCCGCGAGCGTGTCCGGTTCGCCCAGCAGCCGCCACAGGTGCGGCAGGAGTTCGTCGTCACCCACGAAGGGTACGACGGGGTTGACGCCGGTGGGATGGGGATAGCGCAGGGCGATGGCCTGCACCGGGCAGCGGGCCAGGATCGCGGCCTGGAACAGGCGGGGGTGGAAGCGGCGGACCGTTTCGCCGGTGGTCGAGGTGCCTTCCGGGAACACCAGCACCCGCTCGCCCTGCCGCAGCCGCCAGACCAGTTGCTCCATCGCCTCGCCCGCGCCGTTGTTGCCGCCCCGCCGGATGAAGGCGGTACCCGCCCGCCGGCATAGCCAGCCGAACAGCGGCCAGCCCGCCACCTCCTGCTTGGCCAGGAAGTGGGTGGGGCACGCCGCGGCGATGCAGAAGATATCCAGCCACGAGATATGGTTGGCGACGAACAGGGCCGAGCCGCCGCAGGGCGTTCCGCTGGCGCGCAACTGGATTCCCATGATTCGACACAACTTCCGGCTCCACCATGCCAGCGGGCGGGTGGAGACATAACGCCGTCGCCGGCCGGGACCGAGCGCGACGGCGAGCAGGATTCCCACCAGGACGTGCAGCCCCAGCAGCGGCAGCCGCGCGCCCCGGCGTCCGGCGCGAACCAGGCGCTCCCGCCAGCGCCCGCTCACTGATCCCGGTCCAGGAAATGCCGGGCGTAACGCCGCTCGATGCGCGCGGTGGACAGCAGGACGAACACATCGGCGACCTTGAAATCCGGGTCCAGGCACGGCTCCCCGCCGATTTGCGCGCCCAACCGGAGGTAGGCCTTCAGCAGTGGCGGCACCGCGTAGTCGCCACGCGCCACGCCGTCGCGGCGTGGCAGGGGCAGGTGCGGCTTTACCCGCAACGGTTCCGGGACCAGATGGCGTCGCGCCAGTTCCGCGTACAACGCCCGGGCTTCGCCGCCATCCTCGCCCAGCGGAATGCTGGCGCAACCGATCAGATAATCCATGTGCTGTTCGGCGATGAACGCCGCCAAGCCGGACCAGAGGGTGCCGATGGTCGCGCCATTGCGATAATCCGGATGGACGCAGGTCCGACCGATTTCCATGAACCGGCCCGGCAGGGCCAGCACCGGGGACAGATCGAACTCGGTTTGCGAGTAATAACCCCCGGCGCGGCGCGCCGCCTCGGGGGTGAGAATGCGGGTACAGCCCACCACTTGGCCGAAACCGTCGCGCACGATCAGGTGCTGGCAGTAACCGTCGAGCCGGTCGTGATCGACCCCGGGAATCCGATTGTGCAGTCGCGCCCCCATTTCCCCGGCGAAGATGGCGTAGCGCAACTTCTGTGCCGCCCGGATATCCTCGCGGGACCGGGCCAGCGCGACGCCGAGACCCCGCGAGGTGGTGGCCGGAAGGGGTGGGGTGGCCCGGAAAGGGCGGGCGACGGGGGTAAGGATGGACGATTCGGTAGTCAAGGCAGCCTCCACGGAATGGCGACGGTGAACGATGTCGCCAAGGGTAGGAATGCCGCGTTGCAGTACCTTTACCGGCCAGTTAAACCTGGATGAATGACTATTGCAGCGCCAGCGCCGCCAGGCTGGCGCCCAGCAAGGCACCGGCCAGCACGTCGCTGGGATAGTGCAATCCCAAGATGACTCGCGACAGGGCCACCAACAGCGCGAAAGGGAGCAACAGCCACGCCAGTGAGGGGTAGTAGTACACCGCGATGATGGTGAACGACGCCGCGTGCAGGGTGTGACCTGAGGGGAAGCTGTATTCGTCCAGCGGTGCCACCCGCGGCTGGATCCGGTCGTGCCGGGCGCAGGGACGGGGTCGGGTGGTCTTGGCTTTCAGCCACTTGTAGAGGGCCAGACAGACCGCTCCCGCCAGCAGCATCCGGCCGACCGCGGGCGCCGCCGCCGCGCCCTGTGCCAGCAGCAGCGCGGCCATCAGCGCATACCAGAACACGCCGTCGCCCAGGCGGCTGACCACGGCGAACAGCCGCACCGCGCGTTGCTGGTGAATGGTCTGTTGAAACCGCAGGCACCAGGCCAGTTCCCGCTCGGTCAGGCGCGACCAGCGGGCCGGGGCGGAGCATGGCCGCCCGATCACTCCATTCAACATGCGATCGTGCATGAGGTCTCTCCCATGATGGCGTTCAGGAACAGGGTTTCCAGACGGTCGTAAACGCGTTCGCTATCCAGCTCCAGCATGGCTTGGCGGGCCGCCTGGCCCATGAGTTGAATCGTGCCGAAATCCCGCGCCAGCGCCGTCGCGGCATCCACGAACGCGCCGGCATCGCCGAACGGGGCCAGCAGGCCGCTGTGCCCCGGTTCCACATGGGCGCGCCCCGCGGCGTAATCGAACGCCGCCACCGCCAGGCCGCTGGCCATGGCTTCGAGAACCACGTTGCCGAAGGTTTCGGTGAGGCTGGGAAACAGGAACAGGTCGGCCGAGGCGTAATGGGCAGCCAGGTCCTCGCCCTGCCTCATCCCGCAATACACCAAATCGGGATGGCGGGCGCGCAGTCGGGGAGCGAGGGGACCGTCGCCGACCAGTACCAGCCGGGCGGCCGGTTGTACCCGACGGATGGCCTGGAAGGCGGCGATGGCCAGTTCCAGATTTTTCTCCGCGGCCAGCCGCCCCACGTACAGGATTACCGGAACCTCCGGAGCCGCGCCCCATTGCTGGCGCAGGGTCCAGTCGCGGCGCCGGGGCGAGAACAGGTGGGTATCCACCCCCCGTGCCAGCACCTGGGTTCGGAGAAAACCGATGGACTGGAGTCGTTCGGCCAGTTCTCCGGTCGGGACCAGCGTCTGGACGCTCTGGTTATGGAAATGGCGCAGATAGGCCATGATCGGCGCCGCCAGCCAGCCGAGGTGGTAATGACGGCTGTAACCGTGAAAGTTGGTGTGGAAGCTGGTGGAGATCGGGATCGCCAGTCGCCGCGCCGCCCGCAGGGCCGCATAACCCAGCGGCCCCTCGGTGACGATGTGAATCAGATCCGGGCGCGTTCGCCCCCACGACTCCAGCAGCGGTGAGAACGCTGGCCAGCCTCCTTGCAGTTGCGGATAGCCAGGAATCCGGAAGCCGGGCAGACACAGGGTTTCCAGGGAGTCCACCGGTTCGGGCGCGTCACCGTCGCCTTGGCGCACGCGGACCAGTTGCACGACGTGGCCGCGTCGTCGCAAACCCTCGACCCAGCGGGCGATGGTGAGGGCGACGCCGTTGATCTCCGGCGGATAGGTTTCCGTGACGATGCCGATGCGCAGCCGGCGATGGGGTGAAGGCGGGGTGTTGTCCAGGTACATGCCCGAATTTTCGGGAATGGCGGCAACAGATTGATGACGCTTTGATGAAGGAACCGCGACAGATCGGGGGCGTGCCGGTTTCAGCCGCGCCACGCCTGCGTGCGCCGGAGCAGCCAGCGACTCAGCCAAGCGTGCAGCAGGCGCACCCCGGCGGAGGTGTAGACGATCAGCATCGCCATGGCCGCCGCCGGCGCGGTATCGCCGGCATCGTCCATGTTCAGCACCGCCACCGAGGCCAGGGTGGTGTGGGGCGCGTACAGGAAGACCACCGCCGACACGGTGGTCATGGCGTTGATGAAGAAATAGATGGCGATGTCCAGGATCGCCGGCAGGCACATCGGCGTCGTCACCCGCCAAAAGGTGCGGTAGAACGGGGTCTTGAGCGCGGCCGACACCGACTCGAACTCCGGATCGAGCTGTTTCAGCGCGGTCAGCGCGGTCAGGTGGCTGACGGTGTAGAAATGCGCGATGGTGGCCAGCACCAGAATCGCCATCGTGCCGTACAGAAAATTCAACGGGTTGCCGGGCGCGTTGAAGAAAAAGATGTAGGCCAGCCCCAGCACCATGCCCGGTACCGCCATCGGGATCAGCGCCAGCAGATGCGTCGCCGTCCGCAGCGGTTTCGCCACCCGGGTTTTCTCGACCAGATAGGCGCCGACAAAGACCACCAGACTGCCGAACACGGCGGTGTACAGCGCCAGCCGAATCGAGTTGCCGTAGGAGGCCCAGCTCCCGCCGTCGGCGTTGCTGAAGTCGTAATGGCTCAGGGTCAGACTGAGGTTGTAGGGCCACAGCTTGGCCAGCGAGGCGAAGGCGGCCATGCCCAGAATGCCCAGGATGACCAGCGCCACCAGACCGACGAAGCCGAGCAGCGCCAGATCGCGAACCGGACTGGGCTTGGGCCGGTAGGGCACGGCGCGGCTGGACAGGCTGGAGATCTGCCGCCGCTGCGCCCACCGCTCGACGAAGAAAGCGAGGATGGCCGGCAGGAGCAGGAGCAGCGAGACCACCGCGCCCATCTGGAAATTCTGTTGTCCCACCACCTGCTTGTAGATGTCGGTCGCCAGCATGTTGAACTGGCCGCCGACCACCTTGGGCACGCCGAAATCGGTGATGACCAGGGTGAACACCACGAACAGCGCGCTGATCAGGCCGTAGCGCGCCCCGGACAGGGTGACGACGGTAAAGGTCCGCCAGCGGCTGGCGCCCAGCGACTCCGACGCTTCATACAGCCGGGCGTCGGCGGTGGCCAGAGCGGTGCTGATGATGATCAGGGCGTGGGGAAAGGTCCAGAACACCGAACCGATCACGATGCCGATCGGCCCGTAGATGCTCTCGCCGAACAGCCAGCCTTTCAGCGCGCCCTGATTACCGAACAGATAAACCAGCGCGATGGCCGACAACAGCGACGGGGCCAGCAGCGGCAACATGGCCACCAGCCGGAAGAAGCCCTTGAACGGGATGCAACTGCGGTTGAGAGCGTAGGCGTAGCCGAAGGCCAGCCCGATGGTGATCGCCGTGGCCAGCGCCGACACCCACAGGCTGTTGCCCACGGCGCCCGACAGCGCCGGATGGGTGAAGTATTGGGCGAAGTTGGTCAGGCCGACGAAAGCACCCTCGCGATCCTGCACGCTTTTCGCCAGCATGAGCGCCAGCGGCAGCAACAGGGTGACGGCGAGATACAGCGCCAGCGCCAGCAAACCGCCGCCCATCAGCCATTCGTCGCGGCCCAGGCGCGGGCGGACGCGCGGCGCGACCATCGTTAGTTCAGCCATGGGAGTAACTGTGCGGGAAGAGGCGGATGTGTTCGGCGGGGATGTGCAGATGCAGCGCCTCGCGCGGACGCAGATCCAGCTCGCGCGCCCGCTGGCTGGGCAGTTGCGCCCGCAACCGGTGTTCGCCCAGTTCGCCGCCGCCCAAGCTCAACCAGAAAAACGGCCCCATGAACTCCAGGTCGTGGACCTCGGCCTGGAGGCTGTTGGCGTGGCCGTTGGTCTTGCCGGTGCAGACGATGTCTTCCGGCCGCACCGCCGCCCGCACCGCCGCGCCCGGTTCGTAGCCTTGGACCGCGCAGGCCAGTCGCGCCGATCCGAGTTGAATTTCGCCGTGGCCGATCCGCGTCGCCGGCAACAGGTTCATCGCGCCGATGAATTCCGCCACGAACAGACTGGCGGGCTGGTGGTAGATTTCCAGCGGCGTCCCGATCTGCTCGATGCGGCCATCCCGCATCACCACGATCCGGTCGGCCATGCTGATCGCCTCTTCCTGATCGTGGGTGATCATGATGGTGGTGATGCCCAGCCGGCGTTGCAGGCTCTTGATCTCCTCGCGCAGATGGGTTCGCACCTTGGCGTCCAGCGCCGACAGCGGCTCGTCGAGCAACAGCAGGCCCGGCGAAATGGCCAGCGCCCGCGCCAGCGCCACCCGCTGCTGCTGGCCGCCGGACAGTTGCGCCGGATACTTGTGGCCGCTGTCGGGTAGGCCGATCAGCTCCAGCAACTCCGCGACCCGCTGCTGGATCGCCGCCTTGGGCTGCTTGCGGTTCTCCAGGCCGTAGGCGATGTTGCGGGCGACCGTGAGGTTTTGAAACAGCGCGTAGGACTGGAACACGATGCCGAAATCGCGCTTCGCCGGCGGCAGGGCGGAAATGTCGCGCCCGTCCTGCTCCACCGTGCCGTGAGTCTGGATATCCAGTCCGGAGATCGCCCGCAGCAGCGTAGTCTTGCCGCAGCCGGACGGGCCGAGGAAGCAGACGAACTCGCCCCGGTGAATATCGATGTTGACGTTATCGAGGGCGGTGAAGTCGCCGAAGCGTTTGCTGAGGTTGCGGATGCGGAGGTAGGGCGTGGTCATGGGCGGTCAACCTGCTGATTTATTTCCCCTCTCCTGGTGGGAGAGGGGCCGGGGGTGAGGGCTTCTGCACCCCTCGCCCTCCGGGAGAGGGGCTGGGGGTGAGGGCTTCTGCACCCCTCGCCCTCCGGGAGAGGGGTCGGGGGTGAGGGCGTGGCTATTTCTTCGGCTCCGATTTGCCGTCGTACCGCTTGGCCCACTCCGCCAGAATCGCCTCACGATTCTTGGCCGCCCACTCGAAATCGTTCTTGATCATCTTCTCGGCGATGCCCTCGGGATAGTTCGGCACCGGCTTGGCGACGCCGGGCATGGCGACCACCGCGTAGCCCTCGTTGTACAGCTCGTTGGCCTTACGGGTCACCGACCAGTCGGCCAACTGTTTGGCGGCTTCGAGCTTCCTGGTACCTTTCACGATGGCGAAGGACTCCAAATCCCAGCCCACGCCCTCGCTCGGCGCGATCACCTCGACCGGCGCGCCCTTGCTTTTTTCCTGCGCGCCGCGATAGGCGAAGGAAATGCCGACCGGGACTTCCCCGGCGGCAGCCATCTTGCAGGGCTTGGAGCCGGAATGGGTGTACTGGGCGATGTTGTCGTGCAGGCCATCCATGTATTTCCAGGCTTTTTCCTCACCCCACATCTGAATCCAGGCCGACACGTCGAGGAAACCGGTGCCGGACGAGTTGGGATTCGGCATCACCACCTTGCCCTTGAATTCCGGCTTGGTCAGGTCTTGCCAGGAGGTCGGCGTGGGCAGCTTGTTTTTTTCGGCTTCGACGGTGTTGAAGCAGAGCGAAGCGACCCAGGCGCGCTGGCCGACCCACTGCGGGGGCTTGGCGCTGTCCACGTACTTTTGATCCAGCGCTTCCACGCCCTTGGGTGCGTAAGGTTGGAAATAGCCCTGATCGGCCAGCAGCTTGAGACTGGTCGCCGCCAGGCCCCACACCATGTCGGCCTGCGGGTTGGCTTTCTCGGCCAGCAGCTTGGCGGTGATGATGCCGGTGGAGTCGCGGACCCATTTGATGTCGAGGTCGGGGTTGTCGGCTTCGATGGCCTGCTTGAACTTGGCCAACTCGTCGGCCTCGACGGCGGTGTAGACGATCAGCTCGGTCTTGGCCTGCGCGGTGAAAGCGACGCCGGCCAGCATCAGCGCGCCAAACAGCTTGGAAAATCGCATGAAGAGGCACCTCGTTGGATGGTTTATCTCGGCGGAAACGCGCGGCGGCGCGTCTAACCTTCCCAATTTAACGAGGCACTATTGCTGTTTGGTGACAGGGGGCGCAGCCGGACGATTCGGGAAACCCACTCGGCGAGCGGGTTTTGGCCATCTCTTCCGGCGAAATGCAACCATAAAGACATTATAAAAAGTACTATAATAAAAAATTAGCAATGGTTGGATTTATGGACATCCCCTGCCATGCGCCGCTTTTCCAGGATGATCTCGCATCTTGCCGCCGCCGCCACATCCTGTTCCGATCCGCATCGCCCGCGAACTTAAAAAACAATGTCGCGGCTATTACGAAACGCTCTATCCCAATAGAGCTTTTACAGAGACGAAGGAATCCAATTCATGAGCGCACCTTCTTTGTTTGTCCCCCAACGATCCATCAGGACGCTGGCGCCGCTGGCGCTGATTATCGGGTTGGTCCTGCTATCGGCCCCAGCGCAGGCGGCCACCCTCATCGTTACCAATAATAATGACAGTGGCGCTGGCTCACTGCGACAGGCCATTGCCGATGCGAGTGCAGGCGACACGATCACGTTTGATGACAAATTCTCGATTACCCTGACTTCCGGTGAATTGAGCGTCACGAAAAGCCTCACCATCGATGGCGATCTGGACGACGATGGCGCACCGGACATCACCGTCAGCGGCAATAACACCCTGCAGGTGTTCGCTATCATGGGTGCGGTTACGGTCACTCTGGATGGGTTGACTATCACGGGTGGTTGGAGTCCCGCCGGCGGCGGGATTTATGCCTTTGGCGGAACCCTGACGGTCGCCCACAGCACCGTGTCGGGGAATAGCGCCGTCGGCAGCGGCGGCGGCGACGGCGGCGGCGGGATTTATGCCTTTGATGAAACCCTGACGGTCGCCCACAGCACCGTGTCGGGGAATAGCGCCGTCGGCAGCGGC
>JAVMKJ010000151.1:0-3050 GCA_031732855.1 Candidatus Competibacter sp.
CCACCTCCAGCCGCGCCGCCTCCGCGAGATCCTTCTTGCGCTGTTGCGCCCGCCGCTCGTAACTGGCCTGGTTCTTGGTGCAGATCAGGGTATAGGGCCGGCCGCGCTGGTCGGTCGCCCGGTCCAGATCGGAGCCGGATCGCTTGATCGAATCCTCCACATGCTCGCGGTCGGGCGCGGCGGCCTTGAAGGTCCACATCTTGCGATTGGGATCGGCCAGGAACTGGCTGAGTTCGCTGCAATGTCTGCACCGGCAGGGTAGCACGCTGGCCCGCGTCCAGTCGCGCGGCGGTTCCAGGGGTTCGGCGATGCGCGCGCGCAGATGCGTCAGGCAGGCGGCGCGCAGGCGGCGGACCGCCGCTCCGTCCCGGCTCGCCTTCCGTTCGGTCAGCATCAGAACGGCAGGGACGAGCACCGCATCCAGCCCGTAAGTCTGGGGCCACGCCAGAATATGATCGGCCGCTCGGTCGGCCAGACCGGCATCGAGTTGGCCCACGGCGGTCAGGAGATCGACGATAAAGCTCGGTTCCACTCGGGGCCGGCGCCAATCGGGCTGCGGCGCGCGCGCCGGATCGCCGGGCAGGTCCTCGACCAGGGCTCGGGCGGCGGGGCGGAAATCCACCGCATGGCCGGTATCCCGCGCGACGACGGCGCAGCGAGCCAGCAGGTCGCCACAGGCGCCGAGCGCCGCTCCAGCATTCCCGGCAACGATGCGCTCGATCAATTCGGTCGCCCGCGCCGGCGGCAACAGGCCCAAGGCTTCGACCAGGGCCGTGTTATCGCCCAGGCTGTATTCGCCGGTGGCGGAGAGGTCGGCCAGAAAGGCGTCGATGCGCGCGGCGTCCCGCAGCCGGTTCAGCAGAGCCAGCATCTTGGCTTCCGAACTCTGGGTATCGGTGCGCCAGTGACGGCCTTCTCGCGGCCAGGTGCGCAGCATGTGGCCGGCGAGTTCATGTGCCTGGCGCCACAGGGCCGATTCGGGGCCGTCGCCGCTCTCGACCCAGCGCTGGGCCAGTTCGCCCAGATAGGGCAGGGTGGCGGACAGGCCGGCCTGGTTGAGCACCGCGAGCCGTCGCCCGCGCGGCCACAGCACCAGACCGGCCCGGCGGTAGGTACGCTCGAAGGACGCGCCTTCATTACCGGAGGCTTCGTGGAAATGTTGTTCATCGGGTTTGAGGTTATCGAAGGCACCAGGCGGACAGAGTTCGTCTTCCTCGAAAGGAAGAGTACCCAGATCCGACTGGCCGCCGTCGGGTCGCCGCCATTCGGTCAATGTCGCGATCCGGTCGCCAATATCGACGATCTCGAATTCGTCCTCGTCCTCGTCCTCGTCCTCGCCCGACCATCGCCGACGGCGGCGCGAACCGTAATAGTCGCCGGTGTATTCGGCGGCGCCGCTCTCCTCGATGGAGGCCAGCGCCAGATGCAGGTCGCAATCGGCCTGTCCCGCCGCCGGGACCAGTACCGACGCCGCCGCGGCGTCCGCTCCCTTCAGGGCGTCGAAGGCGAGCGCCGCCGGGGTATAGGCGTGTTGGAGGGGGTAGACCAGCTTTTCGGGCGAGTCGTCGTCGGGCGACTCCTTGTCGGCGATCCACTGTTGCAGCAGATCCACCAAGGCGGTCTGTTCGGTCTCGTAGCTGGGCGGCTCGGGCAAGCGGCTCTTGTCCTTGCCGGGGCGCAGCAGCAGATTGTAGACCAGCGTCAGCCGGCAGCCCGACGCGACGGGCAGAACCTCGTGCACGCAATCGGCGTAGAATGCGGCGAAAGCCACCTCGGATGGTTCCGAACAGCGCAGATCGAGCTGGACTTCCCGGTCGCGGTGGCGCACCCGCAGTTCGCCGCCGGCGTACAAGGAAGGCAGCACGATGATCAGGGTGGCGAACATGCCGGGCGCCTTCTCCGTGTCGCGATGGCTCACGAAGAAACTGCCCTGGTCGTATACCAGCAGCTTGTACAGTTCGGCCACCACCGGCTGGGTCACGCCCAGTCCTTCGGCGGCCCGCTCGACGATGGTATCCAGGGTTCTCGGCCAGTTTCGACCCCCGATCCGAATCTTGGCGGCATCGATTTGCCAGGTCCGCCGCACGGTGGTATCGATCAGGGTTTCCTCGCCCCGGCCGTAGGGGGCCTGCTCGGCGACGGCGACGAGTTGCTCGGCCTGGACCGGCAGCAGCGGCAGGGCGATGGAACCGACCCCTTCCACTTCCAGGGAAGGCGCGAAGATCTCGGTCGTCCCAGTCGCGTAAAAATCGCCGGGACGCTGGACTTTTCTCAATAAGCCAGCCAGTTCGGTGGTGATGGTTGACATGAATTTTTCCTTGCTCGAACCAAGGCTGACTGGGCCAGCCAGCGTTTGAACTCACTGCTTTTCACCGGCACTCCCCCACCGACCCCGGCTGACAGCGCCGGCGATCGACCCAGATCGTGCTGTCCAGCTTGGCGTCGGTGAAGCGGGCGCCGTCGATGCGGGCGTCCGCCAGCGTCGCCTCGGCCAGATCGGCGCCGGTGAAATCGACCGCCAGCAGATTAGCGCCGTCCAGCTTCGCGCCCCGGAGCCGGGCGCCGCTCAGGTTCGCGTTCTCCAGCGCCGCCCGACTCAGCACCGCGCCGCTCAGATCGACGTTCGGCAGTTTGGCATCGGTCAAATTCGCCTGCGCCAGATTGGCCTTGTCGAGTTTGGCGCCACTCAAATCCGCGCCGGTCAGGTCGGCCTGGTACAGACGCGCTCCATTCAAGTCGGCATTGCTCAGGTTCGCCCGCGGGAGCGCCGCCCGATCCAACCGCGCGCCGGCCATGGCGGCGCCGGAAAACACGGCGCGTTCCAGCTTCGCCGAGACCAGACGGGCGCCGGTCAGGGTCGCGTTGGCGAAATCCACGCCGCTCGCGGCCGCGTCGCCCAAATCCGCGCCGCCGAGCCGGGCGCCCGTCAGCTTGGCGTCGGTCAAATTGACCTGGGTCAACACCGCCTCGCGCAAGTCCGCGCCCGTTAAATCGGCGCCCTGCTTGTCGCAGCGCAGCCAGTTGACCCGCCGCGCGGGCGGGTCTTCGCA
>JAVMKJ010000152.1:0-3036 GCA_031732855.1 Candidatus Competibacter sp.
CGCCGCCGATGGCGCCGATGGTCGCGTCGATGGGGATGACGAGCCGTCTGTTTTCGGCCGGCATTGGCGACTATCCGGGATATCCCCGAGAGGACTTCCCGATGCTCGCGGAGCCACCCGCCGCGGCCCCACAGCCGACGAAACGGCTTGGAGTCACCGATCGCGTTGAAGTCGGTCGGAAGCGTTCGATGCGGAGGCCGGCGCAACCGGTTCCGTTGCCGCCCTGGTTCGAACGGCTGGAAACGGGCCTGAACGCGCCGGTCCCGGATAGCACCGAACTGCTTGCCGCCCTGCGGGAAGCCCTGGTGGCGCTGGATGCCCTGGGCAAGCCGGCCGCCGAACTGGTCAGGGAGGGGAGGGCAATCGCCCGACGGCTCGAAGGGGACGAGGATGATGCGAGGGTACGGCTCGAAGCCTGGTCGCGGCGGGTCCGGGAATGGCTGGAACAGCCGCCCGGCCGGAAACGGCGCTGGTTCTGGTGGAAATGAGGCAGGGCGCGACGAACTCGAGATCTTGTGTTCGAACCCGGCGAGCATCCGGCTGGCCGGCGCGCGGTCGAGTTGGGCCGGGCTCGGTCCGGCGTGGAGTCGATCACCAGGGTTCCGGCGCCAGCACCCAGCCTTCCATCAGCCGCCGGGCGCTGCGCCGCATGATCACCTTTTCCGCCCGCCATTCGCCGTCCCGCCGCGCCACCGCCGCGCCGACCGCCATCACCCCGGCGGCGTGGCCGATTCTGACTTCGGCGCCGGAGGCGAGCCGGCCGCCGACCAGTTCGTGGGGCAGCGTGCCGGGCAACACGGCGGCCACGGCCAGCGCGACCGCGCCGGTGGCGGTGAAGGCGTGATGCAGGGCGCCCATCGACAGGATGCGGGCGGTCAGATCGATCTCGCCGACGGCGATCGGGGCACCGTCCGAGGCCAGGTAATCCTGGGCCGGGGCGAGGAAAGCCAGTTTGGGCGTGTGGGGACGGCGGGCCGTGGCTTCTTCCGGGCTGGCCGCCAGCCCCATGGCCACCGCGCCCCGGGCGCGAATGGCCTCGCAGCGGGCGAGCAGGGCGGCGTCGCGGTTGAATTCGGCCCGGCTCTCGCGGCCGGTGAGGCCCAGATCGGCGGCGCGCGCCAGGATGGTCGGATTGCCGGCATCGATCAGGCTGACCCGGATCGAGCCGAGTTCGGGCACGTCGAGCAGGTCCGCCGGCCGGCCGGTCGGCAGCAGGGCGGTCTCGCCGCCGCCGGGGTCGAGAAAGTCGAGCACGATCTCCGCGCCGGGGAAGGCCACGCCGGCCAGGCGAAAATCGCCGCTTTCCACGGCCTGGCCGTCGCGTACCGGGATATGGGCGACGATGGTTTTGGCGATGTTGGCCTGCCAGATGCGGATGGCGGCGATGCCGTCCGGGGGCGGGGCGATCAGGCCGCGCGCCAGGGCGAACACGCCGACCGCGGCGCTGAGGTTGCCGCAGTTGCCGGACCAGTCGATCACCGGTTCGCCGACCGCCACGGCGCCGAAGCGGTAATCCAGGTCGAAACCCGGCCGGGTGGAGCGGGCCACCAGCGCCACCTTGCTGGTGCTGGACGTGGCGCCGCCGAGGCCGTCCATCTGGGTGCCGTAGGGGTCGGGGCTGCCGAGGGCGCGCAACAGCAGCGCGTCGCGTCGCACCGGGTCGGCGGGCAGGTCGGCGGGGTCGAAAAAAAGGCCCTTGCTGGTGCCGCCGCGCATCCAGGTGGCCGGGAGTCGGATCGTGGACATGGCTGAATCGTTCGGTTGTCGCCGGGGTGCCGGATTATTCTAACCACCGGGGATCGACGGTGTCGTCGCGGCGGGTCCGGCGGGCGATTGCCGAATGCGATTATTGGCTGATCCGCTCGTAACAGGTTTCGAAGCCGTGAACCGCCATGCAGCGTTCGAACGCGGCGCAAAACGCATCGCCGTAAGCGGCGGCGCAGGTATAGGGGTCATAGCGGTCGTCCGCCGGGCCGGCGGAGTAGGCGTACCGGTCCTCGTCGGCGCCATTGGATGCCAGCAGCGCGCCGGCGACTTCCGTGTAGGCGGCGGTGGAGGACGAGACCCAGGCGCTGCCCTGGGCCAGCGCGACCTGGCCGATACCGCCCAGAATCAAACCGAGCGCCAGAGCCATCGACCGCTTTGTTGTTGGAATCGCCATCGCTTCGTCTCCATTGAGAGTGTTGAACTGGAACCGGATCGCCCCGGTGGGGGAGTCCGGCCAGTCGGAGCACGCGCCGTGCCAAGCATGAATATTGGGCTTTTCGAGTGGGAGGAAGGATCAAACTGCCTGTTTGTCGCAGGATTTTTCCCGAAATCGGGCGTGGAAAATGGCGATCCGGCGACCGATACTGGTCACGGTGGCCGGGTCAAATCGGACCGGAGTGGTTCCCGCGCGGCGTTTTAACCATATATGGTTATAATGCTATATATGCCCCAAGCAACCCTGATTCTGAACGAGCGGGATGACCTGCCCAACGGCGTCATCATTGCCCAGCGGATTCACCGGCTGACGGAATCGACCGCCGCCGCGCCGCATGGCTACGTTTACCAGCTCCATTGCGGGACACGGACCGGCCAAACCCTGTATACCTTCACCACGCTGGCGCGACTGTTGACGGATTTTGAAGCAGCGATTCAGCCCTACTTGACGGAAGACTGAGCCATGTCCAAAGCGATAATCACCAACTGGAGCCACGCCGAAATGCACGCCCACGCCATGGACATCGCCCGGCGCGCCGATGCCGGCGAAGACTTGCCCGAGGCCGACTACATCCTCAACTACGTCGATGCGACCGCCGCCTACCGTGACATCACCCCGGAACGGTTCCGGTTGTTGGAAGCCCTGCAGCGGCTGGGCACGGTCAGCATCTACGCTCTGACCAAGGCGCTGGGACGCAATTACAGCAACGTCCACGCCGATGTCAGCGCTCTGCTGGAACTCGGCTTGATCGCCAGAACGCCGGACGGCGTGTCCGTGCCCTGGGAGGCGGTGGAATGGCGGTTGAGCACGGCGGTCAAGGTGGCGTAGGGGGG
>JAVMKJ010000153.1:0-15585 GCA_031732855.1 Candidatus Competibacter sp.
CTCACCCCGTGGGGGGAAGTCAGACGCCACCGGGAGGGGGAGATGAACGCTTACAACCGGGCCAGGCTTCCCTCCAGGAGCCACTTCTCCCATCCTGATCCAGAACTCGCGCTCGCTCTCTCGATCCCGCGAGGGCGGCTTGACAAGCCGGAACGCTTCCCCACTAATGCCGTCCGACTGATTTTCACGGGAATATCCTCATGACCGACACGCCGCTCACCACCCTCGAAATCGAACCCAAGGGCGCCGTTCGCTCCAGCGTGATCTGGATGCACGGCCTGGGCGCCGACGCCCGGGATTTCGAACCGATCGTCCCGGAACTGCGCCTGCCGTCCGAGTTGGGCATCCGCTTCGTCTTTCCCAACGCCCCCATTCGCCCCGTCACCGTCAACGGCGGCATGCGGATGCGAGCCTGGTACGACGTGCTGAGCATGGATCTGCCCCGTCAGGAGGACCCCGATGGCGTCTACGCCTCCGAACGGGGCATTTGCGCCCTGCTGGAACGGGAGAAACAGCGCGGCGTCCCCGCCGACCGGATCGTGCTGGCCGGTTTCTCCCAAGGCGGGGCGATGGCGCTGCACGCCGGTTTGCGCTATCCGGACCGTCTGGCCGGCATTCTGGCCCTGTCCTGCTACATCCCGCTGGCCAGCCGGCTGAACGAAGAACGCCGGCCCGCCAACCAGCACGCGCCGATCTTCATGGCCCACGGCGATTACGATGCCGTCATCCCGATGCGCTACGGCCAACAGGGTGCCGAACTGCTGGAGAACCTGGGTTACCGGGTGGAATGGAACGATTACGGCATGGGGCACGAAGTCTGCTGGGAGGAAATTCGCGACGTCGCCAAATGGCTCGGACAGGTTCTGGCGGTGTCCCTCGCTTGAATCGAACGGCCAACCGACCGGCTTTTCACAAGGAACCCAACATGATCAAAATTTTACGGTTCGGCGTTATTTTCCTGTTCCTGCTGGGCTCGACCGCTCACGCCGCCGACAACGCCACCGGCAAGGCACAAACCGCCGCCCTGGCGTGGTTGGCGCTGGTCGATGCTGAAAAATACGGGCAGAGCTGGAACGAAGCGGCGTTATTGTTCCGGAGCGCCGTCATGCAAGTCGACTGGGTCAATGCCGTCACAGCGGTCCGCGCCCCGCTTGGCGCGTTGAAATCCCGCACCCTCAAATCCGCGAATTTCACTCGCAGCCTACCCGGCGCTCCGGACGGTGAATACGTCGTCATTCAATTCGACAGCCAGTTCGAGCACAAAGCATCGGCGGTAGAGACGGTAACCCCGATGCGCGACAAGGATGGGATCTGGCGCGTGGCCGGCTACTACATCAAGTAGCGGGGCGTGCCACGGCGGGATCACGGCAGCTCCGCCACCCAAGCCTGCGCCAGCGACGCCGCCTCGCGCACCCGATCCGGGGCGGTTCCCCCCAACACGTCGCGAGCCGCCACCGACCCATCCAGCGACAGCACCGCGAATACGTCGTCTTCGATCAGCGGCGAGAATTGCCGCAACTCTTCCAGCTTCATCTCCGCCAGATCCCGGCCGGTCTCCACCCCCAGCCGCACCGCCTTGCCGACGATCTCGTGGGCATCGCGGAACGGCACCCCCTTGCGGACCAGATAATCGGCCAGGTCGGTGGCGGTGGCGAAACCGCGCCGGGCGGCCTGAAGCATCTGGTCGCGCTTGGGGCGCACCGCCGGGATCATGTCGGCGAAAGCGCGCAGGCAACCCCGCACGGTATCCACCGTATCGAACAGCGGTTCCTTGTCCTCCTGATTGTCCTTGTTATAAGCCAGCGGCTGGCTCTTCATCAGCGTCAACAGCGCCATCAGGTGACCGTTGACCCGCCCGACCTTGCCGCGCACCAGCTCCGGCACGTCGGGATTCTTCTTCTGCGGCATGATCGACGAGCCGGTGCAGAATCGATCCGGCAGATCGACGAAATCGAACTGGGCCGAGGACCACAGCACCAGTTCCTCGGCCATCCGCGACAGATGGGTCATCAGAATCGCGGCGGCGGCGGCGAATTCGATGGCGAAATCCCGGTCGCTGACCGCGTCCAGGGAATTCGCCGATGGCGCGTCGAAATCCAGCAGTCGCGCGGTGTAGTGGCGATCCAGGGGGTAACTGGTGCCGGCCAGCGCCGCCGCGCCCAACGGCATGACATTGACCCGCTTGCGGCAGTCGGTCAGCCGCTCGTGGTCGCGCTTGAGCATCTCGAACCACGCCAGCAGGTGATGGCCGAAGGTCACCGGCTGGGCGACCTGCAAGTGGGTAAAGCCCGGCATGATCGTATCCGCTTCGCGCGCCGCCATTGCCGCCAACCCATCCAACAACCGCGCGATCTCGACCAGAATGGCGTCGATGGCGTCGCGCAGGTACAACCGGATGTCGGTGGCGACCTGGTCGTTGCGGGAGCGGCCGGTGTGCAGGCGCTTGCCGGCATCGCCGATGCGCTCGGTCAGGCGGGCTTCGATGTTCATGTGAACGTCCTCGAGTTCCACCGACCACTCGAACTCGCCGCGCTCGATCTCGGCCCGAATCGCTTCGAGGCCTTTTACGATCACCTCGCAATCCTCCCGCGAGAGCACCCCCACTCGCGCCAGCATTCGGGCATGGGCGATGGAACCGTTGATATCCTGCCGGTACATCCGCCGGTCGAATTCCACCGAGGCGGTGAAGGCGGCCACGAAGGCGTCGGTACTCTCGGTGAACCGCCCACCCCAGGTCTTGTTGGTTTGAGTGTCGCTCATAAGATATTCTTTAGGCTGAAAAGGACGCCATAGCTTACCAAAACCATGCACTCCGACACTCTGCGCATCGCCACCCGGAAAAGCCCCCTCGCTCTCTGGCAGGCCGAACATGTCGCCGAACGCCTGCGCCTGACCCATCCCGGCCTGCGGGTCGAACTGGTCGGGATGGTCACCCGCGGCGACAGGATTCTCGACAGCCCGCTGGCCAGGATTGGTGGCAAGGGTCTATTCGTCAAGGAGTTGGAGCAAGGCTTGCTGGACGGTCGCGCCGACCTCGCCGTCCATTCCATGAAGGACGTGCCGGTAAACTTTCCCGCTGGACTGGGGCTGCCGGTGATTCTGGCACGGGAGGACCCGCGTGATGCCTTCGTCTCCCGCGAATATTCCCACCCCGACACCCTGCCCGCAAGCGCCCGGGTCGGCACCTCCAGCCTGCGCCGGCAATGCCAACTGGCCGCCCGCTATCCCGGCTGGGTCATCCGCAGCCTGCGCGGCAACGTCAACAGCCGGCTGGCCAAGCTGGATGCCGGCGAGTTCGACGCCATCATCCTGGCCGCTGCCGGACTCAAGCGGCTGGGACTGGACAAGCGCATCACGGCGGTGCTGGAACCGGAGTTCAGCCTGCCGGCCATCGGTCAGGGCGCGATCGGGGTGGAATGCCGGCTGGACGATGCGCGGACGCAGGAACTCATCGCCGCACTCGATGATTCGGCCACTCATATCCGGGTCGCGGCGGAACGGGCTCTCAACGCCCGTTTGCAGGGTGGCTGTCAGGTGCCCATCGCCGGTCACGCCCTCCTGGACGGGGATCGACTCTGGCTGCGCGGCCTGGTCGGCGAACCCGACGGCAGCCGGATCGTCGCCGGTGAAATTCGCGGCCCGGCGGCGGAGGCCGAAACGCTCGGCGCGACGCTGGCCGATGAGTTGCTCGAACGCGGCGCCGGCGCCATCCTCCGCCGGCTACGCTAAAGAACGGCCATTCACAAGCGGAACCGCATGATCATGACTCCCTCCCTGCAAGGCCTGGGGGTGCTGGTTACCCGGCCGGAACATCAGGCCAACCGTCTCTGCCGGTGGATCGAAGGTCACGGGGGCGCCGCCATCCGCTTCCCCGTCCTGACCATCGCCGAACCGCGCGATTGGATGCCGGCGCTGGCCATCCTCGACCGGCTGGCCGACTACGATCTGGCAATCTTCACCAGCGCCAACGCCGTGGATCGGGCGCTGCCCCCGATCCGGGAACGGGGCGGATTTCCACCCCGGCTGGAAATCGCCGCCATCGGCAAGGCCACCGCCGAGGCGTTGGCCCGGCACGGCATCGACCGCTGCCTGCAACCCGATCGTGGCTTCGACAGCGAGGCGCTGCTGGCCCTGCCGCGCCTCCAGAAGGTAGCCGGCCAGGCCGTCGTCATCGTACGCGGTGAAGGTGGCCGGGAACTGCTGGCCGAAACCCTGACCGTTCGCGGCGCGCGGGTGGATCGCGCCGAGGTTTACCGGCGCGAGCGGCCGGCGGTAGACGTTGGAATGCTGCTGGAACGCTGGAGCCGGCGCGAAATCGGCGCGGTGGTGGTCACCAGCACCGAAAGCCTGTTGAATCTGTTTGATATGCTGGGCATTGAGGGGCAAGATTATCTACGTCAAACTCCGACGATCGCGGTCGGCGCCCGCACCGTGCAGACCGCCGCGAATCTCGGTTGTCGTCATCTCCTGCTCGCCCGCGAAGCGAGCGACGACGCCATCGCCGCCGCCCTGCTCTGCCTGAGGGCGAATCCCACTCCATCAGTTGGTAACGCGACATGACAGAAAAGAAATCCGATAACGGCAACGCCAAAGCCCCGCTCGTGGAACCGACGGCTGGGCCATCCCTCGCACCCGACGTCAAAAAATCGGCACCCGCACCGACGGCCGCGCCCCCGCCCAAGAGCGGCCGTGGCGTGGCATGGTTCGCGCTCCTGGTCGGACTGGGCGCCGCCGGTGGCAGCGGCTATCTCTGGTACCTGTGGCAGCAGGACCAGATCGCGCAGGCCAGCCGGTTGGACCAGGCGATCAAGCAGGCCATCGCCCAGCGGGATCCCGAGTTCCAGGCGCTGAAGGCCCAAGTTCAGTCCCTGCAGGCGCTCAAGACCGCGCTCGACCAGGTGCGCGCCGAAAACCAGGACCTCAAGGGTCAACTGCTCGGTCTGGCCGGGGACCTGCAGCCGCTGAAGAACACCATGGAGTTGTACAAGGGCGAGAACGAAGTCATCAAGGGCGAAATCAAGCTGGTTCGGGAAGGCCAGGATGCCCACAAGGCCAGCGTCCAGCAGCAAAAGGAAGAACTGGCCAAACAGTTGCAGGAACACCAGAACCGCCTGGCAAAGGCGGACGAACATATCCAGAACTTGAAACTCAGTCACGGTGGACTGGCGGATAATCTGGAAACGGTCAAGACCGTGGCGGCCCAGGGCGGCGATGTAAACGCCTTCCCATTGGCCGAAGTGGACTACCTGCTGCGGCTGGCCGATTCGAAACTGAAACTGGAACGCAACGTCGCCACCGCCCGACTGGCGCTGGACGCCGCCCAGCAGCGGCTGAAAGTCGTCGGCGAAGCGAGCCTGGCCTCGGTGCAAACCATGCTGGCCGAGGCCATCGCCACCCTGCGCGGCGTGCAGTTGCCCGACATCACCGGTCTGGCCCACAAGCTGGTGGACATGGAGAAGGAAGTGGGCGGTCTGCCGCTCAAGATCGACTCCGGCGTGCCGGACATCAAGAATCGGGTCAAGCCGGCCGCCAGCGTCGCCGTCAGCGCCGACACCGAGCGGTCCTGGTGGGATCGCGGCACCGAAGCGGTCTGGAACCAGTTCAAGGACATCGTGGTAATTCGCCGCGTGCGCAGCGAAGCGCCGCCGCTGATCGCGATGGAGGAAGAATTCTTCCTCCGCCAGAACCTGCGGCTCGAACTGGAGAGCATGCGGATGGCGCTGCTGCGCGGCGACGCTCAGTCCTACCAGGATTCCTACGAACTGGTCCGCAAATGGACCGAGACCTATTTCGATACCCAGGACGCGCGCGTGGCGACCTTCCTCAGCCAACTGCAAGCCTTGTCGGCGGTCCAGTTCAATTCCTATATTCCCGACCTGACCGGGCTCAACCAGGCCTTCCGCGACGCGCTCAGCCGCCGGCAACCGGTTCGTCCGGTGCTGAAAACCCCGACGGCGGAGAAGGAACCGGCGGCGGGTGGGGAGGCGAAACCATGAGACTGCTCGTCGGCGTGATCGTCACTCTGTTCGCATCGGTCTGGATGGCGCTGGCTCTCCGGCATGACCCGGGCTATGCGATGGTCAGCATCGGCCAATGGACCATCGAGACCAGCCTTGCCTTCTTCGCGATCGTCCTGGTTCTGGCCTTTCTTGCGTTCTACGCCCTGATCCGGCTGGCGATCCGGCTGTGGCGGACGCCGGCCCAAACCTTGGACGCCAACCGCAGGCGGTTGCAAAGAAAGGCGCGGCGGCTGTTCGACCTGGGCAACCGGCAACTGGCGGCCGGCCAGTGGGCGGCGGCGGAAAAGACCCTGCTCAAAAGCGCGGAATACAGCGAAACACCGGCCCTGCACTATCTGAACGCCGCACGGGCCACCCATCACCTCAGCGACGTCAAGTGGCGCCGTGACCTGCATCTGCGCAAGGCCGAGGATTCGCCGGACGCCGACAAGCTGACGATACAACTGACCCAGGTGGAATTCCTGCTGGACGACCGTCAGGCCGATCAGGCGCGGCCCATCCTGGAATCGCTGCATACCCTCAACCCGCGCCATCCCGGCGTGCTGCTGTGGCTGGCCCGGACTTACCAGCAGTTGCAATCCTGGGAACCGTTGCAGAAACTGCTGCCGGAAGTGCAAAAGCAGAAGGCGCTCGGTCCCGAGCCACTCGCGGAGATGCAGAAACAGACCTACCAGGGATTGCTGGAAATCGCCGCCGCCGCCGGCTCGCTGGACAAGCTCAGGGCATTGTGGAAACAGGCGCCGGCAACGCTGCGCGAGGAGGACGAGGCGTTTCTGGTCGCCTACGCCACCGCTCTGTGCGATCTCCAGGCCATCGACGACGCCGAGGCGCTGTTGCGCGAGGCGATCGACCGGCGGTGGAACTCGAAGCTGGTGGTGGGCTATGGGATGCTGGGGCGCGGCAACGCCACCGCGCAACTGGCAACCGCCGAGGGCTGGCTGGTCCGGCACGGCGACGATGCCCACCTGCTGCTGACGCTGGGCCGGCTGGCGAAACGTTGTCAGCAGAACGGCAAGGCCCGTGCCTATCTGGAGCAGAGCATCAAGCTGATGCCGACTCCGGACGCCTATCAGGAACTGGGCGAGTTGCTGGCATCCCTGCACGAACTGACCCACGCCAGCCAGTGCTTCCACGCCGGGCTGCGACTGCTGGTCGGCAAACCGCAGGAGAAACAGGGCGCCATGTTGCCCGCCACCGAAGCGGGGCAGCAACTCCAGGTACCGGGACAACCGCCCGTGCCGGCGGCGGCGACCTGAACGCCCCTTACCCCAACCCCCTCCCCGCAAGGGGAGAGGGGAGTTTCTGCCACTCAACGCGCCGAAAACTCGAAGGAATCGTAGAACAACTGCTCCGCCGGCAAGCCTCGATCTGCAAATGCTGGCTTGGCGGCTTCGATCATCGGTGGCGGGCCGCTCATGTAGACCTCGTAACCGCCCAGATCGGGATAATCGGCGGCCACTGCTTCGTGGACCCAGCCGGCGCGGCCTTTCCAGCCATCTTCCGGGCGGGGCTCCGACAGAACCGGCGTATAGCGGAAATGTGGATGTTCCTCCATCCAGTGGCGCGGCAATTCGTCCAGATACAAATCCACCTTCGCCCGCGCGCCCCAGTACAGGTGCAGCGGCCGGTCGAGCCCGATGTGGAAAGCGTGTTCCAGCATCCCCTTCAGCGGCGCGAAACCGGTGCCGCCGCCGATCAGGATGATCGGGCGCGGTGAATCCTCGCGCAGAAAGAAGGTTCCCAGCGGGCCCTGAAAGCGCAACAGTGCCTTGTCCTTCATCTTGTTGAATACGTAATCGGTGAAGAAGCCGCCCGGTACGTGGCGCACGTGCAGTTCCAGCAACTCGTCGGCGTGAGGCGGATTGGCCAGCGAAAATCCCCGGCGCCGGCCGTCGGCCAGCAAAATGTCCACGTACTGCCCGGCCAGGAATTGCAGGCGCTCGGTGTTCGGCAGTTTGAGATAGAGCCGCATCACATCCGGCGCCAGCAGTTCCCGCCGCTCGATCCGGCACGGCAGAATTCTGACCGCGATGTCGCCGCCGGTTTTGACCTCGCGTGCTTCGATCACCAGATCCGAACGCGGCCGGGCCTGGCACAGGAGGGCCTTGCCCTCGGCCTGTTCGCGCTCGCTCAGGCCGGGCGGACGACCATCGGGATAGACGACTTCACCGGACAGAATCGTGCCCATGCAGGAACCACAGGTCCCGTTGCGGCAACCGTAGGGCAACACGCTGCCCCTCTCGCGCAGGGCGGCGTCCAGCACTGACTCGTTCTCGGCGACCTGGAATTCGTGACCGCTCGGTTGGAGCGCGACGTGGTAAGGCATGATTGTTCGATCTCGCTGGCAATGGTCGGAAGCGTCATCCAAATACTGGGTATTTTGCCCCATTCAACGGTTCATGCCGCCCTTGGTCCCCGGTTAACCAGAACCGCGATCTCCTTATCGAGAAGCTGCGGATTGCGGCAGACGTGGAATTGCCACCGCCCCAGTTGGTTCCAGTTGTTCGCGGCCATGATCCAACGCTGGGCGGCCATGTGCTTGGCCTGGGTCTGGTCGTCTTCGTAGCCCTTGACTTCCAACAGAAGCGTCACGTCGCCCGTACCCGGCGCGTACAGCCGGACCAGGAAATCCGGCTCGTAAGCATGATCGACGCCCATGTATTCATACGGGATGGTCAACCCCAAACCGTCGTTGCGGGCATAGCAACAGACCGTACCATCCCGAACGCACTGCTCCAGCCTGAAGGCGACGCTGGTTTCCCAGGTTTTGGTATCGGCCACGACCTGGTTGACATGGCTGGTCTGGGTGGCGAAGCAGGGCCGCGTGGTCTTGAAATCCACCTCGGCCGTGGTGCCGATCTCCTTATAGCGATTCAGCAGCGGCAAAAGCGGCGGCTCGCCTTCGGTATCGTCCGGAACGATGGCGTCGCGCAACCGCTCGACCAGACGCTGCACGTATTTTTCCAGCCCCAGTTCGCACGGGTGCTGGCCCTGAAAATCCACCTTGCGCCGAACGTATTCCTCCACATAGCGATAGACCTGGGGAAACAGTTGGTGCCGGGATTGCAGGCGCAACACCCGGCGACGCTTGTCGGCGCCGTCCGGTTGATAGCCGGACAAGTCATCGACGATCAGCCTGGCGACCTGGAACTGGATCGTTTGCAGGTGGGTGCTGGCGTAATAGTCCTCGCGGTTCTGCTCCGCGAAGGCGAACGGCCCGCCGCCTTGAGAAACGGACCCGATCTGATAGCCCACCGCGGCCCGGACAAAGGTGGCGGTCGGTTCCCGGTTGGGTTCGATGATCAGCCGTTCCATTTGCGCGATATCGCAGCGGATCAGGTTCTTGCGCAGGGCGAACGCATAGCCCTCCACCACGGGAAAGCGCATCTCCAGCCCGGCCCGCTCCGGCAGCGCGCGAACGTGGTTCTTGGGTTTGTCTTCCGGCTGTGGGGTCTTGATGGGCCGCCCCTTGAAGGGAATGACCGAAAAGGGGATGCCGTACACGTCCACGTATTCCTCGGTGAGGAAGCCGGTGGCCGGGTCGGGGGTGTAATCCATCCGGCGCAAGCCGCGCCCCACTACCTGTTCGCAGAGCAGTTGGCTCAGGAAGGCGCGCACCCCGAGAATCTGGGTCACGTTGTTGGCGTCCCAGCCTTCGGTCAGCATCGCCACCGACACCACGCAGCGAACGTGCTCGCCCGGTTGTCCCGGCTTGCCCACGGTCGCCACTACCTGCCGGAGTTCCTCGGCGGCGTCGCGCTTCTTCTTGTTGGGGTCGGCGCTCTCCGCCTCGGCCAGCAGCTTGGAATCGATGCGGATGGTGCGCTTGCGGGCGGCCGTGTTGGAAAAATACTCCGGATAAATCTCGCCCTGCCCGTACACGGTGCGGGTTTTCGGCTTTTTCTTGCGGCCCCTGTTCGGCGCGGCATCCTCTTCACCGTCTTCGGAGAGAACGTCCTCGACCTCCTCTTCCGTCACGGCCTCGATCTCGGTTTCCCCGCAGAGCTTGCGATAGAACACCTCGGCGATCTCGGTGTTGTCGCAGACCACGATCAACACCGGCGGAACCCGCTCCTGTCCCGGCATTGCGGCTTCGATATGGCGGAACCGCTCGACCCATTGCCCGGCGATTTGCAGCAAAGCGCCCTGCGCCTCGCGGTACACCACCTCCGGCTTGGGCTTTCGCGCCCGGCCCGGCAGCAACTCGGCCGGTTGCAAGCCGTTTCGGATCGCCTCCCAGAGCTTGAAATACTTCGGGTCGGGCCGGCCGGTGGTGTCCTGTACCGGCAGTCGGGGGATTTTCACGATGCCGCTTTCGATGGCGTCCACCAGGCCGAAGTCGCTGACGATCCACGGGAACGGGCGGCCTTCCGGGTGGCCGCTGCCCTTGATGTAAAAGGGCGTGGCGGAAAGATCGATGCAGTAGTGGATGCCGGGCTGGCCGTCACCCAGGGCGCTGTTCAGGCGATCCAAACCTTCCACCCAGACCGTCGCTTCCTGAAGTTCTTCCTCGGCCAGTTGCGCGGCGTCGGGGTCGGGAGCCGGTCGCCAGCAATGGTGGCTCTCGTCGTTCAGCACCAGAATGGGCATTCGGTCGGCCAAATCGCCCAGAACGCGCCGGGAAAAGGTTTCCGGAGTTTCCGGGCCCTTGTCGACCACGGCGTAGGTTCGGTCGCCTTCCTTGTGTTCGGACTCCGGCTGAAAGCCATGCCAGTTGGTCACCAGCACCTTGCCGCTCTGAAGCAAGGGGCGATACTTGACGGGCACCAGATCGAAAGCGGCGTAGTAGTTGCCGGGAGCTTCCGGGCGCAACACCTGAAGCCGTTCCTTCACGGTCAGGTTCGGGCAGCAGACCAGCACGGCGTGGGGATAGTCCCGGCTCCGCGGGTTCAAGCCGCGATTGCAGAACGCCCACGCCACCAGCATCGCCATGACCACGGTTTTCCCGGAACCGGTGGCCATCTTGCAGGCGAGGCGGCGCAGGGGCAGGAGGGTCGGATCGGCGGGCCGGTCCGCGAGCGTCGGGAAGAAATCCGCGCTGGGCGTCATGCCGTCAAAACGGGGATTCTCCCCGGCCAGCAATTGCCGGATCTGGTCGTCGGTCACCTCGAACGCCCTGAATCCGGTCCGGCTGGATTTTCCCGGCAAGCGCAATTCGGCCAGATAGATCAGGGTCTCGACCGCTTCGCGCTGGCAGAAGAACAGGCGGCGCGGTCGGTCGGGCCGGGTCCAGTGAGCCAGCAGTTCGCGGGTCACGTTCGATGCCCCCCGATAGCCGGATTCCCGCCATCGCTTCACATCCGCCCGCAGGCGGTTGACCAGGGGCAGGTCGTCCCGTTCCTCCTCGGCGAACATTTCCGCCTGGGCCGAACCGGTGCGTTCGGTGCGATACCAGTAGCTCGCCGGGCGGCGCATCCCGGCACGGCTGCCCGCCCCGGTCCGGGTATCGTAAACCCAGTGGTCCCCAGGCTCCTCGTAGGGGCTGCAAATGATCGGCTTGTCGACCGGCTGGACGGGGATTTCGGGCTGTTTGGGATCGGTCATCTTTTAAAGCCGTTGTCCGTCGCCCGGTTCAGCTAAATGACAGAGCGTTAGTGGAATTGGTTGGATCGCTTCATCAGGCGGGTGGGTCTGCTCGAGGGGCAGCATTTCAGCCAGCAGGGTTTCGGGGGCAATGTCCTGTTCGTTCGGCCACGCCACCGCGCCAAACAGAATACCGACCTGATTGAAGTAATGCACATTTTTCAATTCACGGAAGACGCCTCGATCGAGATAGGGCTTCAGATCGAATATACCCTTGCGTCCATCCTCGATTTCCACATAGATTCGATAGCCGGGTAATGGTTTGACTGTCTTGACATCCCAATACATGGCGACCTCACAAGGGGGCGATTTTATAGAGGGATTCACCACTGACAGCCAATTCCCAATCGGCCATCAACTCATCGTGGTGAAGCTCTATCCATGCCTGCACCAGCCGCAACTGCTTGCGGGGTAACTCTCCCGCCAGCATTTCGCCATCCCCAATGCCGATGGAAGCTTCAAATTCAGCGTACCTGGCGTGAATGTGAGGCAGGTTGTGATGCTGATTGTCGATGAGATACATGCGGATAATGATCCCATAAAACATGGAAATGATGGGCATGGTTATGGTTCCATAATCATCGTGTTTGTCCGTTCTCCAACCGATGCACCCGCATGACTTCGTTACCGCGTGGGTCGATCACCTTGACCGCCACGGTCCGGTTTTCGCCGGGCGGGAACGGCAGGGATTCCGTGCCGGACAGGGCGGCGAAGCGTTCGGCGTCGATGACGTTCCCCAAAGCCCTGGCGAGTTTGTCCCAGGCTCTCTTGTCTGGGAAAAACGCCTGGGTGATGCAGAAGGTCCGCCCGTCGTAGTCGCTGTCGAGGAACCAGGCCGCCACCTTGTCGGCCTGGGTCGGCGTCACGGTGTTATCGACCGGGTTGTAGATATCGACGCCTTCCATGGTCACGGTGTATTCGCCCTGACGATCCGGGCCGTCGAGGCGGGTGCGCGGCTGGCCGAAGACCGTGAACAACTGGGAGCCGGGCTGCTCCTTGAGCAGGCCGGTCATGCCGGGGTTCACGTCGGGGCGGATGTGGGCCATGTGAATGCGCACGTTCGGATTGGCATCTTCCTCGATCACCGCCTGGGCGGGGCCATCGAAGTTGAATCCGGCGATCACCAGGTCGTCGTAGCCCCGGCGCGAGGCCGTCCGGATGAGCATCTCGACCTGCCGGGCGGTAACGGGTCCATATTGCGGGCCGAACGCGACGCAGATCGTGGCGGGACCGTCCGGGTCGGCGTCTTCTTCCCCGGCGGGCATCCATCGTCCCTCGGCGTGCAGCGCGTCGGATTTGCCGGTGATGGGCTCCAGGCGGGTGAACGTCATCTGCCGGTTGTTGGGAAAACGGACGCCATCCATTCTGAGGAGCCGAAGCATCTGATGGAGATAGGCTTCGGCGTTTTTGACTTCCGTTGCGCCGTCGTCGGGCGGCGCAAAGCCGGTGTCCAGTTCCTCCAGCTCACACCCCCCACCCCAGCCCTCCCCCACAAGGGGGGAGGGAGTTTTCACCCCCTCCCCACCGTGGGAGGGGGTTGGGGGGAGGGGGGAACCACCTGCGCCAAGGGAGATTTCCGGTGGTTGCACGGCTTCCATGGTGAACGGGCCGGAGACGCGCACCACGCCCCGGCGGATTTGCGGCTGATCGACCAGTTCTTCCTGTTCGGCGTTGGCGGCAATGCAGGCGTTGACCTCGTCCATTTTCGCCCGCCAGGCAGCGCGGTAAGCGGTCACGGCTTCGGCCAGGGCTGCGGGATAGTCGGGGTCGGTGTCGAAGGGAACCGTCCAGTGCTGGAATCCGCTCCCGTTACCCTTTGGGTGAGGAGCTGGGAGTGAGGGCTTCACGCTCCCCTCGCCCTCCGGGAGAGGGGCTGGGGGTGAGGGAGGAAGTTGCCACCGTCGGCTATCGGCGTCGGTCACGGCGCGCTTGCCTTCGGTTTTCTGTTTGGTCAGGAGCTTGCTCGCCAGTTTCCGGCGCACTTCATTGCCGACCTGCGCCAGCGCGGCGTTCAGGTCGGCCAGGCGGGCTTCGAGGATCGGCTCGTGCCGGGCGAAGATCGGGTCCAGATTGGTGTTCTGGGCGATGCTCTTGAGGGTGATGTGGGGAACGGTTTTGTAATTGAAACCGGCGGATGGAGTAGCGCCCTCACCCCCAGCCCCTCTCCCGGAGGGCGAGGGGGGCTTGAGTTCGTAATAATCGAATTTCGCCGTCATCAGCCGCTGCCGGGCAATCGCCAAGGCCACCCGGCTGGTGTCGATGGTGATCCAGCGGCGGCCCCATGCCTCCGCAACCTGGGCGGTCGTGCCGCTGCCGCAAGTCGGGTCCAGCACGAGATCACCGGGGTCGGTGGTCATCAGGAGGCAGCGTTCGATGATTTTCAAAGCAGTTTGAACTACATAGATTTTTTCACCGCCAAGCTGGTTTTGTCCTACCGTATCGCTCCAAATGTTGAGTAATGGTGTAACTGGAAAATCAATCAATTTGCGTTTGTAAGAAAGAGTAGAACGATCACCACCTATAAGACGTTCCGCATGGAGCAAACGTCTCATCCCTTCTTGATTAGTCTTCCAGCGAGCTTTAAGCCCCGGCGTAAACTCAAAGCTATCTATAAATACTTTGAACCAAGATGATGCCCCATCACCTTTATCTCGACCAACGCTTTGGCTTGTAATATTATCACTTGCAAATACAACAGCCATATTAGGCAAATTATTGAGATCAGCCTTTTCAATAGCAGATAAAAGGCGTCGTTCTCCTGAAGGAAGCTCTACTTTAGAATAACCTGTAGCTCCTTCATCACCAGGGCTTTTTTCTTCAAAAAGTGGATAGAACTTCGTCTGGTCTTTATTTTTACTATACCAGAGTAAGTAATCACATGTGCCGGGTATAAAATCGGCGGTACTGCCAGTCGTTTTCTTAATAGTAATCTGAGCAATAAAATTCCCTGTTGCAAACACCTCATCCATCACCATCCTGACGCGATGCAGATTCTCATCCGAAATCTGCACGAAAATGCTCCCGGTATCCGCTAGCAATTCCTTTGCAACGATCAGCCGGTCCCGCAAATAGGCCAAATAGGAATGGACTCCCAGCGTCCAGGTATCCCGATACGCCTTCACCATTTCCGGCTCGCGGATCAGGTCGGATTCCTTGTCCTTCACGTCCCGCTTGCCGACTTCCGGCTGAAAATTGCTGCCGAATTTGATGCCGTAAGGCGGGTCGAGGTAGATCATCTGCACCTTGCCCGCCAAATCCTCGCGATGGGCCAGGGACGCCATGACCTGAAGGCTGTCCCCCAGGATCATCCGATTCGTCCAGTCGATGTCATGCTGATAGAACTGGACCGCCTGGCGATACTCCTGCTGCGGGTCGGCGAACAGGTCGCGGGTCACGTCCTGCCGCGCCGCGACTTTGAGGATGGCCTGGGCGCTGACGCGCTCGTGGATGTGCAGGGCGACGGGATCGACGGCAAAACCCGATGCCTCCCGCTTGCTCGCCCATTCCAGCCACGGTTGCTGATGGCGCAGGGCTTCGGCCAGAAGACGGGCTTCCTCGTCGGTCAACGGGCGCTGCCGGGCGGTGTCCAGCAGTTCGGGCAATCGGTCGGCCTGGCCGGTCGGGTCGAACCGCAAGACCGGATCGAGGCGCGGGCTGTAGCGGTACTGGATTTTCGGAACGGCGGGAATGCGGCCTTCGGCGGCGATCTTGGCCGGCGGGTTGTTCTTGCGCGTGGTGTCGTAACGGTAATCGCCGACGTTGAGGTCGGTCGCCTCGGTTTTTGGTTTTTTGCCGCGTGCCATGTCGCCTCCCCTACCCTACAACCCCAACTCTCCCCACAGCGCATCCACCCGCCGCTTCACCTCAGGACTCATCGCGATGGGCCGGCCCCATTCCCGGCTGGTCTCGCCCGGCCACTTGTTGGTAGCGTCGAAACCGATTTTCGACCCCAGCCCCGACACCGGCGAGGCGAAATCCAGAT
>JAVMKJ010000154.1:0-15525 GCA_031732855.1 Candidatus Competibacter sp.
ATCCCAAGGATCTCTACCGCGTGCAGGCGGCGGCTTTCGCCTGTACCTACGAGATTGTCAAGCCACCCCGGTCCGCCCGCTGACGCCGGGGGAAAGCCGGCGCGGCTCCAACAATCGGTTGGTTCGTCGCCCTGGGCCGTCCTCCTCGGGGTGGAACGCTCGAAATTCCGCCCATCTTCGCCGCCGCCTCTCCCGCACCACCCGCTGATTGCCGCTCGGAGAAATCGGGTCGCGGTCCGGCAGCCGGGGCAGAGGTTCCCGCGGGAGAGCGCGGCCTTCAACGCAAGGTCCGGGACACCCGTGCATCCCCTTTTGCCAAAGGGGGGTCTTGTGCCGTTGCCGACAATCATCCCTCCCGCACGGTGGCATCTGCTACATCACACTCGCCCCTTCCCGATGAAAAAATCAAATCAGACAATCGCTTGGCTGATTGGTCTGTCAGGCATGGCGATTGCTAGCGACCGCATGCCGCCCGTTTCCGGGCGGTGGCGGGTCAGGACCGCCCTTGGTGGGTTCACCGCTTGGGTTGCTTTTAGGGGAAGATTTATGACACTCGCAAGCTCGGCCCTCATGCCCGCCTGGCGTCGGGGCATGGCACGATCGTTTCCGTTGCTGCTGCTCCTCGCGCTCGGATCGAGCGCGTTCCCGGCACTCGCCGAAACAGCCCATGTCAGCGAAGCCAATCTGGTGTTGCCCAACCTCAACGATGGATCGCTGGCCAGGTTTCTCGGTGGCGTCACGGGCTGGACCCTGCTGTCCTGGGGTCTGCTCGTCTGTATCGGCGGGCTGGTGTTCGGCTCGGTCATTTACGGTCGAATCCGCCGGTTGCCGGTGCATCGTTCGATGGCCGAAGTCAGCGAACTGATCTACGAAACCTGCAAGACCTACATGATCACGCAGGGCAAATTCCTGCTGATCCTGGAAGCGTTCATCGCGGTCATCATGGTCGCTTACTTCGGCTGGGTGCAGCACATGAACGCGTCCGAAGTGCTGCTGATTCTGGCGTTCTCGCTGATCGGCATCGCGGGCTCTTTCGGCGTCGCCTGGTTCGGCATCCGGATCAACACGCTGGCGAACAGCCGGACCGCGTTCGCCTCGCTCCGGGGTCGGGCTTATCCGGTCTACGCGATTCCGCTCCAGTCCGGCATTGCCATCGGCATGTTGCTGATTTCCACCGAACTGCTGATCATGCTGGCCATTCTGTTATTCGTCCCGCCCGCTCTGGCCGGCAAATGCTTCATCGGCTTCGCCATCGGCGAATCGCTCGGCGCCGCCGCGTTGCGCATCGCCGGCGGCATCTTCACCAAGATCGCCGACATCGGCTCCGACCTGATGAAGATCGTGTTCAAGATCAAGGAAGACGACGCCCGCAACCCCGGCGTGATCGCCGACTGCGCGGGCGACAACGCCGGCGACTCGGTCGGTCCCACCGCCGACGGCTTCGAGACCTACGGCGTTACTGGCGTGGCGCTGATCAGCTTCATCATGCTGGCCGTGCCCGAAGCCGCGGTGCAGGTGCAACTGCTGGTGTGGATCTTCGTCATGCGCGTCATGATGATCGTCGCGTCCGGCGCCTCCTATCTGGTCAATGAGACCCTCGCCCAGCGCCGCTACGGCGGCCAGGCCCGCTTCGATTTCGAAGCGCCGCTGACCTCGCTGGTCTGGATCACCTCCGGCGTGTCGCTGGCGCTGACCTTCGTGGTGTCGTACCTGCTGATCGCCGACATCGCCATCGGCGGCAAGGTGTACGGCAATTTGTGGTGGCAACTGTCGCTGATCATCACTTTCGGCACCCTGGCCGGCGCAATCATCCCCGAAGTGGTCAAGATCTTCACATCGACCCGGTCCGGCCACGTGCGCGAAGTCGTGACCGCCTCCCGCGAGGGCGGCGCCAGCCTCAACATCCTCGCCGGCCTGACCGCCGGCAACTTCTCGGCCTTCTGGATGGGCGTGGTGATCGTGGGTCTGATGTCCGGCGCCTACCTCGTGTCGCAGTACGACCTGGCCGCCGTCATCAACCCGGTGCCGGCCAAGGCCGCCATCATGGCCGCCGTATTCTCGTTCGGGCTGGTGGCGTTCGGTTTCCTCGGCATGGGGCCAGTGACCATCGCGGTGGACAGTTACGGGCCGGTGACCGACAACGCCCAGTCGGTGTACGAACTCTCCACCATCGAGCAACTGCCCGGCATCGCGGCGGAGTTACAGCGCGATTACGGCTTCAGGGCGGACTTCGAAGTCGCCAAGGATCTGCTGGAAGAGAACGACGGCGCCGGCAACACCTTCAAGGCCACCGCCAAGCCGGTGCTGATCGGCACCGCCGTCGTGGGCGCGGCCACCATGGTGTTCTCGATCGTGATGCTGCTGACCGGCGGCCTGACCGAAAACCTCGACAAGCTGTCGCTGCTGTATCCGCCCTTCCTGCTCGGCCTGGTCTCCGGCGGCGCCACCATCTTCTGGTTCTCCGGCGCTTCCACCCAGGCCGTGTCCACCGGCGCCTATCGCGCGGTGGAATACATCAAGGGACACATCAAGCTCGACGGCGCCACCAAGGCTTCCGCCCAGGACAGCAAGAAGGTGGTCGAGATCTGCACGATCTACGCGCAGAAGGGCATGTTCAACATCTTCCTGGCCGTGTTCTTCGGTACCTTGGCCTGCGCCTTCATCGAGCCGTTCTTCTTCATCGGCTATCTGATCTCGCTGGCGATCATCGGGCTGTACCAGGCGGTGTTCATGGCCAACGCCGGCGGCGCGTGGGACAACGCCAAGAAGATCGTGGAAACCGAACTGCGCGCCAAGGGCACCGACCTGCACGCCGCCGCCGTGGTGGGCGACACCGTGGGTGACCCGTTCAAGGATACTTCCTCGGTGGCCATGAACCCGATCATCAAGTTCACCACTCTGTTCGGCCTGCTCGCGGTCGAGATGGCGGTCGGTCTCGCGGCCCAGGGTCAACAGGTCCTGGCCTCGAACATGGCGGCCCTGTTCCTGGTCGTCAACCTGGTGTTCGTGTTCCGCAGTTTCTATCGGATGCGGATCGACGTCGCGGTGCCCAGGGATGAAAGCGACTCGGACGACGAGGGCGAGACCGTCACGGAATCGGCCTGACCTCACCGTGCCGGAGGGCGGAGGTTTTTCCGCCCCCGCCACGCCGAGCAGTTCGCGCGCTACGCCCGCGCTCGCGCATTTGTGATCGCAAACACCATGTCGCCGACGAAGCGCTCGAACGACTCGTTCTCGACGAACTGCTTGTAGACCTGCGTGTCGTCCTTGAGCAGTAGCTGCATTACCTTCCCGAGCGCCTGATCGTGGGCCATGCGCGCGGTGTGGGGCGTGTTCTCCCTGGCGTTCTGATAGGCCCTGTCGGCGGCGACCCGCGGCGCGATGTCGTCGCGAATGCGCCGGGCGACGCGGTCGGTATCGGCGAACAGCGTGCCGAACTGCTCGTTGAAGGTTTTGAGAATGTTGCTGAGGCGATCCAGTTCGGGTTCGCTCTTGCGGCCGCCCGCATCCGTCGGCGGCGGCTCGATCTCCGCGTCTTCGTCTTCCAGCGCGATCTTCATCGCCGCCTTCTTCTCGACGCGGTAGCTGTCCATGTCGATGGCTTCGAGGATGCCCTTGGAGAGGTCCTCCTCCTTGGGCGCCGGCAACTTGGGCGCGAGCAGGTCGAGGAAGATCGAGAGCTTCTCCCACTCCGCGTTGCTGTACGGCAGCACCGACGAGAGGAAGCCGTAGGCGCGGCAGAACACCTTGCCCTTGCCCTTGAAGTCCACCTGACCGTCCTCGTCGAGTCGGTCCACGTAGACCGCGACGCAGGCATCGAGGATCGGGTCGAGCCGGTCGCGCTCGGCGCCGCCGAGGAACAGCGCCACCACCTGCCGCACCTGCTCCGGCGAATACACCTGCGCGGCGTCCAGCGCCGCCTTCAGGTCGTGCAACTTGTTCGGGTCGGTCTCGTCGGCGAGCAGCGTGGCGCGGTAGTAGTCCTGAAAGGCGAAGGTGATTGCTTCGCTGTTGTTCTGGAAGTCGAGCACGAAGCAGTCGTGCTTTTGCGGGTGCGCGCGGTTGAGCCGCGACAGGGTCTGCACCGCCTTGATGCCCGCGAGCGGCTTGTCCACGTACATCGTGTGCAGCAGCGGCTCGTCGTAGCCGGTCTGGAACTTGTCGGCGCAGATCAGGAAGCGGTACGGGTCGGTCTGGATCTTCCCGGCGATGTCGCCGCTCGAAAACCCGTTGAGCGACGCCTCGCTCGCCTTGGCGCCGCCGTAGTCGTGCTCGCCCGAGAAGGCGACGATGGCCTGGTACGGGCTCTTGCGCTCCACCAGATACGCCTTGAAGGCGTGGAAGTACTGGATCGCCCGCTCGATGCCGCTGGTGATCACCATGGCCCGCGCCTGCCCGCCGATCTTGCCGGCGGCCAGCACCTGCTCGTGGAAGTGATCCACCATGATCTCGGTCTTGAGCCGGATCGCGTGGTCGTGGCCCTCCACATACCGGCGCAGCTTCTTCTTCGCCCGCTTGGTGTCGAACTCCGGATCGTCCTCGATCTTCTTGATCAGCTTGTAGTAGCTGTCGACCGGCGTGTAGCTCTCGAGCACGTCGAGGATGAAGCCCTCCTCGACCGCCTGCTTCATCGTGTAGCTGTGAAAGGGCCGGTGCTTGATCTTGCCCTCGGCGTCGGGCGGCAGCGCCTCGCCGAACATCTCCAGCGTCTTGTTCTTGGGGGTGGCGGTGAAGGCGAAGTAGCTGGCGTTGGTCAGCATCTTGCGCGCCGCCATGCGCTTGGCGAGCGCCTCGTTCACCGTGTCCTCGGGATCGGGTCCGCTGTTTTCGTCCTGCGTCGGGTCGCCGAGCGCCTGGCTCATGGCCGCCGAGGTCTTGCCGCCCTGACTGGAGTGCGCCTCGTCGATGATGATGGCGAAGGTCTTGCCGCCTTCGGTCGCGATCTCGTCGAGGATGAAGGGAAACTTCTGCACCGTCGAAACGATGATCTTCCTGCCCTCCTGAATGAACTTGCGCAGGTCGCCGGATCGCTCGGCGTGTCCCACGGTCGCGCTCACCTGCATGAACTGCTTGATGGTGGCCTGGATCTGCTGGTCGAGCAGGCGCCGGTCGGTGACCACGATGACCGAGTCGAACACCTCCTCACCGTCGCGCTTCAGGCCGATGAGCTGATGCGCCAGCCAGGCGATGGAGTTCGATTTGCCGCTGCCTGCAGAGTGCTGGATCAGGTAGCGCTTGCCCGCGCCGTGGGCGCGCACGTCGGCCAGCGCCTGTCGCACCACGCCGAGCTGGTGGTAGCGCGGCCACACCTGCTTGCGCTTCTTCCTGCCGGTGCGCGGGTCTTTCTCTTCGACGATCTGGGCATAGTTCTCGAGGATGTTGGTCAGCCCCGCCGGGGCGAGCACCTCTTTCCAGAGATAGTCGGTCTTGAGACCGTGCGGGTTGGGCGGGTTGCCCGCGCCGTCGTGGTGGCCCTGGTTGAACGGCAGGAACCACGAGCCCTTGCCGCGCAGCTCGGTGCACATGCGCACCTCGCTGTCGTCCACCGCGAAGTGCACGGCGCAGCGGCCGAACTCGAACAGCCGCTCGCGCGGGTCGCGGTCGCGCCGGTATTGCTCGATGGCGTCTTCGACGGTCTGCTTGGTGAGGCTGTTTTTCAGCTCGAAGGTGGCGATGGGCAGGCCGTTGATGAACAGGCAGAGATCGAGCGCGCGGCGCGTCTCGTCCATGCTGTAGGCGAGCTGGCGCGTGATCGAGAAACGGTTCTCCGCGTGCAGCTTCTCGGCCTTGGCGTTGCCGGGCGACGGCGTGCCGTGGAACAGATCGAAGCGCACCGGCCCGTGCGCCACGCCCTTGCGCAGCACGTCGATCACGCCGCGCTTGCCGATCTCGCCGGAGAGGCGGGCGAGGAACTTCAGGCGGTTGATGTCCCTGGCGTCGTTCGCGTCGGCCAGCGCCAGCTTCTCGAACGCCTCGGGCTGCGTGGCGCGCAGGAAGGCGAAGAGCTGCGGCACGTCGAGCGCGTGGGCGCGGTCGTAGTCCCGCGCGCTGCCGGCGATGTAGCCGGTGCCGCCGTAGGGCGCGCGCGCCTCGGCAGCCGTGTTCGGGGCCACGGCAAGGCCATCCACGCCGGTCATGTGGCGCACGATCAGGGTTTCGAGGCCCTTTTCGGTGGTGTCGGTGGTCAATCGCCTCCTCCTTATACACTCCATCAACGACCCATCAACTAAAACGACGCGGATCATCTTTCTGATTTTTATATGAATATCAGCTTGGCTATGGTCAGCCAAGCGGCGCCCATCAACCACCCATCAACAAGACTCAGAAGCTGTCCAAAAACTAACTGTTTGATTTTTTTGCTGGGTGCGCGGGCTTCCAGCCCGCTTTTGGCTTCTCCAGCGGGCTGGAAGCCCGCGCACCCAGGGAATTTTGCTTAAAAATCAATTCGGGGTTTTTCGACAGTCTCTCAGGCCCAAAACGGCGGATAGGCGCGGAATTTGTCTCCGACATCATCGTTAACCAAACGGATCACGCCCGCATCCAACGCCTCGCGAATCAGCCGCGAGGCTGTGGCCTTGTTCTTCTCCTCGATCCCGAACCGCTCCCTCAAGGATGCGTTGGTCATGTGGCTGCGGAGCACCCACTTCAGACAGGCGTGAAGATAGCAGGCCCGAATCTGATCGGCTTTACCCATCTCCTTTAGTGATCGATGCGCAAACAGAACGATCCTTGTGAACCCTTCCGGGGCTTCAAACAACGGCGCCGGCAACTGAAACAGCTCGATCTGGGCCACCACCTTGTCGATCCCACTGCCGCGCTCTTCACAGAACCGAAACCGCCGCATCAACGAAGCCAGGGCCTCGTTGCGCGACTTCGGCGGCGTGTCCACGAAGCGCTGGGTATCGACCAGCGGCTCGCCGGGGTTGGTGATCTCGATGCGGTCGTCGAAGATTTCCACCATCGGCCCCGCACCGGTAACGAAGAAGTCCTGATGGATCAGGTACAGCATCACCGAACGCGCGCAGAAATAGAAAGGCACACAATCGCCGACGTGCAACCCTGGGTGGCTGCTCAGCGTGAGTTCGCTCAAACGTCGCTGCTTGATGTTGCTGATGCCGATCATCGTTCCCGCCGGCGCGCGCCGAAACACTTCCGCATCGCACCACAGGCAGGCGTCCGCCACGATGGACGGCAGCCGGTCCACATGGGTGATGTGGTAGAGCTTGGGCCGTGCCGGCATGGTCATGCCTCAGCCGCCTCGTCGGCGAGTTCCGCGTCGAGGTCCGGGTCGCTGTCGCCGTTGTCGAGCGCGGTGTCCTCGGGCAGCCGCCCCGCCGCCTCGCGCACGTCAAGCTTGCCGGTCACGACGTCGGCAACGAGGCGGGTGCGGTATTCGCGGAGGAGATCGACCTCGCGTTCGAGGCGGGAGATGGCGATGTCGATGGGGCACGTCTCAGAGTCCACATGCGCAATGATCGCTTCCTGTTCCTGCTTGTTTGGCAACGCGAGAAAGTAGTTCCTAATCGTCGAGATATTCACGTGAGGAGCAGTAGCACCCATCACGTCTTGAAGAGCCTGACCGTAGGTGGGTTGGCTATTCAGCACCCGCATCACAAAGGTTGAGCAGTCGTCGTCCCCGATTCTGAAAACCATCATGCGCTGAGAAATGCAGAGCTTCACGCTCGCCGGCACGCACGCCGCGATTCCGAACCGCTCCCCCTCGCGCGAGTACAGAATGTCATCTTCCCGTGGCGCTAGTCGCGCCGTCCAACGCACATACTCGGTGGAAGAGATTCTCTTCGCCCCAGCCAAATGAACAACTCCGGGCGACACGTCAGCAGTCCGGATCGCTGGATGACTTCCGGAATCAGAGTATCGCGGAGTCGCGTGCAGGCAGTCGACAATGCGGCTTGCCACAAACTTGAGCCGCCGCACCTCCCAATGCCGCGGAATGTCGCCTAGCCAGGGGATGCCGGAGGGTTTGAGGGGGACGGAGGGGTCGAGGCCGCGGGTGACGGCGCGGTGGATGATGGCCTGCTTCTGCTCGTTGAGCAGCGCAATCACCTTCAGTTTCGCCCGGATCGCCCGCTCCAGCCGTCCGTTCGCCCAGTCCAGAAACACTCCGATTGCCTGCTGTTCCTCAACTGGAGGTAGCGGAAGGTACGTGCGGCTCAAGCGCTCGTAATCGATGTTCTGTCCCTCACGAATGCCCGTGACGAAGAGAGTGAGGCTGCTAATGAAGTCCGGCGACTTAAAGAAGCGGGTGTAGTAGCTCCGGATTGCCTCATGCCGAGGAGTCAAGATCGTGTAGGCAGGACTGATTATTCCCCGCGCATGTGTGACCTCGATTCCGCCTTGAAATGATCGCAGGCTAATGACGAAGTCGCCTTCCACCACGAGCTTTAGGAGGTGCAGATCCTTCATGGCGGTGACCGTGCGTGCGCCGTAGTCCTTCTTCCGCACGACGCCCTTGCTCTGCGTCGCAGCCAGAAGCGGTTCATCCGGGAAGCCCTTCTGCACTCGTTCCTCGAACAGGAACTTCATGCGGCGCGTCTCCCAATGCCCCGGCACCTGCCCGAGCCACGGCAGCCCAGACGCCTTGTATTCCGGGTACGGCTTGAGGTCGGCGATCATGTGGGATTGGCTCCATCGATAACGAGGCGTAGGCGGAGTACAGGCGGCCTTGGTCATGGCTCCATACCGCAATCATCGGAGCGTTCGGCCTCAAGCTCGCATACCCGGTCGAAAATCGCCGTGGCGATGCGCGCGCAAGCCGCCTTTACGGCCGACCAGTCGTGCCAGCGTCGATCGAGGCTCTTGTATTCGGCGAGTTCGGTTTCCTCCAAGTCGTAGGGCAGGGCATTAGCAAGCTGCACCTGCAACTGTTGCAGCGGGGACTCTCCGTTGTCCTGCCGATAGAGGCGGTCGAACGATTGCAACGCGGCGGCAATGCGCTCATCGCCCATGCGATCCGCCAACGCCACGAAGTCGAGATAGTCTCGCGTGGCGTTGCGCTTCAGGATCAACACGCCCTTGATGCGCAGAATCTCGCCCTCGGTCGGCACCGTGATCCGCTCGCCGTGGTAATCCATGACGGCCGTCTCAAGCGGCTCATCGCGGATCAACTGGCGCACCCCGGTTTCGATGCCGTCCAGACTGCCCAGGATCTGCACGGGGCGTCGGACCCGTGCCGTTTTCCATCCCGCCACGGACTCCAGTTGGGCCAGTACCTCGTCGAAGTGGTGACGCAGGTCCGTGAGTACATGATCGGCGTCGTGGGAGAAACGGTGTTCGGCATACATCGCGGCGGCCGTCCCGCCGACCAGCACGGCGTCCGGCAGGATGCGCTGGAGCCGTGCCGCGGACGACAGCACGAGTTCCCAATCAGGAAGCGGGGCGGTGTTGTTGGACATAGTGCATCCAGAAGTGATGACGTTGGGCGTAAGGGTCTGCGATGTACGGTGCGCAGACCCGCTCTACCTTGTCCAGCAGGGAACGGTCGGCCAAGGCGGCCCGCCGCAGGGCGGCCCAGTCCCGCCAACGACCGCGCGAAATCACGTCGTCGATGGCGGCGAGGGTGAAACGCTGGTGGTTGAGGTGTCGGTGGAGCATCGCTGCCAATACCCGTTTGCGGTTGTCGTGTCGCGCGTTGCGCGGTTCGGCTGATGGTTGCCCAACACGCCGTTGGAACTATCCGAAATCCTGAACGGTTCTGACTTGCCGTCGCTCATGGATCACCGGCTCCTTTCAACAGCCCGTCCAGCAACCCCTCCGCCTCCTTTTCGATGGCGAGGATATCGGCGGCGATCTCCTCCAGCGTGCGCAGCGGCCGCGGCTGGTAGAAGTGCCGAGTGAAGCTCACCTCGTAGCCGATCCGGGTGGCGTCTTCCTTGATCCAGGCGTCGGGCGTGTAGGGCAGCACCTCGCGGCGGATGAAGGCCTCGATGCCGCCCTCTTCCAGCAGCGGCACCTGCTCGGTGTCGCGCAGGTCGGAGTCGGGCTCGTATTCGACGATGGTTCCCTCACCCCCGCCCCCTCTCCCGGGGGGAGAGGGGAGAAGGTAGCGGCCGCGCAGCGGGTCGGCCTTGATCTTGCCGGGCTTGTGCGCCTTGGCGATGACGGGCGGCGCGGTGTCGTCACGCCAGCTCACGGCCTTGAGGATCTGCTTCAGGTCGGCGGCGGGGAGCCTGATGCCGGCCTTCCGGAGAGCGGCATCGACGCGATCGCGGAAGACGTTGTGGTCCTCAAAGAGCGTGTCGCCCAGCGCCGCGCGAAGCTGCGTGGCGACATCGACCAGGCGGCCGTCGCGCTCCCAGGTCCTGGCGTCGAGCAGCTTCTGTTTCTTCTTCTCGGGCAGACCCTTCCTGGCGCCGCCGCCCTCTTCGTCGTCGCCCTCGTCCTCGTCGCTGCCCCAGTCGGCGAGGCGTTTCTCCAGCGCGCCGGCGACCTGGCCGAAGCTGTTGAAGAGCACGTCGCCGAATTCCTCGTAGAGCGCGGCGCGCAGCTCTTCGTCACCGGAAGTGAAGCGCAAGGTTTCGATGGCCTTGAGCGAGAGCTGGCTGTGCAGGCGCAACGGGCGCTCGACCGTGACCTTCCAGTAACCGAAGGCGGCGTTGGGGAAGATCTTCGACTCCGGCGTCTCCTTGAAATCGAGGAAGGTACGGCTGGTGCGCTCGATGTCCTCGGGCGAGAGTTCGCAGTTCTTCTTGCCCAGGTTCTTGCGCAGCGGCTTGAACCACTGGCTGGCGTCGATGAGCTGCACCTGGCCCTTGCGGTGCGCCGGCTTGCGGTTGGACAGCACCCAGATGTAGGTAGCGATGCCGGTGTTGTAGAAGAGGTTGAGCGGCAACGCGACGATGGCTTCGAGCCAGTCGTTCTCGATCAGCCAGCGGCGGATGTTGCTCTCGCCCTGACCGGCGTCGCCGGTGAACAGCGAACTGCCGTTATGCACCTCGGCGATGCGGCTGCCCAGCGCCGACCTGGCGTTCATCTTCGAGGCCATGTTGGCGAGGAAAAGCATCTGACCGTCGCTGGAGCGGGTGACGAGCGAGAGTTCCTCGCCCTGGTGCATCACCTTGAAACGAGGGTCGCGCATCCCCTCCTTGCCGCCCATCGCTTCCAGGTCCTTCTTCCAGCTCTTGCCGTAGGGCGGATTGGCGAGCATGAAATCGAACTCTTGCGCCGGGAAGGCATCGTGCGAGAGGGTGGACCATTCCGCGCCGCCGATGATGTGGTCGGCGCTCTCACCCTCGCCCTTGAGCAGCATGTCCGCCTTGCAGACGGCGTAGGTCTCGGGGTTGATCTCCTGGCCGTAGAGCAGGCTCTTGACCTGCTGGTTGCGCCTGGCGGCGATCGCCGCGAGCGTTTCCTCGGCGACGGTGAGCATGCCGCCCGTGCCGCAGGCGCAGTCGTACAGCAGGTAGGTGCCCGACTTGATCTCGGACTCGATGGGCAGGAACACCAGGTTCGCCATCAGCCGCACGGCGTCGCGCGGCGTCCAGTGCTCGCCCGCCTCCTCGTTGTTCTCCTCGTTGAATTTGCGGACCAGCTCCTCGAAGACCGTGCCCATGGAATGGTTGTCGATGCCGGCCGGCGAGAGGTCGATGCCGGGGTCGAGGAACTTGTTGATCAGCGTGCCCAGGGCGTCGGCCCTGGACAGCGTGTTTAGCTGGTTCCTGAACTTGAAATTCTCCAGGATGTCCTGGACGTTGGCCGAGAAACCGTTGAGATAGTCCTCGAAGTCGGCGAGCAGTTGCTGCTGGCTGCCCCGGGATTTGAGGTCGCGCAGGGTGAACTTCGAGGCGTTGTAGAAGGCCTGGCCCGCGGCATCGCAGAGCGCGGCGCGTTGCTCGGTGATGCCCGCTTCGTCGAGCATCTTCCTGGTGTCGAGCACGGTTTGCTTGGTTGGCTCCAGCACCGCGTCCATGCGCCGGATGACGCACATCGGCAGGATCACATCGGGGTACTTGCCGCGCTTGAAGAGATCGCGGAGTACGTCGTCGGCGATGCCCCAGATGAAGGAGACGATCTTGTTGTGGGTGGCTTGATCCATGCTCAGGCGACTCCGGATCCGCGCGTGACCCGTTCGTCGAACGGGCCACTACCAGCGCCGTGATGCGCGATGGCTTCGGGGGTTGGATATCGCCCCGGCGGTACCCGTGGTACCGCCGGGGCTGCGTTTCAAGCGGTCCTCCACAGCTTTAGCGGCGCGGAAGTATATTGCGAATCCATTCGCTCAGTCGCGACTTGGCGAGCGCCCGCCCGACGAGCTGGGTATGCGGGTGTTCCGGGTCCAGTTGGCGGAGCAGCTTGTAGCGAATCTCGGCCTGGGCACGATTCCCTCTCGCCAGGTCATACCGCGCCATGAGCGTGTTGAAATTCATCACCTCGGAGATATGGAAACACTCCCGCTCGGGGTAAAGCAGCTTGAGTTCGAATTTGCCCTCGAAAATCTCGGAGACCTTGTCGAGTTCGCCTCGTTCCAGGCAATCGTTGGCGTAGGAGATCCGGCCGAACAGATAATCGGGAAACCGTTCGAGGGTCTCATCGAGAACCTTCCGGGCGTTGTCGAGGTCGCCGAGCACCTGATAGGCAACGCTCAGGAAGTTGTAAAGCTTGGGCAAGTCGGGATACTGCTCGATGAGCGGCAGCAGGATGGCGATGGCCTGCTTGGGCTGCTCCTGCGCCTGATGGTAGAGTTCGTTGATCTGCTCCTTGACCGACTCGGGCAACCGCTCGTAGTCCGGCTCGTGCAGGGGTTCTTCAGTGATCGAGTAACCGAGCAGGGCAAGCTGGCGGGTGGCCGGCTGGGCGGGATCCGGCGTATCGGATGCCGTGATGAAATCCATCTCTTCGGAACCGTGCGTTCTCGCCAAGGTTTCCAGAATCCGGCGCGATTGCGCGGCGCTTTCGTTGGGACCGCCGATGTACAACGGCTGGCCGTTCATGCCATAGGTGTAGCGGACCGGACAGGCGGCGGCTTGGATGTCGCCAAAGAGCCGGGCGGCGCGCGCGTAATCGGCATGCGGCGCGAACCCCAGGTCGCGGGCGTAACGGACCGCCCCCTCGACCAGCTTGCGCAGGCAACTGGGATGAACCGATTCGTATCGGGTCTGGCTTTCGATCTGGCTCCGGTAGTAGTCGTACTCCTGCTGGGAGACCACGCGATGGAACGCATCCTTGACGCCGAGGCAGTAGACATCCACCAGGAATGCCGCGATCGCGAATTCGCCGTTGGGTAGCGCGCGGCTCAGGACGAGATGACCGATGCCGGTATCGAACAAATCCTCCGGCACCAGGCATTCGTGGATCGGGAAGCGCGCGGCCAGCAGCAGCAGCCGGTCGTTTCCCACAATGGGTTTGGATTTTCGCTCGGCCAGCTTGGCCTTGCTTTTCGCCTGTTTCCTGGCCAGTTTCTTCTGTCTCTGCTTTTCGTCAAGGGCCATGGTCGACCTCACGGTGTTATGTCGCTTTCCGGGAACTGTAGACGACTTCAGGGTCGAGTTCGACAACGTCGGGCGGCCCGGATCCTACCCGATGCCCGCTGGCGGCGAACCGCCACCCAAACGCGCGCGCAGGTCATCGGCCAGCGCCCGCGCCGCCGGACCGGCCCCGGCCTCATCGGCCACCACCAGGTACAGCGCGCGGCGATAGGTGGCGCCGCTGGCCAGGGGCAGAGGGAGCAGCACCCCGGTCTCCAGCCGTTCCCGAATCTGGTGTCGCGGTAGCCAGGCAAACGCCAGTCCGGCGCCGACCAGCGCCACCGCCGTGTCCGGATGGCCGACCGTCCAGCGCCGGGTGGCGCCCAGCCAGCCCTCGTCGCGCGGCTGGCGGACGCCGGAGTCGCGCACCACAACCTGGGCGAACGCCGCCAGGTCGGCGGCGGCCAGCGGGCCATCCCGCCGGTGCAACGGATGATCCGGCGCGGCCACCGCGACGAACTCCGCCTCGGCGACGGCGTCGCCCAGAAATCCCGGCGGTACCCGGGTCACGAGGGCCAGATCGACCGTGCCGCACAGCAGGGCTTCCTCGGCGCCCGACAGAACTTCCTCGTGCAGGTCCAGGCGGGTTGCCGGACAGCGCGCCGCGAACGCCGCCAGCGCCGCCAGCAGCGGCGCGGTGGGACACAGCCCGTCCACCGCCAGCCGCACCTCGGCTTCCCAGCCCTGCTGGAGCGCGCGGGCGCGCCGCTCCAGCCGGACCGCGGATTCCAGCAGCGGGCGGGCATCGCGCAACAGGGCCTCGCCGGCTGGGGTCAGGACCATGCGGCGACCGTCGGGTATCAGCAGGACGACTCCCAACTGCTCCTGCAAGCGCGCCACCGCGTAACTGACGGCGGACTGACTGCGATGCAGGGCGGCGGCGGCCTGGGCGAAACCACCTTCCTCCACGATCGCCTGCAAGACCCGCCATTGTTCCAGCGTGGTTCGGGGAAATGGCATCGATATTATCGAAAATATAGATAAATTAGCGGCAAATTTTGCGCTTTTTTATCGATCTGACAAGCAGGACAATGGCTTCCAGACGGATTCGCCCTTCGGGTGGACCGAAATAATACGTGACGTGGAGGATCGTACATGAACGCGATGACCGAAACCGCTTTTCGCAGCCGCGAAGTCGAGCGCCTGGTCGCCGGCCAGTCGGTATCCGACGGCGCCGGGGTGAAATTGCTGCGAGTGCTGACCGCCGACCTGCAGCGGCGGCTGGATCCCTTTCTGATGCTGGACGAATTTCGCTCCGACAATCCGGACGATTATCTGGCCGGCTTTCCGGACCACCCCCATCGCGGGTTCGAAACCGTGACCTACATGTTGGCCGGGCGGATGCGCCACCGCGACAGCGCCGGTCACGAGGGCCTGCTGGCGGCCGGCGGCGTGCAGTGGATGACCGCCGGCCGCGGCATCGTCCATTCCGAGTTGCCCGAGCAGGAGAACGGTCTGATGCACGGCTTCCAGCTCTGGGTTAACCTGCCGGCGCGGGACAAGCTGACGGCTCCCGCTTACCGGGATCTCCCGGCGGAGTCGATTCCAGGCTACACCGCCGGCGATGGAGTCGCGGTGAAGGTGATCGCCGGAGCCAGCGGCGGGGTGGCCGGCGCGGTGCAACGCGCGGCGACCGAGCCGCTGTATCTGGACATCGAACTGCCGGTCGGCGTGACCCACCGGGCGGTGATTCCGGCCGGCCACAACGCCTTCCTCTACGTCTATGCCGGCCGGGTCGAGGTCGGCGAGCGCGGCGAACCGGTGGCGGTCCGCCAGTTGGCGGTGCTGGCCAACACGCCGGGGAGCGACGGGGTGTTGCTGCGCGGCACGGAGGAATCGCGGCTGTTGCTGATCGCCGGCCGGCCGTTACACGAACCGATCGCCCAGTGGGGTCCGTTCGTGATGAACCATCGCGAGGAGATCGAGGAAGCGCTGGCCGATTACCGCGCGGGCCGGTTTTGATCCTGGCTGCGATTGATGTCAGAGCAGGCGCCGGACGGGAAATCCGGAACCGGCGCTGGCTTTTTCGCTGATCAGAACGGCC
>JAVMKJ010000155.1:0-13020 GCA_031732855.1 Candidatus Competibacter sp.
GCCTGCTGCTGGCCGGGCTGGCGCTGGGTTGCATCGCTGCCTGGCAGTGGGTGGATCGGATGGGGCCGCCGCATGATTGAAGGGCTGGGTTGGCTATTGGCCGTTCTGGGTGGCGCGGCGCTGGGGCTGTTCTATTACGCTGGCCTGTGGTTCACCCTGCGGCGCTTGTCAGAACAGGCGCATCCCGCGCTGTGGGTGTTCGGCAGTTTTACCCTGCGGCTGGCGGTGAGCATGGCCGGCTTTTATTTCATCCTTGGCCCGGATCGCGACCTGACGCGCTTGGGCGTGGCGCTGCTGGCCTTTATCGTGGCGCGGGTGCTGCTGACACGACGGCTTCGTTGATTTATTTTCTCTATGCTATTGATCGATCTGTAGTATTTCTGAAAGCAAACAATTCAATTAATTCAAATCACTCTTGTGGCAACCAATCTTCGTTCATCACCTCCGCAAAAGTGAACGGATTTTCGGTTGGAAAAGCAGCCAACGCCAACCCCGTCTCCTTGGCGGCCATCTTGCGGGCGCGCTGATAAGCATGGTTGAACCGCTTTTCCAGCTCATTCCTGAGGCTGGGACTGTCTTCCAGTAAATCGGCCACTTCGTCGCGTTGCACCAGGATCGTGGTTTCCCATGAGGGCGTGCGCTTGCCAGGTTGATACTTCCATTTGAGCAAGTGCATCAGCAACACGGCCAAGTGGCTGACGAGCGCATGTTTTTGGGTATTGCCCATACTCTCGACTTCCTCGGCGAGATTCGGCACATCCACATCGCTCAACCGGCCTTGCCGCAATAGTTCGGCGGTGTGTTGCGTCCATTGATAGAAATCCCGATCATATTCAGGAGCGTTTTTGGTCCGTGGATTTGCAGCGGCAGGATTCATAGTCCACCTCTTAACTTATTGACAATATAGCTTTTTCATACCATTTCGTCCAGAGTTCATCCTGTTGAAAATTCACCAAGCCGAGACTGCTCTTCTTGAACATCAGCCCCGACCAGACTATTCCGCTCGATCTCGGCGTGGTGAAGATCAACGCCACCCTGATCTTCACCTGGCTCACCATCGCCCTGCTGGCCGGGCTGGCGCGCTGGGTAACCCGAAAACTCTCCACCACCGGCGAACTGTCGCCCTGGCAAAACCTGTTGGAGGTGCTGGTCGAGGGTGCCCAGAACCAGATCGGAGACATCACCCGCCAGGACCCCGGCCCGTTCCTGCCGTTCGTTGCCACCTTGTTCCTCTTCATCGCCGCCTGCAACCTGCTGGCGGTCGTGCCGGGCTACGAGCCGCCCACCGGTTCGCTGTCCACCACCACCGCGCTGGCGCTCTGCGTGTTCTGCGCGGTCCCGTTTTACGGCATCCGCCGGCACGGCGTGCGCGGCTTCCTGCATCTGTACCTGGAACCCACTCCGCTGATGTTGCCGCTCAATCTCATCGGCGAGCTGGCCCGCACCCTGGCCTTGGCGGTGCGGCTGTACGGCAACGTGATGAGCGGCGGACTGGCGGCGGCCATTCTGCTGCTGGTGATGCCCCTGGCGTTCCCGGCGCTGATGCACGCGCTGGAACTGCTGACCGGCTTGATTCAGGCGTATATTTTCGCGGTGCTGGCGACGGTGTTCATTGCGGCGGCCGTCGCCGCTCGGGAACAAACCACCCATTCCCAATCCCGCAGGTGAGGCAAGCATTCATGGACCCCGCGCTCGTGATCGGTATCGTCTCCATCGTCACCGCTGGTCTGACGATTTGTCTCGGCACCATCGCCCCAGCCCTGGCCGAAGGTCGGGCCGTGGCGCAGGCGCTGCTGGCCATCGCCCAGCAACCGGATGAGGCCGCCACCCTCAGCCGCACCCTGTTCGTCGGACTGGCGATGATCGAATCCACCGCGATTTACTGCTTCGTGATCTCGCTGATCCTGATCTTCGCCAATCCGTTCTGGAATCACGTCATCGCCCCGACCGCTCGCTAGGCATGAAACTGGACTGGTTCACCGTCGCCGCCCAGATCGGCAATTTCCTGCTGTTGCTGTGGTTGCTCAAGCGGTTCCTGTATCGTCCGATTCTCGCCGCGATGGCCGCCCGCCAGCAACGGGTCGCCGCCGCGTTGGCGGAAGCGCAAGCCAAGGCGGCGGAAGCCGAAGCGCTGCAACGCGACTACCTCGTGCGACAACAGGAACTGGCGGCCAGCCGGGAAAGCTGGCTGACCCAGGCGCGGGAAGAAGTCGCCGCGCAACGGCAAAACTGGCTGACCCAGGCGCGGACTGAAGTGGACGAATCGCGGGAACGCTGGCGAACGGAACTGTATCGGGAACAGCAGGATTTTCAGCGGGCACTGCAACGCGAGGCCGGCCAACGCCTGCTGACGCTGGCCCGGCGCACGCTTCACGATTTGGCCAATGCCGAACTGGAAGCGCAAATGGCGTCCGCCCTGCTGGCGCGGCTGCAAACCCTGGACAGTGAAACCCGGCAAACGCTGGCCCGGTCTATTCAAGACGGTTGCACGGTCGTCACCAGCTTTCCCCTGCCCGACTCCCAGTGCCGGACGCTGGCCGCCGGTTTGCGACAAATCCTGGCCAGCGACCTGGTTCCGGACTTCCGAATCGATCCCACCGCATCACTGGGGATTACCCTGGAAACTTCGAGCCAACGGTTGACCTGGACCCTGGACAGTTATCTCGACGGGTTCGCCGCCGAATGGCAGGCCCTGATTCCGCCCGCCGGCGGCAATGGCTCATGATCCCGCCGGACTGGTTCGCCCCTTTCGACGCCGCCCTGAACGGCTACCGTCCACCCCTGCGCCCGGTGGAAATTGGGACCGTCGCCGCGGTCGGTCAGGGCGTGGCGCGGGTGCGCGGCCTGCCGGGCGTGGCGGCGATGGAACTGGTCCGTTTCGCCGACGATTCAACCGGCATCGCCTTCGACCTGAACGTAGCAGAGGTTGGAGTGGTGCTGCTGCGGGATCAGGGCGGCTTGCGGGCCGGCGCGACCGTGGAACGAACCGGACGGGTGCTGGATACGCCGGTCGGCGCGGCATTGCTGGGCCGGGTGGTGAACGCGCTCGGCGACCCCTTGGACGACGGCCCCCCCATCACCACCGGCGAACGCTCGCCGGTGGAACGGCCCGCGCCGCCGATTCTGGCCCGCGCTCCGGTCAGCGTGCCTCTGGCGACGGGGATCAAAGCAGTGGACGCCGCAATCCCCATCGGGCGCGGCCAGCGGGAGCTGATTCTGGGTGATCGTCAGACCGGCAAGACCGCCCTGGCGGTGGACGCCATCCTCAACCAGGCCGATCGGGGCGTGATTTGCGTCTACTGCGCCGTCGGTCAGCGCGGCGCGGCGGTGGCGCAGGTGATCGCCGTCCTGCGCCGGCAGGGGGCGCTGGCCTACAGCGTGGTCGTGGTCGCCGCCGGCGAAGATCCGCCCGGTCTGCAAATGCTCGCTCCCTACGCGGCGACCAGCATCGCCGAATGGTTCATGGCCCAGGGTCGCGACGCGCTGATCGTGTACGACGACCTGACCCGCCATGCCCAATCCTATCGGGAACTGTGCCTGTTGCTGCGCCGTCCGCCGGGACGGGAGGCGTTTCCCGGCGATATTTTCTACCTGCATTCCCGCCTGCTGGAACGCGCCGCCCGCTTGCGCCCGGAGTACGGCGGCGGCTCGCTGGCGGCGCTGCCGATCGTGGAAACCGAGGCACAAAATCTTGCCGCCTACATTCCCACCAATCTGATCTCGATCACCGACGGGCAGATTTATCTTTCGCCGATGCTGGCCCGCAAGGGCATCTGGCCGGCGGTGGACATCGGCAAATCGGTATCGCGGGTCGGCGGCAAGGCACAGCTGCCGGCCTACCGGGCGGTGGCCGGGGAATTGCGGCTGGCCTACGCTCAGTTCGAGGAGATGGAAGCCTTCGCCCGTTTCGGCACCCGCCTCGACGACGCCACCCGCCGCGCCATCGACCGGGGACAGCGGCTGCGGGAAGTGCTGAAACAGCCACAATATCAACCGTTGCCGGCGGCGGAACAGATCGCGATCCTGCTGGCCGTCACGCAGGGCGCGCTCGACCCCGTGCCGCTGGAGCGAATCGGCGAGGCCGAAAGAGGGGTGCGGGAAGCAGTGGTCACCCACGGCGCGGAGATCGCTCGGCGAATCACGGCGGGCGCCGACCTGGACGAAGAGGATCGGGAGGTTCTGCTGGCCATCGCCCGCGCCGCCTTGGCGAATCCATCCACTCACACCCCCAATCCTTCCCCGGCCAGCGGGCGCGGGGAGTAGACTCCGCCGCCATGCCGACGCTGGGCAGCCTGCGCCATACCGTGGCCACGGTGGAAAATCTGCAAGGCATCGTCCGCACCATGAAAACCCTGGCGGCGGCGAGCATCCGCCAGTACGAACAGGCGGTCGCGGCGGTCGCCGACTACGAGCGGGCGGTACGCCTGGGACTGGCGGCAATCCTGGGTGAAGCGGCTCCCCTCCGCCCTCAACCTAACAGTCATGTCGGCGGCGTCACCCCCGACGATGAAAGTCGGTACTTTCATGGCAACCCTGCGTCATCGAGCCGGCGGGAACTCATCGTCGGCGTGGTGGCATTCGGTTCCGATCATGGCCTGTGCGGGCGGTTTAACGAAGACCTGGCCGGTCATATTCGGGCGACGCTGGCGGAGTTCCCCCGTCATCGTCATCGCATCATGGTGGTTGGAGTCCGTCTGGCGGCTGTGTTGGAGAGCATGGGCCTGGTCCCCGAGCAGACGTTCTATACCCCCGCCGCCGCCACCGGCATCGTGCAAACCCTGCGGCAACTGTTGCCGGCGCTGGAGCAATGGCGGAGCGCGGGCGTCGAACGGCTGTTGTTATGCCAGCAGCATCCTCAAGCCGGAATGCACCCGACGCCGCGCATGCTGGTGTTGCTGCCGCTCGACCCGGCCACTTTGCAAAGCCCGGGACCGTGGCCGGGACGCTCCCTGCCCGGCCATTATGGCCATCGGGAAGCCCTGCTGACGACCTTGCTGAGCGAGTGGCTGTTCGTTGCCTTCTTCCGCGCCTGCGCCGAATCGCTGGCCAGCGAACACGCCAGCCGCCTGCTGGCCATGCAGAACGCCGAACGCAACATCGAAGACAAGCTGGCGGCGTTGCGCGCGCTCTATCACCAGCAACGGCAGGAGGCCATCACCACCGAGTTGCTGGATGTCATCGTCGGCTTTGAGGCGCTGCTGACCTTATGTCCAGACCCCCTGTAACTGATTTCTGTTGGCCGCGCGCAACCGGTCCTCGCGCGCCTTGCGGGTCTCGCGACTGCGTCGATCGTGGCGCCGCTGTGCCTCGCGCAACCGGTCCTCGCGCGCCTTGCGGGTCTCGCGCCGCCCGGTTTCGAGCGATGGTCCGGCGTCGTTCGGCCCGTCGGTCCGCGCGGGAGTGCCCGGGACGAACAGGAGCGTGGCAACAGTGGTGGCGATCATCGGGGGCTTCATGGGGTCTCCTCCGGTTGTTGGGATGTTCACGGTACCTGACGCTGGCTGAACCGCGGCCAAACGACTGGCCGACTCCGCTCGGGTCCCGCTCAGCGATAGGCGGACAGGGTGTAGGAGAAGGTGATGCCGTCATCGACCGAGGTCGGCCGTTCCGCATCCCGGTTAAAGCGCACGAAAACCGCGACGTTGTCCGCGCCCTCGTAATCGGTGTAGGACTGCCAAAGCCCGACGGCGTAGGGCAGACTGCTGTGGATGTCCGAAATCAGCAGCGACGCCCGGTCGGCGTAGCCCACCGCATCGTACCGCCGGTAGTGAGCGGGGTTCCGGTCCGCCTGGACCAGCGCGAAATCCGTCGCCTCGCCGAAATTCATCGTCAGCGGCGGATCGGTGGGGTCGTCCGGAATGGCGATGGGCTGCTCCCGGCGTCGGCCATCCGGGTACCAGGCGACCAACAAATCGGCATCGTGCGCTTCGTCGTGCGGATCGCGCGGGGTGGCGCCTTCGTCCTTCCAGAACATCGAACTCAGGCCCAGCGGCCCCAGGCTCGGCTCCCTGGCGATCCGCAACGGCTGTCTCAGGAAGATTTTCATGGTGACCCGCAGGCTGCTGGCTTCGCCGGGTTGCAAGGTGGCGGCGAACGCCGCCGCGAAGGCCTGACCGTCCGCCAGTCCCAGCAGGCGAAAGGCCCGATCGTTGAGTTTTTGCAGATAAAGCTTGCGGAGCTTGACGAAATCCTCGTTGGGCTGGCCCAGATTGCGCACCCCCCACCGGAAGGAGGTGCCGAACCCCAGCGGCGGGAATCCGGTCAGCCGGCCGTAGCCGTTGCCGCCCAGATGCAGGATCTGCGGCCAACCGATCGGGTTGTTCCTTTGGAAGCCGATATCGACCGCGCTCAGGTGGCGGGCGGCGCCGGGGATGGGATTCGGCAAAGGCGGGCGGATCGCGGGGTGATGGTAGGGGAAATCCTCGGCCCGGTAGGCGACCGGCGAATAGTCGTCCCGCTCGGGTCGGTAAATCCAAACCTCGAGCCGATCCTTCTCAAAATTGCCGCGCGGGCTGGCCCGCAGCCACCAGACGCGATCGTCATGGAAGGGCCGCGCCAACAGTTTTCCGTATTCGACGAAGTCGAGCCCCATCGGGTTGCTGCCTTCGGGTGGGTCGATCTCCACCACGGGCGCGGGCGTCATCGGCTCCCAGGGGTTTTGGGAACGCGCGAAAGCTTCTTGGGCGAGATCGGCGAAAGTCGTTGCGGCGGTGGTCTCGGCGCAAAGCGCCAGCGCGCCCGCCAGAACGGGGACGATGGATCGCAAAATATTGGCAAATTCGGAAGTTTTTGGCGCGCGGGTCATGGTGGGCTCCTGCCTTGTTTTTGGTGGGCATGCGATCCAGATGAATACGCCGGCGCCCTGAACCAAGCCTGAACATCCGCGCAATCTTCCGTGTCCAAGACGCGATCCATCCAACCTTTCCACCGCCCTCATCCGCTCTTCCCGGCGGACAGAAGGATCAAGAGCGGCGATAAGAGCGAGGTAAAACCGGAATCCGGCGAGAATTGGTATAAAATCCCGCGCCTGTTCCCGTTGCCTGCCGCCCGTGGCCTGAATCCATGTCGGTCATCGCTCGACCTTCCGCTTTACCCATCCCGCCGCTGCGACCGGTTCTGCCGCCCGACAGCCGTCAACCCCTGCGCTGGGGTCAATTGCACGGCGCCGGTCCCGCCCTGCTGATCGCCGCGGCGGCTGCCCGCTATCGCGGCTTGGTGCTCGTGATCGCGCCGGACAGCCAGACCGCGCTGCGGCTGGAAACCGAACTGCGGGTATTCGGCGGTTCGGAGTTGGAGATCCTGGCGTTTCCCGACTGGGAGACGCTGCCCTACGACGGGTTCTCGCCTCATCAGGACATCGTCTCGCAGCGGCTGGCGGCTTTGTACCGATTGCCGCAGCGGCGGCGCGGGGTATTGGTGGCGCCGGTGGCGACGATCATGCAACGGTTGGCGCCGCGCGGCTATCTGGACCGGTACGCCTTGTTGCTTGCGGCTGGCGAGCGGCTGGATCTGGACCGCTTCCGCCAGCGGCTGGAGGCGGCGGGCTATGTCTGCGTATCGCAAGTGGTCGAGCACGGCGAGTTCGCGATGCGCGGCTCGATTCTCGACCTGTTCCCGATGGGCGCCGAACGGCCGTATCGGATCGAACTGTTCGACGACGAGGTGGAGAGCATCCGCGACTTCGACCCGGACACGCAACTCTCCGTCGCCAAGGTGGAGCGAATCGAGCTGCTGCCGGCGCGGGAATTTGCCTTGGACAAGGAAACCATCACCCGCTTCCGTCAAGCCTGGCGCCGTCAGTTCGAAGGTGATCCCCAGCGCAGCATCCTCTACCGCGAGGTGAGCGCCGGCAACGCTCCCGGCGGCATCGAGTACTACCTGCCGCTGTTTTTCGAGCAGAGCGCGACCCTGTTCGACCATTTGCCCGAAAGCACCCTGGCGATCCGGCTGGATGGGGTGGACGCCGCGATGGCGACGTTCCAGGAGCAACTCGTGGAGCGCTACGAGCAGCGCCGGCACGACGCGGAACGGCCGCTGTTGCCACCGCCGTTGCTGTTTCTGGAAGCGGCCCAGGTGGAAAAAGCGCTGGCGCGCCATCCGCGGATCGAGTTGCGGGAGGCGGGGGACGGCGGAGTGAACTTTCCGACCGCGCCGCCACCGGCCCTGCCGTTCCAGCCGCGCCACGAACGGCCGGCCGAGGCGTTGGAACAGTTTTTGGCGGAATATCCGGGGCGGGTGCTGTTCGCCGCCGAATCGGCCGGCCGCCGCGAGGTTTTGCTGGATACGCTGCGCGGTTATGGCGTGCAACCGCAGGTCTGCGAAAACTGGGCGGAGTTTCTGGCGCGGGAGGATCTGAAGGTGGCGCTGACGGTCGCGCCGCTGGAACAGGGTCTGCTGCTGACGGAGCCGCCGCTGGCGATCATCACCGAGCCACAGTTGTACGGCGAGCGGGCGCGGCAGGTCCGCCGGCGCGCGCCCAGCCGCGACCCCGACGCCATCATCCGCAACCTCACCGATCTCAGCCTGGGCGCGCCCATCGTCCACGAAGAGCACGGCATCGGCCGCTACGCCGGACTGGAACGCCTGCAAGTCGCCGGCATCGACGGCGAGTTCGTGGTGGTCGAATACGCCGGCGGCGACCGGCTGTACGTGCCGGTGGCCGCCCTGCATCTGCTGAGCCGCTACACCGGCGCCTCGCCGGAAGCCGCTCCCCTGCACAAGCTCGGCAGCGGCCAATGGGAAAAAGTCCGCCGCAAGGCCGCCCAGCAGGCCAGCGACGCGGCGGCGGAACTGTTGGACATCTACGCCCGCCGCGAAGCCCGGCCCGGTCACGCCTTCGGTTTGAGCGAGGCGGATTACGCCGCTTTCGCCGCCGCCTTTCCGTTCGAGGAAACCGCCGACCAGCAAGTGGCCATCGACGCGGTGATCGCCGACCTGCGCGCGGGCAAACCGATGGATCGGGTGGTGTGCGGCGATGTCGGTTTCGGCAAGACCGAGGTGGCGATGCGGGCCTCTTTCGTGGCGGTGCAGGACGGGCGGCAGGTGGTGGTTTTGACTCCCACGACGTTGCTGGCCCAGCAGCACTATCAGAATTTTCTCGACCGCTTCGCCGACTGGCCGGTGCGGATCGAACTACTGTCCCGGTTCCGCTCGCCGAAACAGCAGGCGGAAACCTTGAAGGCGCTGGTCGAGGGGCGGGTGGACATTCTGATCGGCACCCACAAACTGCTGCAGGACAGCGTGAAATTCAAACAGTTGGGCCTGGTGGTGGTGGACGAGGAACACCGCTTCGGGGTGCGGCACAAGGAACGGCTGAAGTCGCTGCGGACCGAGGTGGACATACTGACCCTGACCGCCACGCCGATCCCGCGCACCCTGAACATGGCGATGGCCGGACTGCGCGACCTGTCCATCATCGCCACGCCGCCGGCGGGGCGACTGGCGGTCAAGACCTTCGTCGGTCAATGGAACCCGGCGACGATCCGGGAGGCCTGCCAGCGCGAGTTGAAACGCGGCGGGCAAATCTATTTCCTGCACAACGAGGTGGAGACCATCCAGCGCATGGCGGCGCAGGTGGCGGAACTGGCGCCGGGCGCGCGGATTGCGGTCGCCCACGGACAGATGCGCGAGCGGGATCTGGAGCAGGTGATGCTGGATTTCTACCACCGCCGCTGCAATCTGCTGGTCTGCACCACCATCATCGAGTCGGGCATCGACGTGCCCAGCGCCAACACCATCCTGATCAATCGGGCCGACAAGCTGGGGCTGGCGCAGTTGCACCAGTTGCGCGGGCGGGTCGGGCGTTCGCACCACCGGGCCTACGCCTATCTCATCGTGCCGCCGCGCCCGGCGATGACGGCGGACGCGGTCAAGCGGATCGAAGCGATCGAGTCCCTGGAAGATCTGGGCGCCGGCTTCCTTCTGGCCAGTCACGACCTGGAAATTCGCGGCGCCGGCGAGTTGCTGGGCGAGGCGCAGAGCGGCCAGATTCACGAGGTGGGTTTCACCCTGTACATGGACCTGCTGGAACGGGCGGTGCGGGCGCTGAAGGCGGGACGGGTGCCGGAGTTGGAGCGACCGCTGGATCACGGTCCCGAGATCGATCTGCAGAGCCCGGCGCTGATCCCGGACGACTACCTGCCCGACGTGCACAGCCGGCTCATTCTGTACAAACGCATCGCCAGCGCCCGCGACGAGGAGGAACTGCGGGAGTTGCAGGTGGAAATGATCGACCGTTTCGGCTTGTTGCCGGCGCCGGTCAAGGCCTTGTTCCGGGTGACGGAGTTGAAGTTGCGGGCGACGCCGCTGGGCGTGCGCAAGATCGAAGCCGGACCGAAGGGCGGACGGCTCGTGTTCGGGCCGGAGCCGAGGATCGACCCGGCCAAACTGGTGCGGCTGATTCAGTCACAGCCCAAGGTCTACAAACTGGACGGCAAGGACAAGCTGCGTTTTATCCAGGATTTGCCCGACGTCGAGGCGCGGGCGGCGGCGGTCGAAGGGTTGCTGGAAAGAATTGAGGGATGAGAAATTTGATGGCGCGATCCAGCAGCCTGTCGGATTCGAGGGTGTTGAAGACGGGGACGGCTTTCACGAGATTCATGCCAATACCGCCAATTGTGGTGGGTCTCCAGGCTATATTTGTTATTCAACAGAAACATTGACTTCTCATGCGGCGAACCACGATGGGCTAGCGTCTGCAAGACAATAAATTCTCGACCATGATCTATCTCCCCTCCCTGTTCGAAATCTGCGAACCCCGCCGCGACGTGCTGGCGGGCCGCATCACCGAATCCGATTTCGCCGCCGATCTCGCTCAGGTGCTGCGCGGCGATGCCCCGGATGAGTACAAGGACCCGGTCGAGTTCTTCGCCAACACCCATCCGACGCGCGGCCTCAAGACCCTGCTGCGCAACGTCTGCCTGCGGTTGACCGGCAATCCCGAACAAGTCGCCGCCATCTTTCGGCTGGATACCAACTATGGTGGCGGCAAGACCCACGCACCGATCGCCCTGACTCACGCGACGCGCGGACTGCGCGCCGTGCCGAACGCCGGGGAATTTTGATCTGCCTGCCGTTTGCCGCCGGCCCCTACGAGATTCCCGACGACGGCGGCGATGGCCGACCATATCTGATCGTGCTGGGTTACGACGCGGTGGAAGTTCGCAGCGAGGCCGTGGCCGTACCCGATTTGGTGGCAAGGATGTACCAGTACAGAAGCGCCAGCGACGACCAGTTCCGCCAGCACCGCAACAATCTGGTGTTCCTGGCCATCGACGCCGCCAACCGGGCGGATATCTGGGACAAGATGGCGTATCGGCTGGCGCTGGGCAACCTGCGCCAGCCCGAGCGCCGGAAGGACTTGACCGCGCCGCAACAGGAGCGCCTGGAAGGGTTGTACCAGCAATCGGAACAGGCGCTGGCGGTCGCCATCCAGCAGGCATACCGGCATTTGTTCTATCCGTCCAAGCTACGCCTGGAAGGGGCGACGCTGGATTTGGCCCATAGCGTGGTCGATCTGCCGAGCGCCTCGGCCAATCCCGGCGACGGTCAGCGACAAGTGGTGCGGGTGCTGCAAGACAACAACAAGCTGCGCTTGCCCGACGACGAACCCGATTCACCGACCTACATCCGCGACCGGACGCTGTTGCGGAAGGGTCGGATCAGCACCGCCGCCTTGCGGGCGGAGTTCCGCCGCGACCCCGGTTTGCCGATGCTGGTGGGCGATGCCGTGTTCGTGAGGGGCATCCGGCGTGGCGTGGAGCAGGGCGAGTATGTGTACCAGCACGGCGATCTGCTCTGGGGCAAGGGCGATCCCTGGGCCGAGATCAAGATCGACGAACAGGCGTTCGTCTACACCGCCAGCCATGCCCGCGAACAGGGCATTTGGCCGCGTTCGACTCGAAAGCCAAAACCGGATTCCGAACCGCCCGATACCGTTTATCCATCGCCGCCGGAGATTGCACCTGAACCTCCCGAGGTCGATGACCCGACCACGATCGAGTTTGTCGCCGAAGGCGTGCTGAAAGAGGCGTTGACTCGATTGTGGGGACAACTGCGGACGCGGGGACTGGCGGCCATCAAAACCCTGGAGCTGCGGGTTTACCACGTCACGGATGGGCTGCGGTTGCTGGGGCTGATCGCCGCCATTCCCAGCGCCGACCAGCAGCTCACCCTGGTTGCCAGCTACACCACGACGCAAGGCAGCGAGTTTCGCGGCGAATTCAGCGGGGCGGTGGCCGATGCCCAGCCGGTCAAGGATTTCCTGGAACCGCAATTGCGCGCGGCCCGCGAACGCACCTTGACCGCGACCTATCTGCTCACCTTCAACGACGGCTTGCCGCTGGCGGGCGACGAACCCGAGAAGTTGACCGGACAGTTGAGCAAGGGATGCAGCAGCGAGATTTACGCCAGGGCGCGAGGCGAGGAAGCGGCATGAGCGCGTCGGCGACGGGCTTGCCCCGCTACGAGTTGCGCGTCGAGTGGCAGGCACAGGCGGATGCCGAGTGGGAAATCTGGCAACTACCCACCCCGGCGATGCCACACCTCAAGGCGCCCGTGCGGGTGGCGGGGTTGCGCGGGCGCAATCTGGCGCTGATCGAACATCGGCTGTTGCGACGTTTGGCCAAGGCGAAGATCGATCTGGGGGGGTTGCCGTTGCGGGAGGCGCGGGCGTTTCCGCTCGACGAAGACCTCGCGCTGGGTCTGGGTCTGCTGTTCCGGGTGCTGGCGCCGATGCGCAACCGCGATTACATGCTGGCGTGCGTGGCGGGCATCGAAGCCATGAGCCGCGAGGAAGCGGCCTATTGGCTGGGGATGGCGCTGCATCGCCCCCACCCACGGCGGGTGTTGATGGCGCTGCGGATTTTGCTGGTCGATCCCCGGCGGTAGGAGCGGCCTTGGCCGCGATAGGAATCGAGCATCGCGGGCCAGCCCGCTCCCACATCCTGCTATTCCTATCGATTCCTATCGCGGGCCAGCCCGCTCCCACTGAAACATCTGCTTCATTTCCCTCCATTGTCC
>JAVMKJ010000155.1:13120-15304 GCA_031732855.1 Candidatus Competibacter sp.
ATCGCGGGCCAGCCCGCTCCCACTGAAACATCTGCTTCATTTCCCTCCATTGTCCAAAATGTGTTTTTATGCAACGATGATTTTATGCGAACCACGATAGAGATACCCGATGAACTGCTCCGGCAGGCCAAGGCGCGGGCCGCATTGGAAGGAGTACGGTTGCGCGACCTCATCGAACAAGGCTTGCGCTTGGCTTTGGTGACGCCGTTGACGCCCGAAGCGTCACGGCGAGTGGAGTTTCCCCTTCATCGAAGCCGGCGGCCAGGGACGCTTCCGCTTGAAGCGGTACGGCAGGCCGAGGAACGGGCGCAACTGGACGAAGACGTCACCCATGCCGGCCCTCTGTGATGTCAATGTCTTATTGGCGCTGGTCACCGATCGCCATGCCCGCCACGCCGTAGCGGTACGCTGGTTGGATAGCGTGGCGGCGGGCGAAGCCGTGATCTGCCGGGTCGTCCAAATGGGTCTGCTGCGGCTGTTGAATAATCCCACCGTGATGCAGGAGGAGGTGTTGGACACCGCTGCCTGCTGGGCGCTCTGGCGCCGGTTGCTGGAAGATGAGCGAATACGCTTTACTCCCGCCGAGCCCGCCGGTCTGGATGCCGCTTTTGAACGCTTCGCGAGCGGACGAGCCTATACGCCCAGGCTGTGGACGGATGCTTATTTGGCTGCCTATGCCCACGCGAGCGAATTGACGATGGTCACCTTCGATCAGGGTTTCCGTCACTTTCCCAGCTTGGCCTGCCGGCTGCTTGAGTAGAGGCAGCCGTTCACCCCGCCGCCGCTCACCCTCGCCTGCCAATCCGCCGACCATCTGGCGCATCCGGCCGACGCCAGCATCGACGCCGTGGTGATGGACCCGCCGTACTATGACAACGTGATGTACGCCGAGCTGTCGGATTTCTTCTACGTCTGGCTCAAGCGCACCGCCGGCTACGTCTATCCCGAACTGTTCACCCGCGCCCTCACCGACAAGGACCGCGAAGCCGTCGCCAATCCCGCCAAGTTCAAGAACCAGGAGCGCGGCGCCAAGGCCCTCGCCACGCGCGACTATCAGGAGCGCATGGCGGCCATCTTCGCCGAATGCCGCCGCGTGCTGAAAGCCGACGGCATCATGACCCTGATGTTCACCCACAAGGCCACCGGCGCCTGGGACGCGCTCACCAAGGGCCTGCTCGACGCCGGCTTCACCAACACCGCCTCCTGGCCGATCAACACCGAAGCCGAAGGCTCGCTGCACATCAAGGACAAGGCCGCCGCCAACAGCACCATTTTCCTGATCTGCCGCCCACGCCCGGCCAAGGACACCACCGATATCCTCTACTGGGAAGACGTGGAACCGCGCGTCAGCCAGGCCGTGCGCACCCGGGTCGGCGAGTTCCAAAAAGCCGGCATTCGCGGCGTGGACCTCTACCTGGACTGCTTCGGCCCGGCGCTGGAGGAATTCTCCCGCCACTGGCCACTCAAACGGGGCCGGCCACGTCCACCGCCCCCGGAACGGCAACGCCGCCGCCAGTAGGACATCTTCGAGGAGCCGTGGGATCCCTACGCCGCCACCCCGGAAGACGCCCTCACCACCGCCCGCCGCGAGGTGAAACGCTGGCGGCTGGAACAACTCACCCGCGTCCGCCGCCAGGCCGAACTCGACCCGCTCACCGAATGGTTCGTGCTGGCCTGGGACGCCTTCGCCGCCCCGCAATTCCCCTACGACGAAGCCTTGCAACTGGCCCGCGTGGTCGGCGTGGACATGGAGCGGGACCTCATCGGCAACCTGGCCGAGAAGAAAGCCAGCGACGTGCTGTTGTGGGACAGCCAAACCCGCGCCGCCAACGGCAAGCTCGGCCCGGCCGACGGTTCGCGCACCCTGCTGGACGCCCTGCATCACGCCGCGCGGCGCGGCCAACAAGCCACCCTGCAAGCGGCGGTCGAACAACTCAAGCATCACCGCCTCGATCAGCAACCGGCGTTCCTGATGGCGCTGGAAGCCGTGCTGGAAGTCTTGCCCGCCTCCCGCCAGTTCACCGGCTTCGACCCCGGCAAGGCGCTCGCTCCCGCCGCCAGCGACTTCGAAGCCCTGGAAAACCTGCGGCGACTGGCTTTCGGCGACCAGGTGCCGCCGCCACGGCAGCTAATACCAATTACCAATAGAATTTACTTTTTTAGTGCGGATAGAATAAAATCGAA
>JAVMKJ010000156.1:0-15269 GCA_031732855.1 Candidatus Competibacter sp.
TGAGGAACTCCCATGGAAAGCCTTTTGAACTTCCTGATCCAAGATGCCATGGCCCAAGCTACCGGCGCTCCCGCCGGTGGCGACATGGGCTTTCTGAATCTGCTGTTTCCCATCGTCCTGATCGCGGCGTTCTACTTCCTGCTGATTCGCCCGCAGACCAAGCGCGCCAAGGAACACAAGCAAATGGTGGACGCGCTCAAGAAAGGCGACGAGATCGTCACCGGCGGTGGGTTGCTGGGCCGGATCATCGAGGTGGGCGAGAATTTCGTGCAGGTGGAAATCGCCGAGGGCGTGCAGGTCAAGGTCCAGAAGCAGGCCGTCGGTTCGCTGATGCCCAAGGGCACCTTCAAGGGCAATCCGTAATCGCGCCGCCCGGCGCCACGCGGGAACCACCCCTCCATGCCCATTCCGCACGCTCTGAATCAATATCCCTGGTGGAAGTATCTGCTGATCGGCCTGGTGATGCTCTGGGGCCTGATCTTCGCGCTGCCCAACCTGTTCGGCGAGGATCCCGCCGTGCAGATCTCCGGCGCCCGCGCCAACATCGCCGTCGACGCCGCGTTCCAGAACCGGGTCGCCGGTCTGCTCGACGCGGACAAGCTGCCCCACAAGCGGCTGGAACTGGAAGGCGACCGCCTCCTGATCCGCTTCGCCGACTCGGAAGAACAACTCAAGGCCGCCGACATCCTCAAGGACCGGCTGGGCCGCGATTACATCGTCGCCCTCAACCTGGCCTCGTCGGCCCCCGGTTTCCTGCGGGCGATGGGCCTGAACCCGATGTATCTCGGCCTCGACCTGCGCGGCGGCGTGCATTTCCTGATGCAGGTGGACATGGACGCCACCATCAAGCAGATCGAGGACAGTTATGTCGACGAAGTCCGCGCGCAACTGCGCACCGAGAAAGTGCTGTACTCCTCGGTGGGCCGCGTTGCCAGCGGCGGGGTGCAGGTCGAATTCAAGGACGCGGCGGAACGCGACAAGGCCGCCCAGGTGCTGCGCAAGAACCTGCCCAGCCTGCAACAAACCGAGCCGGGACCGCTGAGTCTGAAGCTCGCCCTGGGCGAGCGCGAGATCAAGGAAAAGCGCGACTTCGCCCTGCAACAGAACATCACCACCCTGCGCAACCGGGTCAACGAACTGGGCGTCGCCGAGCCGATCATCCAGCAGCAGGGCAGCGACCGCATCGTGGTGCAACTCCCCGGCGTGCAGGACACCGCCCGCGCCAAGGAAATTCTCGGCGCCACCGCCACGCTGGAATTCCGCCTGGCCGACGAGGAAAACGACTGGAATCAGGCCGCCACCGCCGGCCGGGCCCCGATCAACTCCCGGCTGTACAAGGACCGCAACGGTCGGCCGGTGCTGCTGCAAAAGCGGGTGATGCTGACCGGCGACTCCATCGTCGACGCCTCCTCCGGCCTCGATTCGCAGAGCGGCGGGCCGGCGGTGTACGTCACCCTGGACGGCAAGGGCGCCAAGCGCATGGAAGACGCCACCAAGGACAACATCGGCAAGCGCATGGGCGTGGTGTTCATCGAGAACAAAACCGAGACCAAGCGGGTGGACGGCGAGTTGAAAAAAACCGCCTACACCGTCGAGGAAGTGATCAACGTCGCCACCATCCGCGACCGGCTGGGCAAACGCTTCCAGATCACCGGCCTGGACAGCACCCGCGAAGCCCGCGACCTGGCCCTGCTGCTGCGGGCCGGCGCCCTGGTCAGCCCCATCGAGATCATCGAGGAACGCACGGTCGGTCCCAGCGCCGGCAAGGAGAACATCGCCCAGGGCTTCCGCGCCGCCGCCATCTCGCTGCTGGTGATCGCCGCGTTCATGACCTGGCGCTACAAGAACTTCGGTCTGATCGCCACCGCCGCGCTGGCCGCCAACGTGGTACTGATCGTCGCGGCGCTGTCGATGCTGCAAGCCACGCTGACTCTGCCCGGCATCGCCGGCATCGTGCTGACCATGGGCATGGCGGTGGACGCCAACGTGCTGATCTACGAACGCATCCGCGAGGAACTGCGCAACGGCAACAGCCCGCAGGCGGCGATTCACGCCGGCTTCGACCGGGCGTTCGACACCATCCTCGACTCCAACCTGACCACCCTGATCGCGGCGATCATGCTGTTCGGTTTCGGCACCGGCCCGATCAAGGGCTTCGCGGTCACGCTCAGCATCGGCATCCTGACCTCCATGTTCACGGCGGTTACCGGTTCGCGGGCGCTGGTCAATCTCATCTACGGCGGCCGCAAGCTGCAAAAACTGACCGTCTGAACGGAGCGGGATACGGTTATGTGGCGATTCAGTCTCTACAACACCAACATCGATTTTCTGCGCTGGCGCAAGGTGGCGATGGCCTGGTCCGTCATCGTGCTGCTGATCGCGGTCGGCTCGCTGCTGGTCCGGGGCATGAGTCTGGGGCTGGACTTCACCGGCGGCACGGTGATCGAGGTCCAGTATCCGGCACCGGTGGAAATCCCGAAGATCCGCGAGACCCTGGCCAAGGCCGGCTTCGGCGATGCCCAGACCCAGCACTTCGGCACCTCCCACGAGGTGCTGATCCGCATCCCGCCCCGCGCGCAAAGCAACGCCGCGACCCTGAGCAACGACGTGCTGCACGCCCTGCAGGGCGCGGAGGGCGGTGCCGGGGCCACGCTGGCGCGGGCGGAGTTCGTCGGGCCGCAAGTGGGCCAGGAACTGGTGGAACAGGGCGGGCTGGCGGCGCTGGGCGCGTTGTTCGGCATCCTGATTTACGTGATGTTTCGCTTCGAATGGCGGCTGGCGGTCGGTACCATCGCCGCCACCGTCCACGACGTGATCTTCACCGTCGGCTGGTTTTCATTGTTTCAGCTTGAGTTCGACCTGACGGTGCTGGCGGCGGTGCTGGCGGTGATCGGCTACTCGGTCAACGACACCGTGGTGGTGCTGGACCGCATCCGCGAAAACTTCCGCAAGCGGCGCAAGGGTTCCACCATGGAAATCATGAACCTGTCGATCAACGAAACGCTCTCGCGCACCACCATGACCAGCTTCGTCACTCTGCTGTCGGTCATCGTGATGTACTTCTTCGGCGGCACCGTGATGCATGGCTTCTCGGTTGCCATGATCGTCGGCATCGTGGTGGGCACCTACTCGTCCATCTACATCGCCAGCGCCACCGCCCTGTATCTGGGCGTCAGTCGCGAGGACCTGCTGCCGCGGGCGAAGGAAACCGCCGACGACCGGCCATGAAACGGACGGGGAAGGCTTTCGGCCTTCCCCGTCGCGGGCGGTCGCGCGATGCGCTCAGGAGTTGCTCCGGAGCTGGCTGCACAGGTCGGGATCGTCGGCGTTCGGTACCACTTGACGGTTGCGCGTGCTATCTTGGCGACGGAGCAGATCGCTCTCCACGCCATGGATCACCAGTTGCGCCCAAACCGCCGCGATCAGCCACAGCAGGATGCCGGCGGCGATCAGACCGCCGGCGCCCAGCAAGTTCTCCACGACACCGCCGGCGAGACCGTAACCGATGCTGGCCAGGCTGGCCAGCCAGAATACCCCGATGGGCGCGGCGGTGCACGAGGCGCAGCCAAACCGGCAGACGGCCGCGGGGGGCGCGATCAAGGCAAGAACGGTTCTTTTCATGATGTGTCTTCTCCAAGTGATTTAAGCTAAGGTTTTACGATCAGGGTTGGATTATTCTTATACGAACAATTGTAGTGCATCACGCAACACTTTCGCGCGATCGCACCACAAACCAAAGCTCGATCGCTGGCTTTCGCGCGATGAACCCAACCGATACGGGGTACTCCAAACTGTCCGGAGACAGAACGCATCGCTAATAATTGACTCTCATGCCGTAGGAGGCCTGCATGAACATCAAAAAGGCGCTGGTGGTGGATGATTCCAAAGTCGCCCACCTGACCTTACGCAAGTTATTGATCGAACGGGGTATCGAGGTCGACTGGGTCGGATCGGGCGAGGACTGCGTCAAATATGTCGACAGCAAGAAACCCGACATCATCTTCATGGACGTCATGATGCCCGGCATGGACGGCTTCGAGACCAGCCGGACCATCACCGAACGAAACCCGCAAGGCTTGGCCCCCATTATCATGTGCTCCGCCAACGCCACCGACGAAGACAAGCGCGATGCCCGGGAAAGCGGCGCGGTCGGCTTCCTCTCCAAGCCCTATACTCCGGAACAACTCGACGACATCCTGCGGATGGTCGGCGAGGGTATCGCGGCCATCCCGGAACAGCCGGCGATATCGCCCGAGATCGTGTTTCCCGCTCCCAGCGTGGTCGAGAAGGTTCCGACCGCTCCCCCAATGCCCGCGCCACCTGTTACCGAGGCTCCGATCACCGTTCCGACCGGAGCGGCTGCCTCCGACATCGAACAGATTGCCGAACGCTCCGCTTGGGCGGCCGCCGAAAGGGTCGCTCGCGACATCATCCAGGAGCTGGTGCCCAACCTGACGCGGGAGATCGCCGCCCAAACCGCGCGCGGCGTCGCCGAAGACCTGGGCCGGCGAGCCGCGCACGCGGCGGTGCGCGCCGCCCAGGAAGCCGCCAAGCAGGTCGCCACCGAAATCGCCCGCGGCACGGCCGAGCGCACGGCCCGCTCCGCCGCGCAGGAAAGCGCCCGGGCCGTGGCCGAACAGGCCGCCCGCGAGGTCAGCGAAGGAGTCTCGCAACGCAACATCGCCCGCGGCCTTGAAATCAACCGGGACGAACTGCTCAGGGAGATCGAAAACCAGGTCAGGCGCCACAGCCAGGAAACGCTGACGATGGTCACCGGCACTCCGGAATTCAAGCAGCAGGTCGTACAAACGGTTCGGACCGGAATCCAGCCCGTGATCGAAACCATCGCCCGGGAAACCGCCGAGCGCGCCATCCAGCAGACGGCGGCCAACCTCACCGCCCAAGGTGGCCCCGCCGAATCGCGCGCTACCTGGGCGCTGGGGGTGGGTATCTTCTCTCTTCTGGTATCCGCCGCCCTGCTGGCACACGCTTTCAAACTTTTCTGAGCCACCACTTGCCCGTGCTGGCGGCAATCCCCGCCAGCACGACGCTCCTTTCGAGTTCTGCCCTCCATCAGTCCCGCCAGAGGGTTTCATGCGCCCAAGCTTATCAAGCATCCGCTCGGTTGGGTCGTTCCTGCTGGAAATGTTCTGCCTGCTACTGCTGCTGCGCGCGAGCTGGGCCGAACCGGTTATCTACAGCGCCCGCGACCGAATTCACCCGGTCTTCGCCCGCAGCGCCATGGTCGCCAGTCAGGAGGCTCGGGCCAGCCAGGTCGGGTTGGACATCCTGAAGCGGGGCGGCAATGCCGCCGACGCGGCGGTGGCGGTCGGCTTCGCCCTGGCGGTCACGCTGCCGCAGGCCGGCAACCTGGGCGGCGGTGGATTCATGCTGGTCCACGATGCCGCCCACCAGCAAAGCGAGGCGATCGACTTCCGGGAAACCGCCCCCGCCGCCGCCGGCCGGGATTTTTATCTGAACGAAAAGGGCGAGGTGGATGAAATCCGGCTCCGCCACAGCCACCAGGCGGCCGGCGTGCCGGGCACGGTGGCGGGACTGGCGCTGGCCCACCAGCGTCACGGCCGCCTGCCGTGGCGGCAACTGGTCGAACCCGCCATCCGCCTGGCCGAACAGGGCTTTCCGGTCGGCCCGGAATTGGCCCAATCGCTCCAGGAAGCGCGCGAGTGGATGGCGCCCTGGCCGGCCAGCATGAAGGCGTTTTTCAAACCCGACGGCTCCGTTTACTCGCCTGGCGAGACGCTGGCGCAACCGGAACTGGCCGCCTCGCTCGAACTCATCGCCGAACAGGGCGCCAAGGCGTTCTACGAGGGCGAGATCGCGCGACGCTTGGTCACCGACATGCGGGCGAACCAGGGGTCGATCGCGCCGGACGATTTGAAGAGCTATCGGGCGGTGGTCCGTCCCCCCGTGCGAGGCAACTATCGGGGCTACGAGATCGTCTCCATGCCGCCACCCAGTTCCGGCGGCGTGCATCTGATCCAGATCCTCAACATTCTGGAAACCTGGCCGCTGGCCGAGCTGGGACCGGAGAGCGCCGCTACGATCCATCGCATGGCCGAGGCCATGAAGCTGGCTTACGCCGACCGCGGCGAGTATCTGGGTGATCCCGATTTCGTCAAGGTGCCGGTCGCCGGCCTGACCGCGAAGGACTATGCCAGGGAACTGGCGGCGCGCGTCGACTTGAATCGGGCGCGGCCGGCGGCGGAGATCAAGCCCGGCCAGCCACAACGCTTTGAAAGCGGTCAGACGACCCACTACTCCGTGGTGGACCGGGACGGCAACGCGGTCGCCGTCACCTACACTCTGAACCTGGCCTACGGCTCCGGCATCGTCGCCGCCGGCACCGGCATCCTGCTCAACAACGAGATGGACGACTTCGCCGCCAAGCCGGGCGTCCCGAACGCTTTCGGGCTGGTCGGTGGCGACGCCAACGCGGTCGGTCCCGGCAAGCGCCCGCTGAGTTCGATGACCCCGACCCTGGCGTTCAAGGACGGTCAGTTGGTGCTGGTCACCGGCAGCCCCGGCGGCAGTCGGATCATCACCACCGTGCTGCAAATCCTGTTGAACGTGATCGACCACCGGATGAACATCGCCGAGGCCACGGTCGCCCCGCGCGTCCATCATCAGTGGCTACCGGACGAGTTGCGGGTCGAGGAAGGGTTGAGTCCGGATACCGTGCGCCTGCTGGAAGGATTGGGCCACAAGGTGGCGATCAAGGATGTCATGGGTGATACTCAGAGCATCGTTCGGGCACCGGAGGGGCTGTATGGCTTTTCCGACACGCGGCGGGCGGGCGGGCTGGCGGTGGGGTATTGATTGCAACGGCAGCGTCGCCGGGGAAACCCGCTCGGGTTTCGCGAGCGACTCTTATACCCGGCATTCCGGATATCGATCGTGTAACCGTTTCTCGTATGGCACCGCGCGCTATCCACCAAGAGGAACCCAGCATGGCGACAGATTATTACCTCGACAATATCGATCTGAAAAACGGCGCGAAACCGATCACGGCGGTCTGCGTCCCCAGCAACTTCAAGGCCGGAAGCAAGGCCAATATTATCCTCTTCCTGCATGGCACCGGCCAAACCTCCATCCGAGATTATTTCCAGCAAACCGATCACGACTTGCGGCCCATCCTGGACAGTCCAACCCCCCTCAAGCAGGTCATTCTGATCGCCCCAACTCTCTCAGCCGGCGCGCAGGGTGGCAACCTGGGTGGAGACGAAGCGGATACCATCCCCGCTAATGCCCTGCAATGGTACCTGCCACTGGTCTCAAAGGAGTTGCAAAGCAAGAATCCCAAACCGCCGATTCCCGAATTCGACGACCCGAGCAAGGTCGACAAAATCGTTTTGGCGGCGCACTCCGGCGGCGGCAAGGTCATGCTGGCCCTGGCGAGAACCCGGGGAGCGGACAAATACGCCGACAAGATCGTGGAGTGCTGGGGATTCGATTGCCTGTACGGCCAAGCCCACGGAGTTCTATCGACGCCGACACCCGCGCCAGATCCAAAAGCTCCACAGCCACAATGGACGGCATGGGAGAGCACGCACCGGGCGCACCGGGAAATGCTCTGGGCCAACTGGCTGCGCGATAACAGCGGCATCGAGTTTTTCCTGTACTGCGCCTCGGGACCACTGGGAGGCGGTACCGCGACGCGCTCCACCAACCTCGACAAGCTGGTCAAGCGGCGGAACTTGACCAAGGCTCGCATCATCTTCGACGCCTCGGCAACCCACGAAAAAATACTTATACCCCGCCTTACCGAACGATTGCAGGCGCTGAACGTGTGACCGGACTTGTGGGAGCAAATCGTCCCATCCCTCATCCAGTCGAAATATTGGGATGAATTTTGCCTAAGCCAATGCCACCCACAGGAGGAGATCCACGATGGCCAAACGAAAATTACCGACCTTTCTTTCACTTTGGTCGAGCTATCCCACCGAGCAAAAGCCCTGCGATCAGGGATGGGAAAACCAATGCGCCATTCGCATGAGTGTTTGCCTCATCAATGCCGGCTTTCATTTGACCCAATACACCGAACCCAAATGCAAGCATGGCCACGCGCGGGGTGCCGAATCCCTGGCCAACTATTTGTGGCAGCAGGTTGGCCCCCCCAAAATCGCCAAGACGGCGGACGCCAGCCGCAAGAATGTCGGCGGCAGGACCGGTCTCCTGTTTTTCAAGGACATCACCGGCTTTCGCGGCGGCATAGGCGATCATTTCGACCTCTGGAACAACGGCGAAACCAAAACCGGTGAATATATCGATTCCTGCAAACAGACTTGGTTTTGGGAGGTCGGCTAGGTGATGAAGAGAATATTCCCGCTGTTTCTCCTGACGGTTGTCTCTTGCGGTTCCGGCCAAGCTGGACAACCGCCCCGGGATGCGACGTCGGGCGGCCCGCCGATCACCACGCCGCCAATCACGCCGACACCGACCGTCCAGAATGCCACCGTCGGAAACTTCAACCTCAGTTTGACAGGCTGTCAACTGGCTTATGAGGGTGCTGATAAAACTGGAAAGATCGATTTCGGCTTTCCCGCCCCTTGTCAGTTCGGCCGCGACCGCAAAGGCAACGTTCGCGTAGTGTCTACCGGAAAAACCCTTACCCTGCTGGTTGAAAGCTCGCGCCCGGCGGATCCCTCCAGCAGTCTGTCAAGCAGAGATTGCGTCACCTTGATTCGGGGCGTCGTCGTAACCCCACGGGAAATTCGACTTTCAGTGCAAACGCAAAAAGTCGCGCAATGCCTGCCGGCGGAATGGGACGAGAAGATGTTTTATGCGTTCGCCGCGAAAACGCAGCCCACGGGCGTCATTCCAGGGCAATAACGGGCGGGACTGAATCGGAGCCAGGCCGGCTGGAAAACTCGAGATCGCCGTAGCCCCGGTCCGGCGCCGACGGATACGGGAAAGCATCAGGGGATCCGGTTGATAACCGCGCCGGCTCCCGGTTGAACCGTTCCGCCCCCGCCGGTAGACTGTTCGATCGGCCTGGGAACCGCCATCTTCCCGCCGGTCGCCGACCCCGGCGCGGATCGCCCACCGGAAACCCCGTGACTCAGCCCTTGGGAACACCACCTTGAACGCCGACTTCCAACGCATCAAACGCCTGCCGCCCTACGTCTTCAACATCGTCAACGACTTGAAGGCCAAGGCCCGCGCCCGGGGCGAGGACATCATCGACTTCGGCATGGGCAATCCGGACCAGCCGACCCCGAAGCACATCGTCGAAAAACTGGTCGAGACCGCCCGGCGCGAGGACACCCACCGCTACTCGCTGTCGCGCGGCATCCCGCGCCTGCGCCGGGCCATCTGCAACTGGTACCGGACCCGCTACGCCGTGGACCTCGACCTGGAGTCCGAGGCCATCGTCACCATCGGCTCCAAGGAAGGACTGGCGCATCTGGCGCTGGCCACCATGGGTCCGGGCGACGCCGTTCTGGTGCCCAACCCCGCCTATCCGATCCACCCCTACGGCTTCGTCATCGCCGGCGCCGACATCCGCCACGTGCCGTTGGTGCCGGGCGTGGATTTCTTCGCCGAACTCGAAAAGGCAATCAAGGATTCCTGGCCCCGCCCCAAGATGCTGGTGCTGAACTTCCCGGCCAATCCCACCACCCAGTGCGTCGAACTGGACTTCTTCGAGAAAGTGGTGGCCATCGCCCGCGAGCACGAAATCTGGGTCATCCACGACCTGGCCTACGCCGACCTGGTGTTCGACGGCTACGTCGCCCCCTCGATCCTGCAAGTAGCGGGCGCCAAGGACATCGCGGTCGAATCCTTCACCCTGTCCAAGAGCTACAACATGCCCGGCTGGCGGGTCGGCTTCATGTGCGGCAACCCGACCCTGATCGCGGCGCTGGCGCGGATGAAGTCCTATCTCGACTACGGCATGTTCACCCCGATCCAGGTTGCCGCCATCGCCGCGCTGGAAGGTCCGCAGGACTGCGTCGCCGAGATTCGCGAGACCTACCGCAAGCGCCGCGACGTGCTGTGCGACGGTCTGAACGCGCTCGGCTGGAGCGTCGAAAAACCCAGGGCGACCATGTTCGTCTGGGCGCCGATCCCGGAGCCGTACCGACCGCTCGGCTCGCTGGAGTTCTGCAAGAAACTGCTGGCCGAGGCGAAAGTCGCGGTTTCGCCCGGCATCGGCTTCGGCGAATACGGCGACGATCACGTCCGCTTCGGCCTGATCGAGAACGAACATCGCACCCGGCAGGCATTGCGCGGCGTCCGCGAAATGTTCCGCAAGGACAGCCGAGACAGTTACGCGCCCCCGCTGGCGCGGGCGGTGGGACAATGAGCCCGAGCGCCTATCCTCCCGTGCAAGTCGGCCTGCTCGGCCTGGGCACCGTCGGCGGCGGCGTGACCCGGGTGCTGGCACGCAACGCCGGGGAAATCAGCCGCCGCGCCGGCCGCGAGATCGTCATCACCCACGCCGCCGCCCGCAATCTCGACACCACCACGGCCAACACCGCCGGCATGAAACTGACCGGCGAAGGCTTGGAGGTCGTGGACGATCCCGAAATCTCGATCGTCGTCGAGCTGATGGGTGGCTACGAGCCGGCGCGCGGTCTGGTGCTGCGGGCGCTGGCCAACGGCAAGCACGTGGTCACCGCCAACAAGGCGCTGATCGCCAGGCACGGCAACGAGATCTTCGCCGCCGCTCGCGCCACCGGGATGATGGTCGGCTTCGAGGCGGCGGTCGCCGGCGGCATCCCGATCATCAAGGCCATCCGCGAGGGGCTGGCGGGCAACCGACTGGAATGGGTGGCGGGCATCATCAACGGCACCGCCAACTTCATTCTGACCGAGATGCGCGACAAGGGCCGCGACTTCCCGGAGGTGCTGGCCGAGGCGCAGGCGTTGGGCTACGCCGAGGCCGATCCGACCTTCGACATCGAGGGCATCGACGCCGCCCACAAGTTGACCATCCTCGCCTCCATCACCTTCGGCATTCCCTTGCAGTTCGACAAGGTCTATATCGAGGGCATCAGTCGCATTACCCGCGAGGACGTGGCCTACGCCGAACAACTGGGCTACCGGGTCAAGCACCTCGGCATCGCCCGCCGGGACGCCCGCGGCGCGCAGCTGCGCGTGCACCCGACCCTGATCCCGCAGCGGCATTTGCTGGCCAACGTCAACGGCGTGATGAACGCGGTGCTGGTCAAGGGCGACGCGGTCGGCCAAAGTCTGTTCTACGGCGCCGGAGCCGGGGCCGAGCCGACCGCATCGGCGGTGGTGGCGGACGTCATCGACGTGGTGCGCACCCTGACCGCCGATCCGGACAACCGCGTGCCGCATCTGGCTTTCCAGCCGGATGCGCTGTCGGATTTGCCGGTATTACCGATGGACGAGGTGGAGACCGCCTACTACCTGCGGCTGCAGGCGCAGGATCGACCCGGGGTGCTGGCCGACGTGACCCGCATCCTCGCCGACCGCGCCATCAGCATCGAAGCCATTCTGCAGAAGGAACCCATGCCTGGCGCCAGCGACGTGCCGATCATCCTGCTCGCTCACCGGGTCCGGGAACGGCGGATGAACGAGGCCATCGCCGCCATCGAGGCGCTGGACAGCCTCCGCGCCCCGGTGACGCGCATCCGGCTGGAACATCTCAGTTCGGACTGACCGTCCGGGCGGCGGATCGTCATGACAGCCATCCTGCATCTGGTGATTCCCGGCCTGCTGGAAACCGGACGCTTCGAACCCGCCGATCCGGCGTTTCCTTCTCCCGCCGCGCCAGCGCTGCAATGGCTGCTGGCCCGCGCCGACGTCGGCGCGGTCCCGGCGACGAGCGACGGCGTGCTGTTTCAATTGTTCGGCTTGCCGGTTCCCGCTGCAAGCGAGCTGCCGGTCGCCGCGGTCACCCGGCTGGCCGACGGCGGCGAAGCCGACGACGGCTGGTGGCTGCGGGCCGACCCAGTGCATCTGCGCCCCGATCTGCGCGGGGTGCTGCTGGCTGATGCCCGAGTGCTGGCGCTCGAACCGGCCGAGGCGCGGGCGCTGGTCGATGCCTTCAACCAGACGTTCGCCGTCGACGGACTGCGGCTCGACGCCCCGCGACCCGACCGCTGGTATTTGCGCTTGCCGGCCGACCCCGGCCTTCGCACCCATCCGCTGATCGAGGCCATCGGCCGCGACATCAATCCGCTGCTGCCCCATGGTCCGAACGTCCGGCGCTGGCACGCGCTGCTGACCGAAGCACAGATGCTGTTCCACGGCCACTCCGTCAACCAGGAGCGGGAACGACACCGCCAGCCGACGACCAACGGTCTCTGGCTCTGGGGCGGCGGTCGTTGTCCGCCGGGCGCCCGCGCCCCTGCCGCCGGTCTGTACGCCGACGATCCGTTGACCCGCGGGCTGGCGCGGCTGGCGAATGCGGCCGTCGCGCCGGTTCCCGAGCACGCGGGCGATTGGCTGGATACCGCCGATGGGGAACCGGATAGCCTGGTGGTGCTGGAGGCGACGCGCCACGACGCGGCGGATGACGATCCCGCAAGCTGGGCCGATCACATCGCGGAACTGGAATATGCCTGGTTCGCGTTCTGCCGGCGGTGGCTGCGAACCGGCAAACTGAAGGCCCTGCATCTTTACCCCGGTAACGGCCGGGTTTACACGCTGACCGGCGCCGCCCGCTGGCGGCTCTGGCGAAGGCCCCGTCCCTTACCCACCTATCGGTCCTGAACCGCACGGCCGCAACCGGGTCGAAGCGACCCTGGATCGATCCATCCATGCCCACGTTCATCGTCCGCCGCGCGATCGCGCCCCCCGTCGAACTGTCCGTCCCACCCTTGCTCCGGCGCATTTACGCCGCCCGCGGCGTCCGTTCCGACGTCGAATTGATCAAGGAGCTTCGCTGCCTGACTTCGCCTGCCGCGCTCAAGAACATGGACCGGGCGGTCGACCTGCTCCACACCGCCCTGCGCGAGCGCTGGCGCATCCTGATCGTCGCCGATTTCGACGCCGACGGCGCGACCGGTTGCGCGCTGGCGGTACGGGTCCTGCGGGCGATGGGCGCGGCCTGGGTCGGCTATCGGGTGCCCAACCGCTTCGAGCACAGCTATGGCCTGACCCCGGAAATCGTGGCGGTGGCGGCCCAGGACCGGCCGGACCTGCTGATCACGGTCGATAACGGCATCTCCAGCCGCGAAGGGGTACGGGCGGCCCAGGCCCACGGCATGCGGGTACTGATCACCGACCATCATCTACCGGGTCAGGAACTGCCGCCGGCCGAGGCCATCGTCAATCCAAACCAGCCGGACGATGCGTTTCCCAGCAAATGCCTGGCCGGCGTCGGGGTGATCTTCTATGTGCTGTCGGCGTTGCGGGCCCGGTTGCGCGAGAGGGGCTGGTTCGCCGCGCGGAACCTGCCCGAACCCAATATGGCTCAGTTTCTCGACCTGGTGGCGTTCGGCACCGTCGCCGACGTGGTGCCGCTGGATCACCTGAACCGCATCCTGGTCGAACAGGGCCTGCGGCGCATCCGCCAGGGTTCGTGCGTGCCCGGCATCCTCGCCCTGTGCGAGGTATCGGGTCGAAACCCGCAACGGCTTACCACCAGCGACATCGCGTTCTACCTCGCCCCCCGCCTGAACGCCGCTGGCCGGCTGGAGGACATGAGCCGGGGCATCGAATGCCTGCTGAACGACGATCCGGTGGCGGCGGCAGCCATCGCCCGGCAACTGGACGCCACCAACCGGCGCCGCGGCGACATCACCACCGACATGCAGGCTCAGGCCCTGGATCACCTCGACCGGTTGCCGCGGAACGATGGCGAACTGCCCTTCGGGCTGTGTCTGTTCGATGACGGCTGGCATCAGGGCGTGGTCGGCATCATTGCCGGCCGGCTCCGGGAATCGACGCACCGACCGGTGATCGTGTTCGCGCCGGACCGCGACGGCCGGCTCAAGGGTTCGGGCCGCTCGGTGGACGGCGTGCACCTGCGCGACGTCCTGGCGGCCGTGGCGACCGATCATCCGGATCTGATTCACCACTTCGGCGGTCACGCCATGGCCGTCGGGCTGACGCTGGCGGTGGAACGGCTTGCGGCGTTCGGCCTGGCGTTCGATACCGAGGTGCGCCGGCGGCTCGGCGCCGACGATCTGCATGGTCGGTTGCCGAGCGACGGCGAACTCGAACCCACCGACTTCACGCTGGAACTGGCCGAACAGCTTCGCGAGGCCGGTCCCTGGGGTCAGGGCTTTCCGGAGCCGCTGTTCGATGGGGTATTCGAGGTCCTGTCCCACCAGATCATGAAGGACCGACATCTCAAGCTCTGGCTGCGCCCGCCGGGTACGGCCCTGTCGCTGGAAGCGATCGCCTTCCAGCGGGCCAGCGAGTTCGACCCCGGCGCGGCGCGGGTGCGCGTCGCCTATCGGCTGGACGCGAACGAATGGCGCGGCGAGCGGCGCTTGCAGTTGCGCGTCGAGCACCTGGAAACCGCCTGAAAAGCGGCTCTCTGGTATCCTTATATGGGGTAGCTATTGCCGTAACGGGCTACGCCATCTGCGTATTCCGGTTCATCAGCCACCTTAAAGGCCTGCTTAGAAATAACCCGGTCATGTTTTATCCGGGGTTCCGGGTGAGATGGTGTAATTCCATTCCCCGTGGAAGGGGGCTTTTTGAAGATGGACGTGACTCATCTGGTCGTCGCTGATCTTGATCCCGGTGGGATAGGTTTGCTGATCCAATCGCGCTTGTACGGTCAATCCGGTGCGGGTGTGGGTGGCCCCGATCAGTTGGATGACGGTTTCATGGCTCACCAACCGTTGACCGCGCCAATTTTGGGTAATGGCGGAAAATAGGCGATGCTCGATCTTGTTCCATTTGCTGGTGGTGTTTGCCGTGGCCAGCATCCGCCAGTGGTGGGCGACGATGGGACAGGCCCGCTACCCGCAGGCCACACGGCTGTTGATCACCGCCGATGGCGGGGGGAGCAACCGTTCGCACAACCACCTGGGGAAATGGGAACTGCAACGCTGGCCCAGAAGAGGGTTCTGACCGGGTCGTTCGCGGTGGCTCCTGGCTCGACGACGCTGAAGGCTGCCGGTCGGCGGACCGCGGCAGGGGCGCCCCCGGTTTCCGCTTCCATCGTCTGGGCTTCCGCCTGGCGAGGCGCGTATAGCTTGGCCCTTTTACGCTTTTACCTTGGCCGCGCGCGGCGCGGCCTGCGATCGCGGCGGCTGGCTCTGGATGCAGCGCGCTGTTCGGGCAGACATACACAAAATTCGTGGCTTGCCCTACCATGC
>JAVMKJ010000157.1:0-15230 GCA_031732855.1 Candidatus Competibacter sp.
TCACCCCGTGGGGGGAAGTCAGACGCCACCGGGAGGGGGAGATGAACGCTTACCTTTCAGGATGTCGCTGATGGCGCTTTTTTGCTGGAACCACTAACGATGGCGGATTGGAACCGCTGCCGCGAACTGATTGCGACTTACCATGATTTGAAGCCGGGTTTGGCGGATACGGCGGTGTTTGCCACGGCCGAGCGACTGAGAATCACAACCGTGTTGACGGTGGACGTGCGGGATTTTCGGGCGATGCGCTCGAAACTGGGTCCCCTAATCTTGCTGCCGGCTGACGCTGGCTGAAGCGTTCGCGTTACCTTGATATGTTTGGGAACTGATGCCCAAATCCGATCGCTGTCGGCGGCTTCTGGTTGGTATGCTATTATTTTGAGACAGGCGAGAGCCAACCACCTTGTGCCCCCTTGCCGCTTACCGAACCAACGTCGTTTCTGCGATTGGAGATCTCTGTGAACGACCTGCCCCGCCAGAAACTCCGCGAATTGATCGTCCAGTACGGCCGTTCGCTCTGCGACGACCCGCGCCGGTGCGAGGCGTTGCTGAAGGATTACTGCGGGCAGTACAAGCGGGAGATTTTCGTGCTGGTCAGCGCCCTGAAGAATCGGGTGGCGGAGGATTTGATCAACGTCTCTGCGGGTGTGCCGCTCGCGCTGGTGGTGGGGCGTCTGATCCAGCGGCTCGAAGACGAGTTGGGCCTGGCCGAGAACGCGGCGCGCTGGGCGGTGGAGTCGTGGGCGCTGGCATTGGGAGTGCCTGTCGCCAGCGTAGAGCCACCCCGACCCACGCTACCCACGCCCGTTGTCGAGCGCCGCGTCAAGGAAGTGGAACCGCCGCGCCCGCCTGTCGCGCCGCCTGCATCTTCGTCCTCACCTCTGAAACCCTTCACGGTGTTTCGCGACCGGTTGCGCGATGGCAGCGACGGCCCGGCTATGATCGTGATCCCGGCGGGTGAATTCTGGATGGGATCACCGGAGAGCGAAGCGAGACGGAACAGTAATGAGCGCTGGCATCAGGTGAAGATCGAACGGCCCTTCGCCATTGGCCGATACGCCGTCACCTTCGCCGAGTACGACCGTTTTTGCGACGCCACCGGACGGCAGCAACCTGAAGATATAGGCTGGGGTCGAGGCAGCCAACCGGTGATCAACATCAATTGGTACGATGCGGTGGACTATACCGAGTGGCTGTCAGCGCAGACGGGCCAAGCATACCGACTGCCGACCGAAGCCGAATGGGAATATGTGGCTCGGGCGGGGACGAAGACGGCGTTTTGGTGGGGGGACAGCATCACAACGGACCAAGCAAACTATAACGGGAGATATGTCACATATGGTCCTTATGGGCGAAAAGGAACTAATAGTGAACAAACGGTTCCCGTAGGCCAGTTCCAACCGAATCCCTGGGGTTTGCATCAGGTGCATGGCAACGTGTGGGAATGGACCGGCTCGCCCTATGAGCAAAATTACGGTGGAGCCGAGATGCGGTACGCTGGCAAGAACGAGGGTGGCGCCCGCGCGGTGCGGGGCGGCTCCTGGTTTTCCCGACCCGTCGGGGTGCGTTCCGCCACCCGCTTCTGGGCCGACCCCGCCGTCCGCAGCTACGTCCAGGGTGTCCGTCTCGCCAGATCCTTATAACACTTTGATCTTTATGCTTTTACCCTTTATCGCGTGCGGAGCGCGCGTTTTTTCCGCGCCATTTTTTGGCCTTGAATGACGGCTGAAGGAATCCCCCATGCACCAACTCCTCCAACTCCGCTCCACCGTCCAGGCCGCTTCCGGCCATGCCTGCATCGTTGAAACCTTCCTCGGCGGCGGCGGGCAGGGCGAAGTCTACCGCGCCCTGCTGGACGGCAAGCCGCTGGCCCTCAAGTGGTACTTCCCTGAGCAGGCCACGCCCGCGCAACGGCAAAACCTGGAAACCCTGATCCGCAAAGGCCCGCCCAACGGCCAATTCCTCTGGCCGCTGGAACTGGCGACCTCGGCGAACGCGCCCGGCCTCGGCTACCTGATGCCGCTGCGCGAACCGCGCTACAAGGGCATTGTGGACCTGATGAAAGGCCGCATCGAACCCTCGTTCCGCGCCCTCGCCACCGCCGGCCTGCAACTGGCTCAAGCCTTCCTGGAACTGCACGCCAAAGGGCTGTGCTATCGGGACATCTCCTTCGGCAACGTCTTCTTCGACCCCGACACCGGCGACATCCAGGTCTGCGACAACGACAACGTCGCCATCGACGGCCAGGGCGACAGCGGCATTCTGGGCACGCCGCGCTTCATCGCGCCGGAAGTGGTGCGGGGCGAAGCCGCGCCCAGCACCCAAACCGACCTGTTCTCGCTGGCGGTGCTGCTGTTCTACCTGTTCCACATCCATCACCCGCTGGAGGGGCAAAAGGAAGCCGCGATCAAATGCTTCGATCTGCCGGCTATGACCAAGCTCTACGGCACGGAACCGCTGTTCATCTTCGATCCCCACGACCCCAGCAACCGCCCCGTGCCCGGCATTCACGACAACGCCCTCGAATTCTGGCCGCTCTACCCGCAATTCCTGCGCGACCGGTTCACCCGCGCCTTCACTGCCGGCCTGCGCGACCCCCACGAGCGGGTGCGGGAAAGCGAATGGCGGGCCACGCTGGTCCAGTTGCGCGACGCCATCCTCTATTGCGGCCCGTGTGGCGCGGAAAACTTCTACGACGGCGAAGCCTTGCGCGCCTCCGGCGGCCAGCCGGGACCGTGCTGGTCCTGCCGGCAACCGCTGGCGCTGCCGTTCCGCCTGCGGATCGGGCGCGGCGTGGTCATGCTCAACCACGACACCCAACTGTTTCCCCATCACCTCGACAGCCAGCGGCTGTACGACCTTTCGCAACCGCTGGCGGCGGTGCAGCGCCATCCCCAGAATCCCAACGTCTGGGGCCTGAAAAACCTCTCGCCCGTCAAATGGGTGATGACCGCGCCCGATGGCACGATCCGCGATGTCGAACCGGGGCGCAGCGTGACGCTGGCGGCGGGAGTGAAGGTCAATTTCGGCGCGGTGGAGGGCGAGATTCGGATCTGACGACAAGAATGTCAAGAAAGATTCGGGAGTTGATACGGGAGTTGCTGCAAGCCGGTTTTATCAACCGGGGCGGAAAGGGCAGTCATCGCAATTTCACTCATCCCAAGGTGAACAAGCCGGTCGTGATCTCAGGGCAAACCGGGGATGATGCGCAACGCTATCAGGAAAATGCCGTGAAAGCGGCGATTGAGGAGTCCAAAAAATGAATAGAGGCGCTTACTACGTTAAAATTGTCGAATGGTCAGAAGAGGATCAATGCTTTGTTGGTAGTTGCCCTGGATTATTTTATGGGGGTTGTCATGGCCAGGATGAGAGACAGGTCTTTTCTGAATTATGCGACATTGTGGAAGAAATGATGGCACTTTATCAGCAGGATGGAAAACCGTTACCTCCGGTCACATCAGGCCGGGATTATGCAACTAAAATGCTGGATGTTGCCTAAAATTCAGTTTATCACAGGGCTTCCACGATGCACGACGAACCCCGCCAAAAACTCCGCGAACTGATCATCGAATATGGCCGCTCTTTATGCGACGACCCGCGCCGGTGCGAAGCGTTGTTGAAGGACTATTGCGGGCAGTACAAGCGGGAGATTTTCGTGCTGGTCGGCGCCCTCAGGAATCGGGTGGCCGATGATTTGCTGAAAGCCTCTTCTGGTGTCCCGCAATCCATCCTGTTGGCGCGATTGAACAAGCAATTGGAGGAAGAATTGGCGATGACCCCGGAGGCCGCCCATTGGGCGGTGGAATCGTGGGTGCTGGCGTTGGGTGTCATCGCGCAACCGTTACCCGTGGTGAAGTCTGCCCCGGTACCGCCACTCTCGCCATCTCCGATTGTCGCCAAGGTCGCGCCCACTCCGCCGCCTCCTGTAGCTGAAACCCTGATGGCCGGTCGCTACCGGGATAACACCGATGGTACCGTGACCGATGTACAGACTGGCCTGCAATGGATGCGCTTTTCTCTGGGGCAGGAGTGGAAGAATGTAACCTGTACCGGTGAGGCAAGAAGGTACACATGGCAAAAGGCGCTCAATGCTGCTGAAACGCTAAATCGCCGAGGCGGCTATGCCGGTTACCACGATTGGCGAGTACCCACGATTGACGAACTGAAAACCTTGATAGATCCATCTGCCTCTCCAACGATCAACCAACTCGCTTTTCCGAATAAACAGCCGCTATGGTACTGGTCCTCCTCGACCTCCGCCGGCTATCCGGACCTCGCGTGGCTCGTCGCCTTCGGCTACGGCCTCGCGAACGCCTACTTTAAGGGCAACCGCTACCATGCGCGGCTTGTGCGCGGCGGACAGTGATTTGGCCTTTTGGTTTTTCTGTGCAACCCCTACAGACACCAAGCAGTCATTTTCCCACACTCAAATTCGACATCCGCATTCGCAACAAGGAGCCACCCATGGCCAAACGCCCCGGCGGCGAGCTGGCGACTCGCCCGCTGCATTTCATCTGGATCGCCGACTGTTCCGGTTCCATGTCGGTGGACGGCAAGATTCAGGCGCTCAACACCGCCATCCGCGAGGCGCTGCCGCACATGCGCCAGGTGGCCGACGAGAACCCCAACGCCGAGGTGCTGGTGCGCGCCCTCAAGTTTTCCAGCGGGGCGCAGTGGCACGTCTCGCAGCCGACCCCGGTGGCGGATTTCAAGTGGGCCGACTTGCGAACCGAAGGCGTCACCGACTTGGGCCGGGCGCTGGCGATGGTGGCGGAACAACTGCGCATCCCACCGATGAGCGACCGCGCCCTGCCGCCGGTGCTGGTGTTGATCTCCGACGGCCAGCCGACCGACGATTTCAACAAGGGCTTGCAGGCTCTGATGAACGAACCCTGGGGCAAGAAGGCGGTGCGGATCGCCATCGCCATCGGCGAGGACGCCGACACCGAGGTCTTGCAGAAATTCATCGGCCACCCGGAATTGAAGCCGCTGCAAGCCAACAATCCCGAGGCGCTGGTGCGGCACATCAAATGGGTGTCCACCGCCGTGCTGAAATCCGCCTCCTCGCCGGCCAGTCAGGCGGCGGGCCTGACCCCGGGCCTCAACGTGCCGATTCCCGCGCCGCCCACCACCGCCGGCCCCAGTTCGGCGGATGACGTATGGTAGCGCGACCGTGACCGACTGGCGGACCCTCCGGGCCAGCGTGCGGGGCGCGGCGCACCATCGCGCCGGCCTGCCGAATCAGGACGCGATTCGCGTCACCCGCCCGAACGGCGGGTTACCGCTGATCGTGGGGCTGGCCGACGGCCACGGCAGCGCCAAGAGCTTCCGCAGCCAGCACGGCGCGCGCTCGGCGGTGGCAGTGGCGCTCGGAGTCTGTCGCTCCCCGCGCGAGTCGGACAGCCTGTCGCGGATCAAGCGCTGGGCGGAGGAACAATTGCCGCTGGAACTGGTACGGCGCTGGCGCGAGCGGGTGGACCGGTTGCTGGCTCGCCGGCCGTTCACCCCGGCGGAACTGGAATCCCTCGATCCCGCCAGCCGCCAACAGGTCGAAGCCAATCCCTATCTCACCTACGGCTCCACCCTGCTGGCGGTAATCGTCGCGCCGACCTTCATCCTCTACCTGCAACTGGGCGACGGCGACATTCTCACCGTATCCGCCAGCGGTGAAGTCGAACGGCCCCTGCCCAGGGACGAGCGGCTGATCGCCAATGAAACCACCTCGCTCTGTTCCGACAAGGCGTGGAACGAAGTGAGGGTGCAATTTCAGGCCCTGGCCGGCGCGCCGCCGGCGCTGGTGCTGACCGCGACCGACGGCTACGTCAATTCCTTCCGCGACGAAGCCGGTTTTCGGCAAGTGGCACGGGATTTGTGGGAAATGATCCGCGATGAGGGCGTGGCAGCGGTCCAACCCAATTTGAAAGCCTGGCTGAATGAGGCATCGCAACAGGGCAGCGAGGATGATGTTACCGTAGGGATGATCTGGCGTCTGACCACGGTCGACCCGTTCGCAACCGGACCCCGGTTAACCCGACCGGGCGTTCGCGGCGCGGACCGCGTCGCCACCGCGCCCGCACACCATGAGGAGCGCCGTATCATCGACACCCCCCCCATCGTTCCATCTTCTCCCTTCACCATTCCCAACATCCGCCGCTTCTTGGCGTTTCGGCTGCTGTTCGGAGTGCGGTTCTACTACCCTGTGTTCGCGGTGCTGTTTCTCGACTTTGGCCTGACCGTCGGTCAGTTCGCGGTGCTGAACGCGGTCTGGGCCGCAGCCATCGTGTGCTGCGAAGTCCCGTCCGGGGCGCTGGCCGATATTGTCGGACGGCGGCGGCTGGTGGCGGCGGCCGGGGCGATCATGGTGATCGAAATCGCGCTGCTTTGCTTCGTCCCCCTGGGCGATACACGACTGGTGTTCGCGGCGTTCCTGCTCAATCGCGTCCTCAGCGGCCTGGCCGAGGCGCTGGCCAGCGGCGCCGACGAGGCATTGGCCTACGACAGCCTGAAAGCCTGTGGCCGGGCGGCGGATTGGCCCCGAGTGCTGGCGGTGCTGATGCGCTGGAATTCCCTGGCGTTCGTGGCGGCGCTGGCGCTGGGCGCGCTGGTTTACGACGCCGCGACCTTGCGAGCGGTGCTGGGTTGGCTGGGCTGGGATGCGACGCTCGATCCGCGGACCACGATGCGCTTTCCGCTGTACCTGACGCTGGCGACCGCGCTCGGAGCGTGGTGGGCGGCGCTGGGGATGACGGAGTCGGGCACGCGGCCGGCGCATGCCGACGGTTTGATCCCGGCCACGACGACGGCATTGCGGCTGACCCTGAATGCCGGCCGCTGGATTTTGACGACGCCGTTCGCGCTCGTGGTCATCGCCGGAGGAATGCTGTTCGACCACCTCTGCCGGCTGTTCGTGACCCTGAACAGCACCTACTTCCGTCTGATCGGCTTTCCGGACGCCAGCTTCGGCCTGATCGGCGCGGGCCTGGCCCTGCTCGGCGTCGGCATCGCCCGGCTGGCGCCGGCATTAATCCGGCGGTCGCCGCGGTTCAACTTCGCGCTGCTGACCGTGCTGTCCCTGCTGGGTCTGGCCGGCGCGGCGCTGGTGCCGCCGCTTGGATTGGGACTGGTTCCCGTCGCGTCGATCCATGCCGCGCTGCTGTTGACCGGCTATCTGGTCAGCCACTACCTCAACGCGGTTACCGATTCCACCCAGCGGGCGACGGTGTTGAGTTTCAAGGGGCTGGCGTTCAACCTCGGCTATGGCACGCTCGGCTTGCTCTATGCCGGCTTGCTGACGCTGTTGCGCGAAACAGCTGGCGGGCCGGGACGCGAGGAAATGGTGTTCCAGGACTCCCTGCCGTGGCTGCTGGGGTATGGAGTCACGGCCTGCCTGCTGTTCGCCGCGATCGTGGCGGTTCGGATGCCCGCCGGCTGGTTGAAGCGGCTGGGTTATGATTGACTGATCGGCAACTGTTCAAATTCGTTCCGAGTTTATTCAAGCCAAGCTCCTGGCGGTGGCCGACACCGCCGAACCGGCAATGTAGGCCAGCGCGAACGCGCCCGGACCGACGTTGATGCCGGCGGTGGTGCTCATGATCGAGAGTAGCACCTCGATCCCTCGTTCCCTGGCGTAGCGCTCGAATTCGACGAAGGCGCGCTTGCGGCGGATGACCTCGAGATCGCCGGCGTAACTGGCGTTGACAATCCGGGTGGCCAGGCCCTGGTCGATGGCCCGCCGGACCATCTCGAACAGCTTGATCAGCGCGTGATCGAAGCCCCGCTCCTTGTCGATCACCTGACTCTCGCCCCGGTGAAAGCCGATGATCGGCTTGATGTCGAGCAAGGTGCCGAGGTGGTAGCCGAGCAACCCGACGGTTTTCTCACCCTTTTTGCTGGCGCGGTGACGGATGTAGAACAGGTCATCGGGGACGAGGTAACCGTGGACCTGCTGGCTCAGTTGCTCGATGATGTTGCGCAGCGTGCCGAACGGGATGTTCTGCTCCTCCAGCAGGCGCACCGCCTCGTGGACCAGCACGCCCTCGCCGGTGAACAGGGTTTTGCTGTCCAGCACCGCCATGTAGAACGATCCGGCCATGCCCGCTTGCCGCCGCTTTTCCCGGTAGCGTTTGAGGATGGCGAAGGACGCCTCGGTGGCGTTTTCGAAGATTGGGCTGCGGGTCTGGGCGATGGTGACGACCAGAACCCGATCGTACTTCAGCACCAGTTTCTCCAGAAACAGTTCCCTGATCTGCTCCATCGAGAACGGCGCGGTTTCGGCATCCAGCGTCTTCTCCGATAGGTATTTGCGGTAAAAGGCCTGGGTTGCTTCCGGGTCGCGCATGTCCTTGAAGATGTCGAAGCCGAAGTGCAGGCTGATCGGCATGACGTGGATGTTGTGGCTTTGAATGTAGTCCTGCGGCAGGTCGCAGGCTGAATCGATGACGATGCCGGTTCGCACGTGCTGTGTCCTCCAGTACCGCTATTGTGATAGTTCATCAAAAAGAGTAGCAGAGGAGTAGCAAAAGGCTAGCGAACAACCCTGCCGAAAACAGGGTTGCAACCGCAGGTTATGGCATGGAAAAGGGGGAGAAGGAGATCAGGCCAGCAGGATCAGAAGCCACACCACGGCGGCATTGAGCAGCGCCACGAACACCGCCGCCGAGCCGATGTCCTTGGCCCGGCCCGACAGTTCGTGGCGTTCCGGGCCGATGCGGTCCACGGCCGCCTCGATGCCGGTGTTGAGCAGTTCGACGATGACGATCAGCAGCAGGCTGCCGATCAGCAGCGACCGCTCCACCGCATTGTCGCCCAGCCACAACGCCAGTGGGGCGAGCACCGCGCACAGCAGGCCTTCCTGCCGGAACGCTTCCTCGTTGCGCCAGGCCGCTTTCAATCCGGCCCAGGAATAGCCGGTGGCGTTGACCAGCCGGCGCCAACCTTTGTGGTTTTGGAACGCCATCGCGCGTCAGGATGTGGTCGGCCGCCAGGCCAGATCCATATCGCGGGCGGCGCGCACCTCGTCCAGCCGCCGCACCGGCCGGTGATGGGGAGCGCCCTTGACCTGCTCGGGACTGGCCTCCGCTTCCTGCTGGATCTGGCGCATGGCGGCGACGAAGGCGTCCAATTCCTCCTTGCATTCGGTTTCGGTCGGCTCGATCAGCAGGCACTCCGGCACCAGCAACGGGAAATAGGTGGTGGGAGCGTGGAAGCCGAGATCGAGCAGACGCTTGGCGAAGTCCATGGCGGTGATGCCGAGCGTTTTGGCCTGCCGCCTGAGGGTAATGATGAATTCGTGGCTGGCCCGCCGTTGCGGGAAGGCCGGATCGAAGCCGGCCTTGCTCAGTTCCGCCATCAGATAGTTGGCGTTGAGAGTGGAGTATTCCGCGACCCGACCCATGCCGGCGCGGCCCAACATCCGGGCGTAGACACAGGCGCGCAGGATAACCCCGGCGTTGCCCATGAACGCCGACAGGCGGCCGATGCTCTGGGGCCGGTCGACCTCGCTCAGCCAGCGGTAGCGTCCACCATCATCCTTGCCGACGACGGGAATCGGCAGAAACGGCTCCAGCCGGACGTTGGCCGCCACCGGACCCGCGCCAGGACCACCGCCGCCGTGCGGAGTGGCGAAGGTCTTGTGCAGGTTCAGGTGCATCACGTCGAAGCCCATGTCCCCCGGCCGCGCTTTGCCGAGAATGGCGTTGAGGTTGGCGCCGTCGTAGTAGAGCAGGCCGCCGGCCTCGTGGACGATGGCGGCGATCTCGGTAATGTTCCGCTCGAACACACCCAGGGTCGAGGGATTGGTCAGCATCAGCCCGGCGGTTTGCGGCCCGACCGCCTGGCGCAGGGCAGCGAGATCCACGTCGCCGTTGGCGTCGGTGGGAATCTCCCGAACCGTGAAGCCGCACATGACAGCAGTGGCGGGATTGGTGCCGTGGGCGGCGTCGGGCACCAGGACTTCGCGGCGGGCGACATCACCCCGGGCGACATGGTAAGCGCGAATCATCGCCATTCCGGCGAACTCGCCCTGTGCTCCGGCCATCGGCGTCAGCGAGACGGCCTGCATCCCCGTGACTTCCCGCAGCATCTCCTGCAATTCGTACAGGCAGGCCAGAAAGCCCTGGCTGACGCTCTCCGGCGCCAGCGGATGGCGGGCCAGAAAGCCGGGCAGCGAGGCCAGTCGGTGGCAGACCCGCGGGTTGTACTTCATGGTGCAGGAACCCAGCGGATAGAAATGGGTGTCGATGGAGAAGTTCTTTTGCGACAACCGGGTGTAATGACGCACCGCCTGGAGTTCCGAAACTTCCGGCAGCGGCGCGGCGCGACGGCGGCGCATGGCATCGGGAATGTCGGACAGGGCATGGTCGGGCGCGGTGGCGGGGACGATCGCCTGGCGGCCGGGACGGGACTGGTCGAAGATCAGCATGGACAGGGACATCGGTTTGGGCGGGAAATGTTATTTCAGCGCCGCCAGCGCTGCGTTGTAATCCGGTTCCTGAGCGATTTCCGGCACCAGTTCGGTGTGGCGCACCGTGTCGTTCGCATCCAGAACCACGACGGCGCGGGCGGTCAGGCCGGCCAGCGGTCCGTCCTCCAGCAGCACGCCGTAGTCCTCGGCAAACTTGCGCGAGCGCATTATCGACAGGGTGACCACGTTGCTCAAACCCTCGTTGCCGCAAAACCGTTTCTGCGCGAAGGGCAGATCGGCGGAAATCACCAGCACAACGGTATCGGGATGCGCCTTGGCGTGCTCGTTGAACTTGCGGGTGGATAGCGCGCACACCGATGTATCCAAGCTGGGTACGATGTTCAGCAGTTTTTTCTTGCCGGCAAAATCGGCCAGGGTGACATCGCGCAAGTCGGCGGTGACCAGCCGCAAGTCGGGAGCCGTTTCGCCGACGGCGGGCAAATGACCGTTGGTGTTGATCGGATTGCCTTTGAAGGTGAGAGTTGCCATGGCGTTCGATCCTCGCTGGAGTTCGACGGAAAATTAGCGTTGGGTGTTTGCCGCGTTTGGAATGCACCCCTTTTCGTGCCATCAGTCTATCGCTATTGCTCCGGCGGCGCATAGCGCCCGCTCCCGCGGCGTCCCCTGCTCGGGAGCGGGGTGCCGGGGGATTCGCCGCTTCTCAATTACCGCTGCGCCCCAAACAGGGCGTGCGCGGAACCCGGCCGGAACGCCAGCGACTCATGCGCGATGATACAACGCCGCGCCGCCACCCACGAATTCGCTGGCCTTTTCCTCCAGGCCTTTGTCGAGCGCGGCTCGCACGTCGAGCCCTTGTCGCGAAGCGTACTCCCGCACTTCCTGGGTGATCTGCATCGAACAAAACCGCGGGCCGCACATCGAGCAGAAGTGAGCGACCTTGGCCGACTCCTTGGGCAGCGTGGCATCGTGGTACTCGCGGGCGCGTTCCGGGTCGAGACCGAGATTGAATTGATCCTCCCAACGAAATTCGAAACGTGCCTTGCTGAGCGCGTTGTCGCGGAGTTGCGCGCCTGGATGACCTTTGGCCAGATCGGCGGCGTGCGCCGCGATCCGGTACGCGATGATGCCCTCGCGCACGTCGTGCTTGTCCGGCAGGCCCAGATGTTCTTTCGGCGTCACGTAGCACAGCATGGCCGTTCCGTACCAGCCGATTTGCGCCGCGCCGATCGCCGAGGTGATGTGATCGTAGCCGGGGGCGATGTCGGTGGTCAGCGGACCGAGCGTGTAGAACGGCGCTTCGAAACAGTCGCGCAACTCCTTGTCCATGTTTTCCCGAACGCGCTGCATCGGCACATGGCCGGGGCCTTCGATCATCACTTGCACGTCCTGCGCCCAAGCTTTCTGAGTCAGTTCGCCGAGCGTCTCCAGTTCGGCGAACTGGGCGGCGTCGTTGGCGTCGGCCAGCGAACCGGGCCGCAGCCCGTCGCCGAGCGAAAAGCTGACGTCATAGGCCCGCATGATCTCGCAGATCTCGTCGAAGTGAGTGTAAAGAAAGTTTTCCTGGTGATGGGCCAGACACCACTTGGCCAGAATCGAGCCGCCGCGCGAGACGATGCCGGTCACGCGATCGGCGGTCAGCGGCACATGACGCAACAGCACCCCGGCGTGGATCGTGAAATAATCCACACCTTGCTCGGCCTGCTCGATCAGGGTGTCGCGGAACAAGTCCCAGGTCAGCGCCTCGGCTTTGCCGTCCACCTTCTCCAGCGCCTGGTAGATCGGCACCGTGCCAACCGGGACCGGTGCATTGCGAATGAGCCATTCGCGGGTTTCGTGGATGTTCTTGCCGGTGGACAAATCCATGACCGTGTCGGCGCCCCAACGGATCGCCCAGACCATTTTCTCGGCTTCTTCCGCGATCGAGGAACCGAGCGCCGAATTGCCCAGATTACCGTTGATCTTCACTCGGAAGTTGCGACCGATGATCATCGGTTCCAGTTCGGGATGATTGATGTTGGCGGGAATGATCGCCCGCCCGCGCGCGACCTCGGCGCGCACGAACTCGGGCGTGACGACCGCCGGGATGACCGCGCCGAAGCTCTCGCCCCGGTGCTGGCGCAACAAGCGAGCGTAACGCGGATCGGCGCGCAACTCCTGCAACCGCAGCGACTCGCGCAGTGCGACATATTCCATTTCCGGCGTCACGATGCCGCGCCGGGCGTAGTGCATCTGGGTCACGCAGGCCCCGGCTTTGGCGCGGCGCGGTGGCCGAATGTGCTCGAAGCGTAGCTGTGCGGTTTCGGGGTTGGCGGCGCGGATCTGGCCGTAGCGGGATGAGGGGCCGGAGAGCTTTTCGGTGTCGCCGCGTTCCTCGATCCACGACGCCCGCAAGGCCGGCAGCCCTTGGCGCAGGTCGATGCGCGCGTGCGGGTCGGTGTAGGGACCGGAGGTATCGTAGACCGGGATTGGCGGATTGTCCTCGACGCCGTCTGCGGTCGGTGTGGGGTACTGCGCGATTTCGCGGATCGAGACCCGCAGGTCCGGGCGCGAGCCCTGAAGATGGATCTTGCGGGAGTGGGGATAGGGGCGAGTGATCTCCGCGCTCAGTTGGGCAGTGGCGCGAAACAGGTCTGGCGAAATAACGCTCATGAATCGTCCTCGGTGGTGGTGGGCCAGGACGAAACAGGGGCGTCGTCGCGGACGCTGAAGCTTTCCTCCGCCGGTACTACCCGGATCAGGTTCCAAGGGTATTTCTCAGCCCCCTTCAGGGAGCACCCCCGCTTCGTTCCACAAGGAATTAGAACACAAGACCGGCCATTCGAAAACCAGCGGGCTATCGGCTCCGACCGGTCGATGCCCCACGCCAGCCGGAAGCCGGATGGCACGAGCACGCTAGGCCAGCGTCTCCGCCAGCGCCACCGCGTATTGCCGCAAGTCGGCATCCTCCTTGGTTTCGGTGGCGCAGACCAGTAGCGAGTTCCCCAATTCGGGATACTCGGCGCTTGGATCGAAACCGCCGAGAACGCCGCGTGCCAGCAGGCCGTCCAGCACCTCCCGCGCCGGTCGCGGCAACCGGAGTACCGCCTCATGGAACACCGGCCGGTCGAACGCCCGGCTCACGCCCGGAACCCCCGTCAGCCGCTCCACCAGCGATCGGGTATTGGCGTGGCAGGCGGCGGCGACCTGCTCCAGTCCGCGCGGCCCCAGCAGGGACAGATACAGGGTGGCGGCGGTCACCATCAATCCCTGATTGGTGCAGATATTGGACGTGGCCTTGGAACGGCGGATGTGCTGCTCGCGGGCCTGGAGCGTCAAGGTGAAGCCGGGCTTGCCGTCCAGATCCAGAGTGCGGCCGACCAGCCGGCCCGGCATTTGTCGCACCAGTGCCTGGCGGCAGCACAGGAAACCGAAATACGGCCCGCCCGAGGACAGCGGTGCCCCCAGGGGCTGGCCGTCGCCGCAGGCGATGTCGGCGCCGGTTTCGCCCCAGTCGCCCGGCGGTTCGAGCACCGCCAGCGCCGTGGGGTTGACCACCGCGACCGCCAGCATTTGATTGCGATGCGCCCAGTCGGTCAGAACACCCGCGTCCTCCAGCACCCCGAAGAAGTTGGGTTGTGGAATCACCAGCGCGGCGAAGTCTTGTCCGGCATACAAAACCAGTCCCTCGACTGGGGTATGGCCGCCAGTCGAATCGTAGGGCAACTCCACCAACTCGATGCCCTGATTGCGAACGATGGCATGGACGGTGCGCCGATACAGCGGATGCAGCGTGCGCGGCACCAGAATCCGTCTGGATTTGGATTTTCGGTTGGCGCGCACCGCCATCAGGATCGCTTCCGCCAGCGCCGAGGCGCCGTCGTACAGCGAAGCGTTGGACACGTCCATGGCGGTCAGGCCGGCCATCATGCTCTGGTACTCGTAGAGCACCTGCAGCGTGCCTTGGCTGGCTTCCGGCTGATAGGGGGTGTAGGCGCTGTAGAACTCGCCCCGCCCGGCGATCTCCCAGACGGCCGCCGGGATATGGTGCTCGTAGGCGCCGGCGCCCAGAAAGCACGAGGGTTGCGGATAATCCGCCGCCCGCGCGGCCATCAGCCGGGAGATCCGCGCTTCGTTCAAGGCTTCCGGCAGGGCGGACAACTCCCCGACGCGCAAGGCCGGCGGGACTTCGTCGAACAGCGCGTCGAGCGAGGGAGCGCCAATGGCATCCAGCATCGTCCGAACGTCGTCCGGGGTATGGGGAATGAACGGCATGACCGGATCGTCTCCGGTTACTCGACCAAGCGGCGATCGGTCAGCGAACCGATGGTATCCTCGTCCTCGTCGTCGGCGATGGCGATCGCCTCGTAGGCAGTGGCGTCCAGCAGGCCATCGGGCGTCGCGCTGGTCTTGATCCGGAAGATCCAGCCCTCTCCGTAGGGATCCTGGTTGATCAATTCGGGACTGTCGGCCAGCGCCTCGTTCACCTCGACGATGACGCCGTCCAGCGGGCTGTACACGTCCGAGGCGGCCTTGACCGACTCGACCACCGCGCAACTTTCGGCGGCGATCACGACGCGGCCTACTTCAGGGATTTCCACGAACACCAGGTCGCCCAAGAGGTGCTGGGCATGGTCGGTGATGCCCACGGTGACGATGCCGTCGTCCTGGGCACGGACCCACTCGTGGGTCTCGGTATAGTGCAGTTCGGGGGGAATGATGCTGCTCATCGTCGGCTCCTCAACAACGTTCGATCATAATCGGGATGGGGTGGATCGGTCCGTGGGATTCAGGTCGTATCGACGCGTCACAACGGGCGGGACACGAAGGG
>JAVMKJ010000158.1:0-2960 GCA_031732855.1 Candidatus Competibacter sp.
GAAAACAGACGGCTCGTCATCCCCATCGACGCGACCATCGGCGCCATCGGCGGCGGCGCGCAGGCGAGCACCGGCATCGCCCATTCGGCTGGCAATTCCACCGCCTGGACGACCTGATGCACCTCGCCGCCGGAGTTGACCACCTCCGACCGGTCCACCGCGACGAAGGCGGTAAAGCGGCACAGCACCCCATATTTCAGCGAGAACGCGGCGATCGCCTCCGCCAGCCCGGCGTCATGGCCGGCGCCGGCGGCAAAGCGGTGCTCCAGATCGAGCACCCGCGCCCGCGCCCAGATCGTCCGCGCCGCGCTGTCCGGGGTCTCGACCGGGACGAGCGTCTGCTGGAAGACGGCGCCCTCGGGAGTACGTCCCGTCACGGTGAACCGGGTCGGCGCGGGGCCGGACCACCGTCCGCCCAGGCGCAGGGGCACGCCGGGGAACAGATCGGTGGCGTCGGGCGCCAGGTCGTCCAGCGTCGGCTCCAGCCGCAGATCGGTCAGCAGCGGCGCGCCAAGCCGGCGGTGCACCGCCCGCAGCACCTCATCGAGCCGGTCTTCCGATTCCACCAGCGCGCAATGGCCGCCGCCGTACCCGGCCAGCCGTTCCAGCAGCGACGCATTGACCGCCCGGTCGATGCCGACGGTGAAGATCCGGCAATCCCGCGCCTGCTGGTGGACCTGACGCAGCAGTTGATCCTCGTTGCCGACTTGGCCGTCGGTGACGAACAACAGAATCCGCTCCCGATCCGGTTCGGCCGGCCTGGGGAAATACCCCAGGGCGCGGGTCAGGGCGGGCGCGATCTCGGTGCCGCCGCGGGCTTCGACCCGGGCCAGGAACTCCACCGCCCGGAAGCGGGCGCGGTCGGTGGCGGGGACCAGCCGTCCGGCGCTGGGCGCGGGTTCCTCCAGCCGGTCGTCGAACAGGATCAGCCCGAAGCGGTCCCGCTCGGTCAGGGTGTCGATCAGCCGCGCCGCCGCTCGCCGCGCCGCCGCCATCTTCCAGCCGCCCATCGATCCGGAGCGGTCGAGCACCACCACCACGTCGCGCGGGCGGAAGGTCGCCGGCAGCGTCGCGGGCGGCGCCACGGTCAGCAGCGCGGTGACCTCCCCGTCCGGGTCCCGGTGGACGCTGATGCCGCCGCGAATCGTTTCCTCGCCGACCCGGAATCGCAGGATGATATCCCGGTCCAGCCGTTCGGCGCCGGGGGTGAGTTCGACGACCCGCAACCCCTCCACGGTTTGGCCCAACCGGAGGGCGTGCAGGCTGGCGCGCAGGTCGCTCGGCGGCAGCCCGGCGGGATCGAGTTCGAGGCGGAATTCCAGATGCACCGGGTTGGGCTGCCCCGGCAGCAACACCGGTGGGGTAATGCGGCTGGCGTCGGGTACCGCGTCGGTGTCCGGCGCCGTCCCCAGCCCGACGCCGGGACCGTCCAGGGGGACGCCGGGGATGTAGCGCGGCGCCACCACCAGCGGGAAACGGAACGTCGCCTCGCCGTCGGTCACCGCCAGCGGGCCGGCCAGTTCCAGTTCCACCGTCACCGCCTCGCCCGGCGGAATGTTGCCCGCCCGCATCGTGAACACCTCGGGCCGTTCCTCCTCGGCGATGGCCGCCCGGTGGCCCCGCTGGATGGCCCGGTCGTACTCTTCCCGCGCCGCGCCGCGCTCCTTCAGCACGCCCTCGATCACCCGCTCGCCGACCCGCAGCCGGAACCGGGTGACGCCGGCCCGCGCCGGGAGCGGGAAAATGTAGGTGGCCTCCAGCGGCTCGGCGTGGGCGTTGACGAAGGTCTGCGTCACCGCCAGCCGGTAGACCAGCCCGGTGATCCGCCCGCTCACCGCCAGCCGTTGCAGCGGCAGGCCGCCGCGAACCGTGTCCAGACTGCCGAAACCGGCTTCCCCGGCGTCTGATTCGCGCCAGACTGGCGCCTCGTCCAGGATCGTCATGGCATCAAGCATCGTCGTCATCATCGTTCTCCTCCGGAGGTCGAGCGGCACGCAGGCAGGCGCGCAAGGCCCGCGCCGCGTCCCGCAACGAGTTCGCATCGAGTTCGGGATACCGGCGGCGATCGATCAACAACCGGACGCCGGGCGCCAGCCTCACCACCAGGCATTCCTCCACCGGCAAGGCCGGCGCGCCCGCCGCGGAGGGAATGGATGGAGCAGCGGGACCGGGAGAACGCTCCCAGAACCGCGCGCCGCCCGGCGCCGGTTCCGCCACCTGGCTCGGCGGCGGCGTTGTCTCGATCGTTCGCCGCTCTCCGGCGTCCAGCCGCTCCACCCAATCCGGCGGCAGGCCGATCAGCGTCGCCAGCGCCGCGTTCGACTGCCCCGCCAACCGCGCCTGCACCGCTTGCAGGCTCTGGCCCCGCGCCTGCAAGGCCTTGATCGCCAGCAACTGCAACAGATGGCGGTCGCGGTAGTACGCCGTCCGCCCGCGCAGCTCCGCCGGCCGGTCCAGCAGCCCCAGCGTGGTGTAGTAGCGCACCAGCCGCTCGTTGGGCCGCCAGCGCACTCGCCGCGAGTCGCCCTCGCCGCCCGGCAACAACGCCAGCAAGCGCTGGCTGCGCCGCACCAACTCGTCCAGCCGCCATGGTGATTCCATCGCCGTTCTCATGGAAAAATCAACTTAACACTGATATACGTCAGTGTAGTATAAAACATGAATAACCGCAATGGTTAACCGAACGATGGAAGAATGGCCCCACCCAAAAAGGGGCTTCAGGCTCTCGGGCGGATAGCCGCAAAACGCCCTTTCGTGGGGCAATGGTCGCCCACCCTGCCCCGCGACGGTGCCCGCTGTGAATGAAAGTACCCTTCACCCCGCTGGCGATATTTGCCAATCAATTGATTTATATAAGTTTATTATTTTTGGCATGGATACTGCTCAGGCCAACCTCGGCAAGAGACCTCGCCGGCGCATCCATGGCGACGCGGCCGAGGTGACTTGATAAGACAGCTAGG
>JAVMKJ010000159.1:0-15215 GCA_031732855.1 Candidatus Competibacter sp.
GACCGTCGCGGCTGGTCAGCCCGGTGATGCCGGCCGGCGAGCCGTTGGGATTGGCCGGATAGGTTTCCGCCGGCCGCCCGAAGTGGTCCACGAAACGCAGCGCCACCAGTCCGGCCGCCAGCGCCGCGCCCGGTCCGCTGTCATCGCGAAACTCGGCCCGGCCCTCGCCGTGCGCCACCGCAATCGGCAACCGCGAACCTTCCATGCCGCGCAGAAACAGCGACGGCGACGGCAGCACCTCGACCAGGCTCAGCCGCGCCTCGAACTGCTCCACCCGGTTGCGCACGAAGCGCGGCCAGAGTTCCGTCCCCGCGATCAGTTCGTGCAGGTTCGACAACATCTGACAACCGTTGCAGATTCCCAGCCCGAAGCTGTCCGGGCGGGCGAAGAACGCGGAAAATTCGTCGCGGGCGCGGGCATTGAACAGAATGGATTTGGCCCAGCCCTCCCCGGCCCCCAGCACGTCGCCGTAGGAAAAGCCGCCGCAGGCGGCGAGACCGTGAAAATCGGCCAGCGTGACGCGCCCGGCGATGAGGTCGCTCATGTGCACGTCCACCGCCGCGAAGCCGGCCCGGTCGAACGCCGCCGCCATTTCCACCTGGCCGTTGACGCCCTGTTCGCGCAGGATGGCGACCCTTGGCCGTGTGCCGTTGACGATGAACGGCGCAGCCACATCCTCGGCGGGATCGAAGCTCAGTCGGACGTTCAAACCCGGATCGACCGGATCGCAGGCCGCCTCGAACGCCTCGCGGGCGCAATCCGGATGATCGCGCAACGCCTGCATCCGATAGCTGGTTTCCGACCACAGCCGCCGCAACTCGACCCGGCTGGCGGCGAACACGGTTTCGCCGGCATGGCGCAAAATCAGTTGATCCCCGTCGTTCGGCGCGCCGAGGACGTGGCTGCAATCGCCCAGTCCGGCGGCGGCCAGTCGCGCCAGCACCGCCCGACGATCCGTTGCGCGCACCTGAATCACCGCCCCCAGCTCCTCGGCGAACAGCGCCGGCAGCGGACTGTCGTCCAGATCGTCCAGCAACACCGTCAGCCCGCAACCGCCGGCGAACATCATCTCGGCCAACACCGCGAGCAGGCCGCCATCGGACCGGTCGTGGTAGGCCAGCAACCGGCCAGCGGCGTTCAAATCCTGAATGACGGCGAAGAAGGCCTTCAAATCGTCTGGCGAATCCGCATCGGGAACCGCATCGCCCAACCGGTTGTAAACCTGCGCCAAGGCCGAACCGCCCAACCGGTTCTTGCCCCGGCCAAGATCGACCAGGATCAGGTCGGTATCGCCCCGGTCGACGCGCACTTGCGGCGTCAGGGTCCGCCGCACGTCCCAAACCGGCGCGAAGGCGGACACGATCAGCGACAGCGGCGCCACCACGCTCTTGCGCTCGCCGCCCTCCTCCCAGACCGTCTTCATCGACAGCGAATCCTTGCCGACCGGAATGGCGATGCCCAGCGCGGGGCACAGTTCCATCCCCACCGCCCGCACCGTGTCGAACAGCCGGGCGTCCTCGCCGGGATGGCCGGCCGCCGCCATCCAGTTGGCCGACAGTTTCACGTCGCCCAGTTTCTCGATGCGAGCGGCGGCGATGTTGGTGATCGCCTCGCCGACCGCCATCCGCCCGGAGGCCGGCGCGTCCAGCAGCGCCAGCGGCGCCCGCTCGCCCATCGCCATCGCCTCGCCGGTATGCACGTCGAAGCTGGTGGCGGTGACCGCGACATCGCTGACCGGCACCTGCCACGGCCCGACCATCTGGTCGCGACAGACCAGCCCGGTCACGGTACGGTCGCCGATGGTGATCAGAAAGCTCTTGTCGGCCACCGCCGGGAAACGCAGCACTCGCGCCACGGCGTCGGCGAGAGATACCCCCCCACCCCAACCCTCCCCCGCAAGGGGGGAGGGAGTTTTTGCGAGGCTGTTGCCGTTAGACTCCCCCTCCCCATCGCGGGAGGGGGTTGGGGGGAGGGGGCGAATGCTGACTCGCATCACGTCGCGCACCATCTTCGGCGGTTTGCCGAACAACACGCTCATCGGCAAATCCACCGGCCGGTTATCGAACCGCCGGTCGCTCACGACCAGCTCCGGCTCTCCGGTGGCGACGCCGACCACCGCGTAAGGGCAACGCTCGCGCTCGCACAACGCCTCGAACGTCTCCAAACCCTCGGCGGCGATGGCCAGCACGTAGCGCTCCTGCGCCTCGTTACACCAGATCTGCATCGGCGACATGCCCGGATCGTCGTTCGGGACTTCGCGCAACTCGAAGCAGCCACCCCGATCGGCGCCGTGCACGATTTCCGGCACGGCGTTGGACAGACCACCCGCGCCCACGTCGTGCACCGAGAGAATGGGGTTGCCCTCGCCCAGCGCCACGCAGCGGTCGATCACTTCCTGGGCGCGGCGCTGGATTTCCGGGTTGCCGCGCTGCACCGAGGCGAAGTCGAGGTCCTCGTGCGAGCTGCCGGCCGCCATGCTGGACGCCGCGCCGCCGCCCAGCCCGATCAGCATCGCCGGCCCGCCTAGAACCACAATCGCGGCTCCCGGTGGCAGTTCGGCCTTGCGAACGTGCGGTTCGCGGATGTTGCCCAGCCCGCCGGCGATCATGATCGGCTTGTGGTAGCCGCGCCGCTGGCCGTCGGGACCGTCCAGCTCGAAGGCGCGAAAGTAGCCGGCCAGATTGGGGCGGCCGAACTCGTTGTTGAAGGCCGCCGCGCCGATGGGGCCTTCCAGCATGATGTCCAGCGCCGAGACGATGCGGCCCGGTTTGCCGTAGTCGCCTTCCCACGGCTGGATGAAATCGGGAATCCGCAAGTGCGAGACCGAGAAGCCGCACAGGCCGGCCTTGGGCTTGGCGCCGCGCCCGGTGGCGCCTTCGTCGCGGATTTCGCCGCCGGAGCCGGTGGCCGCGCCGGGGAACGGCGCAATCGCGGTCGGGTGGTTATGGGTCTCCACCTTCATCAGGATGTGAACGTCCTCCGGGTGGTAGCGATATTGGCCGTCGGCGGGATCGGGGAAGAATCGCCCGGCGGGAAAGCCGGCCATCACCGCCGCGTTGTCGCTGTAAGCCGACAGCACGTCGTCGGGATGGCGTTCGTGGGTGTGGCGGATCATGGCGAACAGCGAGCGGTCCTGGCGGACGCCGTCGACGATCCAGCCAGCGTTGAAGATCTTGTGCCGGCAGTGCTCGGAATTGGCCTGGGCGAACATCATCAGTTCCACGTCGGTCGGGTTGCGCTCCAACCGGATGAAGCTGTCCAGCAGGTAATCGATCTCGTCTTCCGACAACGCCAGCCCCAATTCGCGGTTGGCGACCGTCAAGGCTTCCCGCCCGCCACCGAGTACGTCCACCGTCGCCAGCGGCGCCGGTTCGGCTTGGGCGAACAGCACGGCGGGATCGTCGTCCGGCCCCAGCACCGCCTCGATCATCCGGTCGTGCAGCAAAGGCTTCAACGCAGTCGACTCGTCGGCGGTCGGGGGTCGTTCGAATTCCAGGCAATACGCCACGCCGCGCTCGATGCGACGGACGTGCTGGAGACCGCAGTTGCGGGCGATGTCGGTGGCCTTGGAGGACCAGGGCGAAATGGTGCCGGGACGGGGAACGACCAGGAAGGTTGGTTCGTCGGCGAGATGGCGCGGCGTCGCGGTGGGACCGTAGCGCAGCAGCCGGTCCAGCACTTCGCGGTCGTGCGCGGTCAGCGAACCGTCCACGAAATGCACGAACTCGGCGTAAGCGTCGGTCACGGCCGGAACCCGCCGCCGCAGCGCGGCCAGCAGCTTCTCCAGACGAAACGGCGACAGGGCGGGACTTCCACGGAAACGCTGCATCGTGAAGACTCTCCTGGATCAGACGGGCAAGCGCGATGATAGCAGCAATCGTTGCCTCGCTTTGAGCGGATGACGGGCCGTTCTCCGATGTCGACCCGCCGACAAGGCGCGAACGCCTCGACCGCTCGATAACCCGCTCGTTTGTTGTTGGAACTACCTCTACTCGCCCGCGAACTCGACGCTCGGGACGGCGAGGAACGGAAGGCTGAATCAATCAACGCGCTCCGCAACGGCTCGGTCATGACTTGACAACATATCAATCCGCATGGCGAATACGATCTCTCGGACGAGAAAATGCTCGCTTTGGTGGGTCCGACCGTTCCCGAAAATACGCCCCGGAGAACGGACTAAGAACCTGTACAATAACCCCCTCTCCCTCCGGGAGAGGGGTTGGGGGTGAGGGGGTTTTTTCAACGACTTAGCTGACCAGAGGCCGTACAAGAACGCCTCTATACATGGGAAGTCACGGCTCGATATCAACTAGCCTGAAAACTCACGCTTACGAAAACCCTGCGAGGGCTTTTATCCGTTTGTGCAAACGCACCCTTTACTGGACAATCCGGGGTACGAGTGGGCCGGACAGGATCGGGTTAGGCGTCGGGATCAGTGCCACCCAGCGTACAACGACCTCTTGCTTGCGGTCTCCCACTTTAAGAGGCTGTCTAAAAACTAATTTGTTGATTGTGGGAGCGGCCTTGGCCGCGATATGAGGGTCAGCCATCGCGGCCAAGGCCGCTCCCACATATAAGTTATTGATTTAATAATATTCAGTTTTTAGACAGCTTCTAAGAGGCTGATGTGCTGCAATCCTGAAACAGCAGAAGGTACTTATGAAATCGATAGCAACGAACCCCCGCATGACGATGACCCTCCTGATCGGTCTGATCGTCCCGTTACTCACGCCCGGCTGCGCCACGCCAACGCGCCAACCGGCGGTGCCCGAAAAACTACAGAACCAGGCGCAAATTCCGGGTTTGGAAAAGGTCCGGTACCGCATCGGCAGCCCCGATGATCTCGCCGAGATGCAACGCGAAGGCATCGAATCCATCCGGCGCGAGCAAGCCTACCTAGCGGCCAACGGCCACTCGGGGCCACTCCCCCCGGCGATCTTTCTCGCCATTTCCGGCGGCGGCGACAACGGCGCTTTCGGCGCCGGGCTGCTGAACGGCTGGACCGCCGCCGGCACCCGGCCGACCTTCAAACTGGTGACCGGCGTCAGCACCGGGGCACTGACCGCGCCGTTCGCCTTTGCAGGGCCGGCCTATGACGCCAAGCTAAAGGAGGTTTACACCACCATTTCCGCCAAGGACATTCTGGAGTCGCGCAGCCTGCTGGCCGCACTGACCAGTGATGCCATGGCCGACAATCATCCTTTGTCGAAACTGGTCGCAAAGTATGTGGATCAGGCGCTGCTGGATGTGATCGCCGCCGAATACGCCAAGGGGCGCTTGCTCCTGGTGGGAACCACCGACCTCGATGCGCGCCGGGGCATCATCTGGAACCTGACCAAAATCGCGGCCAGCCGCGATCCCAGGGCACTGGAGCTGTTCCGAACCCTGATGGTGACCTCCGCCGCGATTCCGGGCGCATTTCCACCGACCATGATCGATGTTGAGGTGAGCGGTCAGCCGTATCAGGAGATGCATGTGGACGGCGGCGCCACGGCACAGGTGTTCGTCTATCCACCTTCACTCGACCTCCGGGACAAGACGCGCCAGCTTGGACTCCAGCAGCGCGAGCGGCGGGTGTATGTGATCCGCAACAGCCGGCTGGATCCCGAATGGGCGCAGGTGGAACGGAGCACCATGACCATCGCCGGGCGGGCGATTTCATCGCTGATCCATACCCAGGGCATCGGTGACCTTTACCGGATTTATCTGACCGCCCAACGCGACGGCGTCGATTTCAACCTGGCATTTATCCCGGACAGTTTCAACGCGCCGCACACCGAAGATTTCGACACCGAGTTCATGCGCAAACTCTTCGCCGTGGGGTACGACATGGCGGCCAAGGGCTATCCGTGGCAGAAAAAGCCGCCGGGTTTTGTTGCTACCGCCAGCACGAACCCATGACCTCATCGTCCGGATTCGGAGGGAACGGGGCAGGCCGGATTCGCCACGTCGGGCAAGGCGGAACTGTGGATGCGGAACCAGGCGGGCGTGATCATGCACCTGACCGGCACCAGCGAGGGCGTCGTGCTCTCGCTCGGGCGCGATGAGGTCCTGGTCCAACTGGCGCACTGAACCCACGCCACCGAACGGAACCGGCGGGTCCGACCCCTTCGAGGCGACGCGGGCCGGCCCGCCGGGCGCATCCACGAAAGGCGAAACACCATGCCACGAAACAAACTCCTCAGAACCCGTACCAAAACTCCCCTCTCCCTCCGGGAGAGGGGTTGGGGGTGAGGGCTTTTTTTCGAGGCCGTACAAAAACGCCTCTCAATCCCGGTCTGGCCTAACCGGGCACCCCGCTGCTTTATTGCTATCCATATCCATGTTGGGAACACTACCCACTACCCGGTATCCCTACTTCCCCACCCGCAGCAGTCCGCTCAGGCCATGCTGCTCCAGGAACGCGTCGACGCGATCGCGGATGGCGGCGGCGCTGTCGAAGTCCGCCACCTCGGCCAGCAGCGCCTGTGCCTCGCCATAGGGAATGCTGCGGATCAGCCACTTGATCTTGAGCAGGCTGCCCAGATTCATGCTGAGACTGTCGACTCCCATCGCCATCAGCAGCAGCGCGCCCGCCGGATCGCCCGCCATCTCGCCGCAGACGCTGATGGGCCGGCCGGCGGCCCGGACCTGCTCGACCACGTGGCGAATCGCCGCCAGCACCACCGGATGCAGGGAATCGTACAGCTTGGCCACCCGGTCGTTGTTGCGGTCCACCGCCAGCAGATACTGGGTTAGATCGTTGCTGCCGATCGACGCGAAATCGACCAGACGGATCAGCTTGTCGATCTGATAGACCGCCGAAGGCACCTCCACCATGATCCCCACCCGCGGGATGCCGACCGATACGCCGTCCTCCTCCAGTTCCACCCTGGCCTGGCGCAACAATTCGAGCGCCTCGCTCAACTCGCCGACCGTACTGATCATCGGGAACAGGATCGACAGATTCGAATGCACGGTACCGGCCCGCAGCATCGCCCGCAACTGGGTCTTGAACAGGTCGGGCTGATCCAGGCTGATGCGGATGCCGCGCCAGCCAAGATACGGGTTCTGCTCGCGGATCGGAAAATACGGCAGGGGCTTGTCGCCGCCGATGTCCAGGGTACGCAGCACCACCGGGCGCGGGTCCATGATCCGCAGCACCCGTGCATAGAGGGTGGCCTGCTCCTCCTCGCCCGGAAAGCGGTCGCGCAGAAAGAAATGCAGCTCCGAGCGATACAGCCCCACACCCTGTACTCCGCTGTCGCGGGCGGCGGTGATATCGGCGAACAGCCCGGAGTTGGCGTGCAGCTCCAGCCGGTGACCGTCGGGGGTCTCCGCCGGCAGATCGCGCAAGTGTTGCAGGCCGCGGGACAGTTCGGCCTCCTCGGCGATCAGTTTCAGATATTCCTGCCGCAGCGCCGGACTGGGCTGGATGCAGACCCGCACCGTATAGCCGTCCACCACCACCTCGCGGCCGTTCAGCCGGCCCGGCGGCAGGTTGCTGACCCCGAACACCGCCGGGATTCCCAGCCCGCGCGCCAGCAGCGCGACGTGCGAAGTGTCGGTGCCGCGCACCGATACCAGTCCCTTGAGCTTCTCGATCGGCACGTCCAGCAGTTGCGAAACGCTGATTTCGTCGCCCATCAGGATGGTGTGGTCCGGGTAATGGCGGTTGATCGCCTGCTCCTCCTGCAGGCGATCCAGCAGGCGCTGGCCGAGATCGAGGATGTCGGCGGCCCGTTCCCGCAGGTAGGGATCGTCCATCTCGGCGAAGATGTTGGCGTACTCGAGCACGGTGGCGCGCAGCGCGCCCGGCGCCCAGTTGCCGGCATGGATCCGCTCCAGGGTGCCTTCGACCAGGCTGTCGCTGCTGAGCAGCAGGGCGTAGGCGTCGAACAGCGCCCGGTCGCCGGCCGACAGCAGCAGCCGCATCCGCTCGCCGAGCCGCTGCAGCTCGGCCAGTTCCGTCGCCACCGCCTGCCGGAAGCGCGCAGCCTCGGCGACGGGATCATCGATATCCTTGTCCGGCACCCGATCCAGGGCGGCGGCGGGAAACACCACCACGGCCTCGCCGATCGCCAGACCGCGGGCGCTGGCCACGCCTTCCAGGAACAGGATACCCGACAGCACGTTATCGTCGAGCCGCTCCAGCGACTGGCGGATTTCCGCCTGGGTGATGCAGCCGGCCAGTTGCGCGGCCAGCGTCACCAGGAAGGATTCCTCGTCGGCGGTGTACCTGCGCTGCTCGCGCTGCTGCGCCACCAGAACGCCCAGCACCTTGCGCCGGCGGATGATCGGCACGCCGATGAAGCCATGGAACGGCGCTTCGCCAGTGGCGGCGATGTAGCGGAAGGCGGGATGGGCGGGCGCATTGTCGACGTTGACCGGTTCGGCCCGGCTGGCGGCCAGACCGATGAGCCCCTGCCCCAGTTTGAGCCGCACCTTGCCGACCGCGCCCGGACGCAAGCCATCGGTGGCCATCAACACATGCTCGCCACGATGGTGGTCGGTCATGTAGACCGAGCAGACGTCGGTGGGAATGGCGGCCTTGACCTGGGCCACGATGAGATTGAGGGCTTCGCCCAGGTCGCGGGTAGCGTTGATGTCCTGCACGATACGCCGAAGGGTATCCAGCATGGAACCGTCCTCAACAGGCAACAGGCAACGAAGCGGGAATATTCAGCGCCGGGACACGCGGTGCGGATCCGGCGCGACCGGCCGCGGCGACCGGACCTCCTCCAGGGATGCCATGGCGATCGATGGCTCCAGCGGGGGGGCGGTGGAGTTCGATTCCAGCACGCTCGCGCGCCGCGCCGAAACGACCATGCGGGTGATCACGGGGTGATGGCTGGTTTCCACTCGCCGCAGCGGCAAGAGGATGGTCTGCTTGATCGCGACGGTCGCTTGCGAGATCGCCGCGGACGGGCGATCCGGTTCCGACCGGCGGGCGACCACGGCGATTCCCGGACATATCGATCGGGCCGGTTCCCGCCGGGATCGATCCGCGTGCTCGCGCGGACCGGCGAACAGGTTCTCGGTTTCGTCCGAGACCGCGGGCCGTCCCTGGGTCTGGAATCCGGAAAACAGGAGCGGGGCGAGTTCGTGCAGGGCCCGCCAGTAGACGTATCGTTTGAACGGGACCACCGCGCGCAGGGGATACCAGTAATCCACCCATTGCCAGTGATCGAATTCCGGGCGCTCGGACAAATCCAGTCGCACCTCGTCCTCGCCGCCCAGCATCAACAACAGGAACCAGATCTGTTTCTGCCCGATGCACTGCCGGCCGCCGCCATGCCGCACCAACCGCTTGGGCAGGCGATAGCGCAGCCAGCCATTGGTGCAGCCGATCACCCGGACATGTTCCGGCCGCAAGCCGATTTCTTCGGCCAGCTCGCGAAACATGGCCTGCTCGGGCGACTCATCCCGCTGAATGCCACCCTGGGGAAACTGCCAGGAGCGCTGCCCGATCCGCTTTCCCCAAAATAGCCGTCCTTCCGCGTTACACAGGATGATGCCGACGTTTGGCCGATAACCCTCCGAATCGATCACGTTGAGAACCGATATGTCACAATGAGAGATGTTGCAATGAATTGTTCATATTATTCTTTCATAACGCGGCGGTTTTCGCCATGGCCGAAATACCCGCCCCCGCCGCGGGCCGGTCGCCCGGCGGCCGGCTATCCTCTAATGGTAGCGCGATGGCGGCGCTTCGGATAACGGCAAGCCCGCGCCTCTCACCCTTCAAAGTCTCAAGGAGTTTGCAATGCGTCGTCTATTGTACCTGCTGCCGCCCTTGCTGGCGCTGCTGCTGTCTTTCGGCGCCCGCGCGTTCGACGATGTGCAACTCGCCGTGCCGGCGGCCCAGTACCTGCAATCGATCCGCGAGGGCCGCGACGCCGCCGGCCAGCCGGCCGCCGCGTTGTTGCAGCAGGCCGAACAGCAGGCGCGGCAGAAGAACTGGACCGCCGCCATCGCCGCTTACGAAACCGCCATCGCCGCCGGCGCCGATCAGACCGCAACCTGGTTGGCGCTGAGCCAGATCTGGCAGGCCCGGGCCGATCAGCAGGCCAAGGACGATGACAGCGAGGCTCGGCAACGGTCCAGGGATCGATCCCGCCAGGCCGCCTGGAACGCCTCGCAAGCGGCCCGCGCTCCCTTCGAACGCGCCCGCGCCCTGTTTCGGCTGGGCGAACTGTACGACCGCGACAAGGAACCGAAAAAGGCCATCGCCGCGTTCCGCGAAGGGCTGGAACTGGAGGACAACCCCCGCGTGGCCAAGCGCCATCAGGAACTGGCGGACGCCAACGCCTTCCAGATCAAGGGCGTCCAGGTCGAATCCGACAGCGCTACCCCGAACATCTGCCTCAAGTTCTCCGACGAACTCGCCAAGGGCCGGCAGATTCATTACGAGGATTACCTGGTCATCCAGCCGGCCATCCAGGCGGTGGTCAGCGCTCGGGAACAGATGTTGTGCGTGGAGGGCGTCCGTCACGGCCAGAGCTACACCGTCAAGGCACGGGCCGGCATCCCCTCGGCGACGGGCGAGAAGACCCGCGCCGCGCAGGACTTCACCGCCAAGGTCGAGGATCGCAAACCCACCCTGGGATTCCGGGGCGCGACCTACGTGCTGCCCAAAGCCAGCGGCCAACAACTCCCCCTGACCAGCGTCAACCTGGACGCGGCGCGACTGCGGGTGCTGCGCGTCAACGACCGCAACCTGCTCCGGGAGATCGAGAACCGCCGTATCACCAACCTGCTGGACGGCTACGACCTCAAGACCATCGCCAACCGATCCGGCGAGCAGATCTGGGAAGGCACCCTGACCCTGGCCGGCGGCGAACGCAACCAGGACGTGACCACCGCCGTGCCGATCGGCGAAATCCTGCGCGACCCCCAGCCGGGCATCTACATCGTGACCGCCGAACCGACCACCGAGGATCCGGACAGTTACGACAATCGCGCCACCCAATGGCTGGTGGTCTCCGACCTCGGCCTGTTCACGATGCGCGGCAACGACGGCCTGCACGTGTTCGTGCGCTCGCTGGCCACCGCCCAGCCGCGGTCCGGCGTGGAATTGCGGCTGTACGCCCGCAACAACGGCGAACTGGGCAAGGTTACCACCGACGGCAAGGGCTACGCCCGCTTCGATCCGGGCCTGCTGCGCGGCGGCGGCGGGCGCGAACCGGCGGCGCTGATGGCCTTCGGCGGCGGCGACTACAATTTTCTCGATCTGACCAAGCCGGCCTTCGATCTGAGCGACCGCGGGGTCGAGGGTCGCGCCGCGCCCGGAGCGGTGGACGCCTTCCTGTACACCGAGCGCGGCGTCTACCGGCCCGGCGAAACGGTCGAATTGATGGCCCTGGCTCGCGACAGCCGGGGCTACGCCCAGCCGGACGCGCCGCTGACCCTGAAGGTGTTCCGTCCCGACGAGGTGGAAGCCGCGCAACTGCGGCCGGCCAGTCCGGCGCTGGGCGGCCATCACGTCCGACTGCCGCTGCCCTCGAACGCCCGCACCGGCGCCTGGACGGTCAAGGCCTACACCGATCCCAAGGGCGAGCCGGTCGGACAGATCGGTTTCCAGGTCGAGGATTTCGTCCCGCAACGGTTGAAACTGGAACTGAGTTCCGCCGCCCCGGTGCTGAAGCCGGGCGAACCGGCGGTGGTCGACATCAACGGCCGCTTCCTGTACGGCGCGCCGGCGGCCAATCTCAAGGCCGAGGCCGAGGTGGTGCTGCGCGAGGATCCCGACCCCTACCCCACCTTCCCCGGCTACCGCTTCGGGCTGGCGCAGGACAGTTGGACCGCCCAGCGCTTCCCCGTGGCCCTGGCCGGCACCGATGCCCAGGGCAAGGCGCAGGCCCAGGTGACCCTGAACGACGTACCGGACACCACCCGGCCGTTGCAGGCACGGGTGCGGGTGTCGCTGTTCGAACCCGGCGGCCGGCCGGTGACCCGCAGTCTGAACCTGCCCTACCGCACCCAACCCTTCGTCATCGGCATCAAGCCGCGCTTCGGCGACGACGGGGTTCGCACCGGTCAGGACGCGACGTTCGACGTGATCGCCCTGGATCCGCTCGGCCGGCCGCAGGCCAAAAACGGGCTGCGCGCCGACCTGGTGCGCGAGGAATATCAGTACTACTGGTATCACGACGACGGTCGCTGGAACTACAAGCTGGTGATCCGCGACAGCGCGCCGGTGACCGGCCAGACGCTCGATCTCGGCGCGGGGCAGCCTGCCGTCGTGACCCACAAGCCGTCCGACTGGGGGCATTACCGGCTGGACGTGCTGGATCCCGCCACCGGCGTCGCTTCCAGCGTGCGCTTCACCGCCGGCTGGTTCGAGAGCCCCAGCGAGGGCGATACGCCCGATCAGATGAAGGTCACGCTGGACCAGCCGCGCTATCCGGCCGGCGCAACCGCCCGAATCTTTCTCCGGGCACCGTTCGCCGGCGAAGTGCTGCTGAACGTGGTCGGCGACCGGCTCTGGCTGAGCCGGACGGTCGGCGTCCCGGCGGACGGAGCGACGGTGGATCTGCCGATTCCGGCGGAATGGGGACCGGGCGTCTACGTGACCGCCACCGCCTTCCGCCCGGCCGACAGCGCCGCCCGGAGGGGACCGGGCCGGGCCATCGGCGTCGCCTGGGTCGGGCTGGACTCCGCGCCGCGCACGCTCGACGTCGCCTTGAACGCCCCGGCCGAGTGGAAACCGCGCCAGACCGTGGAACTGCCCGTGACCGTCACCGGCCTCGACCCCGGCCAGCCGGCTTACGTGACCGTGGCGGCCGTCGACGAAGGGGTCCTGCAACTGACCGACTTCGCGACCCCGGACCCGGTCAAGTATTTTCTCGGCAAGCGCCGGCTCGGCATGCAACTGCTCGACCTGTACGGCAAACTGATCGAGGCCGGCGGCCGGCCCGGACAGATCAAGGTCGGTGGCGACGCCGACACCCGGCAACTGGACGGTTCCGGGGTGCGGACGGTGAAGACCCTGGCGCTGTTCTCCGGACCGGTGGCGCTGGACGCCAGCGGCCAGGCGAAGATTCCGCTGGCGCTGCCGGACTTCAACGGCCAGTTGCGGCTGATGGCGGTGGCCTGGGACCGCAACCGGGTCGGCCGGGCCGAGGCCGCGCCGCTGGTGCGCGATCCGCTGGTGGCGCGGGTTTACTTGCCGCGCTTCCTGGCGCCGGAGGACGAGAGCCGGGTCACGGTGACCGTGCAGAACCTGAACGCCCCGCCGGGCGAGTACCGCATCCGCTTGAGCGCCGAGGGCGCGGCGGCGGTGGCCGAACCGGCGGCGTTCGTGTTCGCGGTCGCCGATTCCGCCAGGCAGAATCAGGAGAGCCGCGGCTTCACCCTGCGTGGATTGCGGCCTGGGGTGGGCCAAATCCGGCTGCACCTGGACGGACCGAACGGCTTCCAACTGGTGCGGGAATCGGAAATCGGCGTGCGGCCAGCCCAGACCATCGCCACGTCTCGCACCGCCCGCCGGCTGAACCCCGGCGAATCGCTGCGGATCGGCAACGAGTTGCTGGGCGACTATCTGCCCGGCACCGGTCAGGTCCGGCTCGGCTTCGGCAGCCGGCCCAATCTCAACGTCCCCGAACTGCTGGCGCAACTGGATCGCTATCCCTATGGCTGCCTGGAACAGACCGTCAGCCGCGCCCTGCCGTTGATCTACTTCAATCAGGTCGCCGAGATCTGGGCCGGCCAGAACGCTACCGAAGCCGGGCTGCGGGCGCGGGTGCAGGACGCCATCCAGCGCCTCCTGACCCTGCAGGACGCCGGCGGCGGCTTCGGGCTGTGGAGTCCCGACAGCGAGGTCGAGAACTGGCTGTCGGCCTACGCCATGGACTTTCTGGTCCGCGCCCGACAGGAGCGGTACCTGGTGCCGGAGTCGGCCTACCAGCACGGATTGAAATACTTGCAGGAGCAGTTGAGCACCGACGCTTTCGGCGAGGCGGAACTGAGTTGGCGGGCTTACGCGCTCTACGTGCTGGCGCGGGAGCAGAAGGCGGCCATCGGCGATCTGCGCTATCTCCACGATAATTATCTGCAAAAGCTGCCGACCGCCCTGGCGCAGGCCCAACTCGGGGCGGCGCTGGCCCGTTACGGCGAACTGGGCCGGGCCGGGGAAGCGTTCGCCGCCGCCTCGAACCGGACGAACCGGGCGACGGTGCGCGACTACGGCACGCCGCTGCGCGACCGGGCGGCATTGCTGGCGCTGCTGGCCGAAGCGGGATTGTTGCCGGAGCGGGTGCCGCAGTTGGCCGAGCAAGTCGCCGCCGAGTTCAACCAGCGCCGCTACGCCAGCACCCAGGAACAGGCCTGGCTGTTGCTGGCGGCCCAGGCGCTGCTGAAACAGGCCGGTCGGATGCGGCTGGCGGTGGACGGACAGGCGATCACCGCCGATCCGTTCTATCTGTCGCCCACGGCCGAACAACTGGCCAGGGGGTCGACCGCGACCAATCAGGGCGCCGAACCGGTCTGGGCTGTTTCGAACCTGAGCGGCGTGCCGGTCGCGCCGCAGCCGCCGGCGCAAAACGGCTTTACCATCAGCCGCCGCTACTACACCCGTGCCGGCAAGGACGTGGACCCGGCCCAGATCCGCCAGAACGACCTGCTGGTGGTGGTGGTTGCCGGCGAGGCGCAAGGGAGCGAGCAACAACAGGCGCTGGTGGTGGATCTGCTGCCGGCGGGCCTGGAGATCGAGAACGCCCGGCTGGCCCACAACGCCTCGACCACCGAGATCGCCTGGCTGCCGGAGCTGACCGAGACGCTCCACACCGAATTCCGCGACGATCGCTTCGCGGCGGCGCTGGACATCGAACCGGGTGCCTCGCGGAAATTCACCCTGGCTTATCTGGTCCGGGCGGTGACGCCGGGCGTCTACCGGCAGCCGGCGGTGTTCGTGGAAGACATGTACAAGCCTTGGCAGTTCGGCCGCGGCGCGATGGGGACGGTGAAGGTGGAGTGATCGAGCGCGGCAGTCTCTATTTCGGCATGGCCGACGATGAAACCGTCGTCGGCCATGCCGGATAGTGACATGGTTTCCCAGTCCATATAAAACCTACCGGGAATTGGTCAGTCCAGCGCTTCGCGTCCGCGACGACCTTCGCGTTAGCCGGCTCGCCAAAACAGAGCGAAGAGACGCTTTGGCGAGCCCGCGTTGCACGCGTTGTTAGCGATCATTTTTCGCTCCAGTTTCCACCAAGGAAGCCATTGCCAGAGCATCG
>JAVMKJ010000160.1:0-15210 GCA_031732855.1 Candidatus Competibacter sp.
GAGGAGGGGCCGGGCGACTACTGGGTGGATGAAAAGGTCAAGCAGGTCTACCTGACCGAGGACGGTCACCAGCGGGTCGAGGATCTGTTGCTGGAAGCCGGGCTGCTGCATGGGGGCGAGAGCCTGTACGATGCCGCCAACCTCGGCGTGTTCCATCACCTGAACGCCTGTCTGCGGGCGCACGCTCTGTTCCACAGGGACGTGGAGTACATCGTGCGCCAAGGCGAAGTCATCATCGTCGACGAATTCACCGGTCGGACCATGCCGGGCCGGCGCTGGTCGGACGGCTTGCACCAGGCCATCGAGGCCAAGGAAGGCGTGCCGATCCAGGCCGAGAACCAGACCCTGGCCTCGATCACCTTCCAGAATTACTTCCGCCTGTATCAGAAGCTGGCGGGAATGACCGGCACCGCCGATACCGAAGCCTTCGAGTTCCAGCAAATCTACGGGTTGGAGGTGATCGTGGTGCCCACTCATCTGCCGATGATCCGCAAGGACAACGGCGATCTGGTGTTCCTCACCCCGCAGGAAAAGTTCGAGGCGGTGCTGGCCGACATCCGCGACTGCCGCCAGCGCGGCCAGCCAACCCTGGTCGGCACCACTTCCATCGAGGTGTCGGAACTGCTGTCCGATCTGCTCGACAAGGACAAGATTCCCCATCAGGTACTGAACGCCAAACAGCACGAACGGGAGGCGGAAATCATCGCCCAGGCCGGTCGGCCGGGCACGGTGACCATCGCCACCAACATGGCCGGCCGCGGCACCGATATCGTACTCGGCGGCAACCTGCAGGCCGAATTGAAGGCGCTGGAACCGGAGGCCGATGAGGGTGTCCGCGAGGATGTCCGGAAGGCGTGGTGGCAGCGGCACGAGCAGGTGGTGGCCGCTGGCGGCTTGCACGTGGTCGGCACCGAACGGCACGAATCGCGGCGCATCGACAACCAGTTGCGCGGTCGTTCCGGCCGGCAGGGCGACCCTGGTTCCAGCCGTTTTTACCTGTCCCTGGAGGACAATCTGCTCCGCATCTTCGCCTCCGACCGGGTGGCGGGGCTGATGCAGAAGCTGGGGATGCAGAAGGGGGAGGCCATCGAGCATCCCTGGGTGACCAAGGCCATCGAGAACGCCCAGCGTAAAGTTGAGGCTCACAACTTCGACATTCGCAAGAACCTGCTGGAATTCGACGACGTCGCCAACGACCAGCGCAAGGTGATGTACCGCTGGCGCAACGAGTTGATGGAAGCCGAGGACGTGTCGGAGACGCTGAAGGACATGCGCGCCGAGGTGCTCAGGCAGGTGATCGATCCGTACATCCCGCCGCAGAGCCTGGAAGAGCAGTGGAACGTGGCTGGCCTGGAGGAGGCGTTGCGGAAGGACTTCGATCTTGCCCTGCCGGTCCGTGCCTGGCTGGATGCCGATCACGACCTGCACGAGGAGCCGTTGCGGGAGCGGATCCAGAGCGAGCTGGATCGGGCTTACGCCCGAAAAGAAGCGCTGGTCGGCGCGCCCTGGATGCGGCAGTTCGAGAAGGCGGTGCTGCTGCAGGTGCTGGATGCCCACTGGCGCGAGCATCTGGCGGCGATGGACTATCTGCGCCAGGGGATTCACCTGCGCGGCTACGCTCAGAAAAATCCCAAGCAGGAGTACAAGCGCGAAGCCTTCGAGATGTTTCAGGCGCTGGTGCAACGCATTCACCAGGAAGCAATCGGCTTCCTGGCGCGGGCCCAGTTCCAGACCGAACCGGAACCGATCCCCGAGCCGCGCCGGCCGTCGCCCGTCGCCATGCGCTTCGAGCACGCTGAAGTATCGGCCCTGGCGGAGGGCGAGGCCGAGGAGGAAGATCGTTCCGGCGTCGAGATTCGCCATCAAACGGCGTCCCAGACCCCGTTCGTGCGCGAAGGCCGCAAGGTCGGCCGCAACGAACCCTGCCCCTGCGGTTCGGGCAAGAAGTACAAGCATTGTCACGGCCAGTTGAACTGAGCGGGGAAGCGGGCATGGAACCGTTTGCTGTCGCCGGCATCCGCTTGGGTACGACCCGTGCCGGCATCAAGTATCCCGACCGCCGCGATCTGGTGGTGATCGAAGCCGCGCCCGGCACCCGGGCCGCCGCCGTGTTCACTCGCAATGCCTTCCGCGCCGCGCCGATTACCGTGGCGCTCGCCCATCTGGCGACCGCCAGTCCCCGCTATCTGGTGATCAATACCGGCAACGCCAACGCCGGTACCGGCCGGCAAGGACTGGTGGACGCCGAGGCGACCTGCCGGGCGCTGGCGGAACGGACCGGTTGCCGGCTCCAGGAGGTGCTGCCGTTTTCCACCGGCGTCATCGGCGAGCCTCTGCCGCTGTTCCGGGTGCTCGTCGGGTTGCCCGCAGCCCTGGCGGAGTTGCGGGCCGATGGCTGGACTGAAGCGGCTTGCGGCATCATGACCACCGACACTCGACCGAAATGGGCATCGCGGCGGTTGACGCTCGATGGGCGTGAGATAACGGTCACTGGTATCGCCAAGGGTGCGGGCATGATTCGGCCGGACATGGCGACCATGCTGGCCTTCGTCGCCACCGACGTCGTCGCGGACGAGATCCTGCTGCGGCGGGCCCTGACGGATGCGGTCGCTGAATCCTTCAACGCCATCACCGTGGACGGCGACACCTCGACCAACGACGCTTGCGTGCTGCTGGCGACCGGTCGGTCGGGCGCGAACGTGACCGGGGAAGGTGAGGATTTCGCCCGTTTCGCCGCCGCGGTGAGCGAGGTTTGCGTCGAACTGGCCCAGGCCATCGTCCGCGACGGCGAGGGAGCCACCAAGTTCATCACCATTCGGGTCGAGGGCGGCCTGGACGAGGCCGAATGCCGGCAGGTGGCCTACACCATCGCCCATTCGCCGCTGGTCAAGACCGCTTTCTTCGCCGCGGATCCCAACTGGGGACGGATTCTGGCGGCGGTGGGGCGGGCCGGGCTGGCGGATCTGGATCTGGAACGGGTGGCCATCCATCTCGACGAGGTCTGCATCGTCCGCGAGGGCGGTCGCGCCCCGGATTACACCGAGGAACGGGGGCAGGACGTCATGCGCCGGCCCGACATCGCCATCCGGGTCGAACTCGGTCGGGGCGAAGCGGTGGCACGAATCTGGACCACCGATTTGTCCTTCGACTACGTGCGCATCAACGCCGAATACCGGACGTGAATGCCGTGGATCCGGCCACGATCCACGTGGCGGTGGGTATCGTCACCAATCCCGCCGGGGCGGTATTGATCGCCCGCCGGCCCGATCGCGCGCACCAGGGCGGTCTGTGGGAGTTTCCCGGCGGCAAGGTCGAGGAAGGCGAACCGGTGGAAGCGGCGTTGATCCGCGAACTGCATGAGGAACTGGGCATTGTGGTGCAGGCCGCCGAACCCTGGTTGTGGATACGGCACGCCTATCCCGACAAAACGGTTCTGCTTGACGTGTGGCGGGTGACGGCCTATCGCGGCGAACCGCACGGCCGGGAAGGGCAGCCGCTGGCGTGGACGACGGCGGCGACGATGGCGGACTTCGCCTTCCCGGCCGCCGACGAACCGATCATCGCGGCCCTGGTGGGTGCCAGGAGTCAGGCAGGGGCCTGATATTTGCTCTCTTTCGGATCAGATCACGCAACAGGCCAGTTCGAATTCGACATCGGTCCTGCTTTGCGTGGCCCGGTGGTTGGGGTCCGGTTGGTCGAGAAAGCGGATGGTAAAACGGTGCCGCCCCCCACTGATTTCCGGGAACAGGATTCCACCAGGCGGCAGCAGCACCCGGATCAACTGATTCGGCGCGCCGGGATCGAGTCCCCGCTGAAAGAAGCCCCGAACCGCGATTTCCGGCTGGGGAATGGCGCTTTCGCGAATGAGCTGGAGGATCAACGCCACGGCCTCCCGCAGGGGAGTAAAGGGCGCCAGCCATTCCTGCAAATGTTCGTCGCGGACCAGGGAATCCTGCTGTAGCCAGTGATAAAGCGCCGGCAGGTCGAATCGGCAGGTGCCGCCGGGTACCTGGCTCCGCTTGTGAACGGCGCTGAGGAAATCGATTTGCCGTACCGCGTCCAGCGCCAGGCTGTCCAGGCGATGAATCCGGCCGATGACCGCGCCGATTTCCGTCAGAACCGCCGACAGCGTGTCCGAATCGACTCCCGGACTTTGCCGCAAGCGGTTCAAGGTGGCGGCATGTCGCTCCAGTTCCTTGAGCAGTTCGCCCTTGAATTCATTGCGTCCGGTTACGGCGAGGATGTCGAACAATCCCAGCAGCGTCGTGCGGCTGTCCCAAGTCGAGTACCCCGCGAGCGCGTGATCCACCTGATGGAATAGAAACTCCAACCGCAGCAGCGAGCGAACGCGTTCGTTGAGCGGCTGTTCGTAGCAGATGGGTTGGGACACGGGATACCTCGCGGCCAGGCGGAATCATCACTGGTGGACCAGCCGTGGATAAGCGGGGACCTGGTTGCCGTGCTGGTGGTATTGGGAACGCGGCCAGCGGCGGCCGGCTCATGAAGTTCGAGCAGCGCCCAGCATCGAGTAATGTCGGTGCAGGGCGGCGACCCGGCGATCCAGTTCGTCGAGGTTCCCCGAATTTTCCAGAATCTCGTCGGCCAGCGCCAGCCGCTGGTCGCGGCGGGCCTGCGCCGCCAGGATGCGGCGGGCCTGTTCCGCGCCGATTCGATCGCGCGCCATGACCCGGCGGATTTGTTCGGCCTCGGGTGCGTCCACCACGAGAACGCGATCGACCAGATCGGTCATCCCCGTCTCCGCCAGCAGCGGAATGACCACCAGGCAATAGGAAGCAACCAGGGCGGCGATCCGTTCGCGGACCAAGGCGCGAATGCGGGGGTGCAGGATGGCTTCGAGTTGTCGCCGGCCACTGGCGTCGGCGAACACCCGCTCCCGCAGGCGGGCGCGGTGCAAGCGGCCATCGCGATCCAGGCAGTCTGGCCCGAACTGGTTCACGATTTCCCCCAGCGCCGGTTGTCCGGGTTCGACCAGTTCGCGGGCGATCAGATCGGTGTCGATAACCGGGGCGCCGCGATGGGCAAACCGCTCGCTGACGGTCGTCTTGCCGGTGCCGATGCCGCCTGTCAGCCCGACGACCAACATGCTCAGAATCCCAGCCAGCGCAGGTAGACGCGGTTGATCTCCTCGCCCCACAGCAGGACGATCCAGCCGGCGGCGGCGAGGAACGGGCCGAACGGCATGGGTACGCGCCGGTCTCGACCGCCCAACAGGATCAGCGCCAGTCCGAAAATCGCCCCCACCAGCGACGAAAGCAGCACGATGGTGATCAGGTACTGCCAACCAGTCCAGGCGCCGAGCGCCGCGAGCAACTTGAAGTCGCCATGCCCCATTCCTTCCTTGCCGGTCAGCAGGCGAAAAACCTGATAGACCGCCCAGAGCGACAGGTAGCCGGCCATCGCGCCGATCATCGCGCTTCGCAGGTCGGCGAACAGCCCGAACAGCGCTGCTCCCAACCCCAGCCAAAGCAACGGCAGCGTCAGATCGTCGGGCAATAGCTGGCAGCGGAAGTCGATGGCGCTGGCTGCGAGCAGGGTCCAGGTGAACAACAGCGCCGCGGCGACCGGCCAGCCGAAGCCGAATTTCCAGGCGACGATGCCGGCCAATGCTCCGCTCAGTCCTTCCACCAGCGGATACTGGATGCCGATGGCCGCCCGGCAATGGGCGCAACGGCCACCCTGCGCCGCATAGCTGAGCAGCGGAATATTTTCCAGGGCCCCGATCAGGTGGCCGCACCGCGGGCAGCGCGAGCGCGGCTTCCATAGATTCAGGGTGGACTGCTCGCTGTCCGGGATCGACTGACCGAGCAATTCCGCGCACTGCGTCCGCCATTCGCGCTCCATCATCAACGGCAGGCGGTGGATGACGACGTTCAAAAAGCTGCCGACGATCAGGCCCAGCAACACGGCCAAGGTCACGAACAGCGCCGGCGCATCGGCCAGCAATTGCAGCGGAGCCATCAAGCCGCTACCGTCAGATCGCCGAGGCCAGCTTGAAGATCGGCAGGTACATGGCGATCACCAGCGTGCCGACCACGCCGGCCAGAAACGCCATCAATGCCGGTTCGATGAACGTGGTCAGCGTTTCCACCTTGTTATCGACTTCCGCCTCGTAAAAGTCGGCTACCTTGGCCAGCATGTCGCCGAGCGAGCCGGCTTCCTCACCGATCGCCACCATCTGGATCACCATGTCGGGGAAAAGAGTGCTTTGGCGCATGGCGAAGTTCAGTTGCTGGCCGATGGAAACCGATTCGCGCATTTCCAACACCGCTTTTTCGTATACATAGTTGCCGGTGGCGCCAGCCACGCTGAACATGGCATCCACCAGGGGCACGCCGCCGTTGAACAGGGTGGACAAAGTGCGGGCGAAGCGGGCGTTGGCCGAGGTGGCGATCAGATCGCCGATCAGGGGGATTTGCAGGACCCAGCGGTCCACGAGTTGATAGAACGCGCGCGAGCGCTTGCGACCTTCCAGGAAGCCAACCACGGCCACGACCGGCAGGCCCAGGATCAGGTACCAGTATTCCTGGAAAGCTTGCGAGAACTGGATGACCCACCGCGTCAGCGCCGGCAGGTCCGCGCCGAAACCCTTGAACAGATCCTCGAAGACCGGAATGACGAAGATCAGCAGAATGGCGGTGACGACGAAGGCGAATACGAGCACGATGGCCGGGTAGGTCAGCGCCTTCTTGACCTTGGCCTTCAGCGCCTCGGATTTTTCCAGATAGGTGGCGATCTTGTCGAGCAGAACCTCGAGCACGCCCGCTTCCTCGCCGGCATGGACCAGGCTGCAATACAGATCGCTGAAGTGCAGATGATGCTTGGCCATCGCTTTCGAAAGGGCGGTGCCGCTTTCGACGTCGGCCTTGATGTTGAGAATCAGTTCCTTGACCTTGGTTTTTTTGTTGCTGTGCCCGACCATGTCCAAGGCCTGTACCACGGCGATGCCGGATCCGAGCATGGTGCAGAGTTGGCGGGTGAACAGCATGATGTCCTTGGGGGTGACCTTGTCGCCGAAAGTGAACAGGGGCTTGGATTTCTTCCGCACGTGCAGGGGCATGATACCCTGCCGGCGCAATTCGGCCTTGACCAGGTTCTGGTTGGCGGCCCGCAGTTCGCCCTTGACCCGTACGCCCCGCTTGTCGGTGCCTTCCCACTTGAAAGTGGGTTCCTCTTCCTTCTTGGTTTTCGCCAGGGTCGGTTGTCTAGCCACGTCGGTTAGTCCGTTGTCACTCGGTTGATTTCTTCGAGACTGGTGAGGCCCATGCGGACCTTGTTCAGGCCCGACTGGCGCAGGTCGTTGACGCCTTCCCGGCGCGCCTGCTCGGCGATTTGCAGCACGTTGCCGTTTTCCATGATGATCCGGCCGATTTCCTCGGAAACCGGCATGACTTCGTAGACGCCGACTCGACCTCTGTAACCGTGGTTGCACTGCTCGCAACCGACGGCCTTGTAGATCGTCAGTTCCTTCAGTTCGTCCTGGCGAAAGCCTTGATTGATCAGTTCGTCCGGCGGGATGTGAACTTCTTCCTTGCAATGCACGCACAGCCGGCGGGCCAGTCGCTGGGCGATGATGAGGGTGACGCTGGAGGCGATGTTGTAGGGTGCCACGCCCATGTTGACCAGGCGGTTGAGGGTCTGGGGCGCGCTGTTGGTATGGACGGTGGACAATACCATGTGGCCGGTCTGCGCCGCCTTGATGGCGATCTCGGCGGTTTCCAGATCGCGGATTTCGCCGACCATGATGATGTCCGGGTCCTGGCGCAGGAAGGCGCGCAGGGCATTGGCGAAGGTCATGCCGACCTTGGGGTTGACGTTGACCTGATTGACGCCGGTGAGATTGATTTCGACGGGATCCTCGGCGGTGGAGATGTTGACGGCGCCGGTGTTCAGAATGTTGAGCGCCGTGTACAGCGAGACGGTTTTGCCGCTGCCGGTGGGACCGGTCACCAGCACCATCCCCTGTGGTTTGTGGATGGCCTTGAGAAACAGTTCTTTCTGGGCATCCTCGTAGCCGAGTGCTTCGATGCCCATCTGGGCGCTGGAAGAGTCGAGCAGGCGCAACACTACCTTTTCGCCCCAAAGGGTCGGCAGGGTGTTGACGCGGAAGTCGATGGCCCGCTGTTTGGTCAAATAAAGTTTGAGACGCCCGTCCTGCGGTACCCGGCGTTCGGCGATGTCGAGCTGGGCCATGATCTTGAGACGGGCGGCCAGGCGCGGCGCCATCGAGACCGGGGGTTTGTACATTTCGTCCAGAATGCCGTCCTGACGGAAACGCACCCGGTAGGTTTTTTCGTAGGGTTCGAAATGAATGTCGGACGCGCCATGGTTGATGGCCTTCACGATGACCTGGTTGATGAACCGCACGACCGGCGCGTCCTCGGTGTCCGACTGGGTCAGGGTTTCGACCTTGGGGCCGGTGTCGGCTTCGCTGCTGAAGTCGAGTTCGCCGATATCACCGTCGATGAGGCTGGTCGTCGGCGCCTCGATGGCGCCCTCGAGCACCTTGGCCAGCGGGAGTTGGCAGACGATCACCAGTTCGATGTCGAGCCGGGTCTGGAACTTGACGTCTTCCAGTACCCGCTGGTTGGTGGGATCGGTCACGCCCACGAACAGCCGCCGGCCCCTTTTGTACAGCGGCAGGGCATGATGCTGGCGGAGCAGTTTTTCATCGACGAGCTGGACGAACGCCCTGTCGATCTCCAGAGCTTCGATGTCGAACAGCGGCAGGTTGAAGCTGCGCGAAGCGATGCGGGCGATGTCCCGGTCGCGCGCCAGCTTGTTGTCGACCAGGTAGGCGACGAAGGTGCTGTTCTCCTTGCGCGACTGCTCGAGGGCCTTGACCGCGGCGGTTTCATCGAGCAGATGATTCTGCACGAGCTGCCTGGCCAGCCCTGTCAGTTGGCCGCCGGGCTGGGTGATGACGTTGTTGGGATTGGTAGCCATGGCTTTTCTGTGATGTGATGCCTCGAACGGCCTGGTCTGTGGTCCCCTCAGATGTTTCAACTTTAGACCATGCGGGGAACCTTGGAAAGGGGCGATGGCGCTTGAACGGTCGACTGCGTCCACCGCGCCGGCTCGGGGTGGATTATGATGATGACGGTGTTCCGCGTTCGACCGGATTCCATCGGCGGGGTTCAGGTCCGAAATCCCGGGCGCGGTGATCGGGGAACGATCATCGTTTTGGCGGTATGGTGAATCGACGGTCGGCGGCGAGTCGGGGAGCCGTTGTGGTGGCGGAGTGGAGACCTGCAATCGGGAGGCTGGAGTGTAATGACAACGAAATCGATGACCGTGAGCGCGATCGGGTTCGCGGAAAAGGATCGCCGGATGATTCGAAATATTCTGTCGGTGGCCAGCAACAACGAATTTTCCTATCTGTTGTCGCTCGGCGTCGACGAGCCGGCCGATATCGTGATCGTCAACGCCGACGATCCGGTGGCGATGGCGTGCTGGAACGAGTATCGGAAAAAGGTACCGGACGCCATCATCATTCTTGCTTCGGCCAACCCCCAGTTCGGCTCGGACTATATCTGCATCAAGCGGCCGCTGATCGCGAGCCAGCTGCATGGGGTGCTGGCGCTGGGAGGTCACCAGAAGGTCGCGGCGCCGCGGCCGCAGAAATCCGAGGCGCTGAGGAAGAGTTTTCTGTTTCGCGATCTATCCGCCAACCATCTGGAGAAGATCGGGGGGCTGTCGAGGGTGATGCTGCTGCCGGCCCAGCAGGTGGTTTTCGAGATGACCGATGTCGGCGAGGAAATGTTTGTGGTCCTGAACGGGCGGTTGAAGGTCAGCGTGGCCAATCGGGAGGGACGGGAAATCGTGCTCGGCACGGTCGGCCCGGGCGAGATCATCGGTGAGATCGCCATGCTCGATGGGTGCGGGCGCTCGGCGACCGCGACCACGCTGACCCCCTGCGAGTTGCTGGTGATCCATCGCAACGATTTCATGCCGTTCCTGGAACAGAATCCCGGAGTGGCCATCAACCTGATCACGGTGCTGGCCTTGCGGTTGCGTCTCAATACCGAGCAATTGGCCGAACTGATCGCCGAGGAGGGCGCATCGCGTTGAGCGAGAGGGGCGGTGGTGGCGGCCGGTCCGGGATGGCGCGGCGGCTATTGCGGTGATGGCGGAAATCGGGTTAGCGTTATCGATTGTAAAACGTCTCTGACCGATCATCGACATCCGCCGCCGCGTCCGCGGAGCTGGCATTCGCACAGGGGGCTCTCATGGAACTCGCATGCCTGGACCTGGAAGGGGTCCTGGTTCCGGAAATCTGGATCAACGTCGCCGAACGCACCGGCATCGCGGCGCTGCGGCTGACCACCCGCGACGTTCCCGACTACGATCGACTGATGCGAGGACGGCTGGCGCTGCTGGATCAGCATGGTCTCAAGTTGTCCGACATCCAGCGGGTGATCGCCGGCATGGGGCCGCTGGAAGGGGCGCACGAGTTTTTGGACTGGCTGCGCGAGCGGTTTCAGGTGGTGATCCTGTCGGATACCTATTACGAGTTCGCCATGCCGCTGATGCGGCAGCTCGGCTGGCCGGCGCTGTTCTGCCACCGGCTGGAGGTGACGGACGACCGGGTGGTGGGTTACACCCTGCGGCAGGCCGATTCCAAGCGCCAGGCGGTGCGGGCCTTCCACGGTCTCAACTTCCGCGTGATCGCCGCCGGCGATTCCTACAACGACACCGCGATGCTGGCCGAAGCCGATGCCGGCATCCTGTTCCGGCCGCCGCAAAACGTGATCGACGAGTTCCCTCAATTTCCGGTCGCGCGCACCTTCGACGAGATGCGCGAGGCCTTCCGCCAGGCCAGCACTTATAAAAACTGAATGACGGTGGATTTTCGGTGAAAGCCGCATAGACTGTAGTGGACATCAGGTTCGGTACTATCAAGCCAGAAAATTGATTGATTTTTCGCCATGTTTTCAGCTTTCTGGAAGTCGGCATGGCGTTTGGTTTCGTGGGGGGCGAGCAATGAGCGAGCATCGTCGCCGGGCATCTGCTTGCGAGGGGTGGAAGATCCAGCTTTATCTCGTGCTGGTTTTGCTTCTGCCATCGATCTGCCCGGCGCTGGCGGAGGAAGCGGGCGAGGTGGTGAGCGTTCTGGGAACGGCCGAGGTTCTGCGCGACGGCCGCTGGCAGCCGGCCGGGCCGGGCGAGGTGCTGGCGGCGGGCGAGGCGGTGCGCACCGGCGAGGGCAGCCGGGTCGCAATCCTGCTGGCCAGCGGTACCCAGCTCAAGCTTAATTCCAACAGCCGGCTGGAACTCAAGCAGGTCGGTCCGCCTTCGGAGGGGTTCGCGCCCGCCGCCGTCCAGGCGGTGCAAGGCATCCTGCGCTTGTTGGGCGGCGAAGTCTGGGTCCGCAACGGCGGCGAACCGCTGCAAATCCAGACCGTGCCTGCCGTTGCCACCATCCGCGGCACCGAATTCAACCTCACGGTCGGACCGGGCGACGCGGCGCGATTGGTCGTGCTCGCCGGACTGGTCGAATTCAGTAACCCGCAGGGCAGCGTCCAGGTGGCGGCCAACGAACAGGCCGACGTCCGGGTCGGCGAAGCGCCGCGCAAGACCGTGCTGCTCAACCCGCTCGATGCGGTGCAGTGGTCGCTGTACTATCCGGGACCGGTCGGCCCCGCCGCCGCGCCGATCCGCGATCCCCAATCGCCCCGCTACTGGACCCAGGCGGCCGAGACCGCGCTCCTGCGGGGCGACGTGCCGCACGCCCGCCAGGCCCTCGATCGGGCGCTGGTGCTCGATCCCCACGATGCGGCGGCCTACAGCCTCCGTTCGAACATCGCGTTGGTGCAAAACCGCCAGGCCGAGGCGCGGGCCGCCGCCGAACGAGCCATCGCCGCCGATCCGGCGTCATCCGCGGCCTGGCTCGGTCTGAGTCTGGTCCAGCAGGCCGAGTTTGACCTGGACGGCGCTCTGGCCAGCGCGCGCAAGGCGGTGGAACTCGATCCGACCAACGTCCGGGCGCTGGTTCAGGAAAGCAGCCTGCTGTTCGGCATGGGCCGGCTGCGCGACGCCCTCAAGGTCGCGCAACGGGCGCGGCAACGGGCGCCGGACGACGCCATGGTCAACACGATCTGGGGGTTTCTGCAACTGGCGCGTTTTCGGATCGACGAGGCCCGCGATGCCTTTCAGACCGCCATCGCCCAGGATTCCACGCTGGGTCTGCCGCATCTGGGGCTGGGGCTGGTGCTGTTCCGGCGCAATCAGACCGACGCGGCGGTCGCCGAGATGCGCCAGGCGACGCTGCTGGAGCCCTTGGTGTCGCTCTACAACAGTTATCTGGGCAAGGCGTTCTACGAAATCAAGGACGACCGGCGGGCGCGGAAGTATCTGGAACTGGCCAAGCAACTCGACCCCCATGACCCGACCCCCTGGCTGTACGACGCCATCCGCCTGCAAAGCATCAACCGGCCGGGCGAGGCGGTGGAGAACCTTCAAAAATCCATCGAACTGAACGATGATCGGGGTGTTTATCGTTCCCGGTTATTGCTGGACGAAGATTTGGCCGCCAGAGCGGCTACTTTGGGACGCATTTACAACGAACTGGGCTTTTCCGAACTCGGCTTACAGCAAGGCTGGCAATCAGTCAACCGCGACCCCACCAACTATTCCGCTCATCGCCTGCTGGCGGATTCCTATGCGGCACTGCCGGGCGTTGAGGCGGCGCGAGCGAGCGAATTGCTGCAAGCGCAACTGTTGCAGCCGATCAACATCACGCCGTTTTCGCCACAACTGGCGGAAACCAAGCTGCTGATCCCGGCTACCGGCCCGCTTACGCCCTCCCTGTACGAGTTCAACCCGCTGTTCGTGCGGAATCGCCCCACGCTGTTTTTCTCCGGCTTGGGCGGCAATCAGAGCACCTGGGGCGACGAATTGATCGTGTCCGGTCTGACGGATCGTTTCTCCTACAGCCTGGGTCAATTTCACTATCAGAACGACGGCTACCGACCCAACAGCGATCTGGACAATAACCTCTACAATGTGTTCGTCCAATACGCCGTGACGCCGGACTTCAATTTGCAAGCGGAATATCGGCGCCGGGAAACGACCAGCGGCGATCTCCGATCCCAGTTTGATGGATCGTTCTATCAATTTGATCGCCGCAACATCGATCAGGATACCGCCCGCGTCGGCGCGCGTTATTCGCTGTCGCCTCAAACCGACGTGATCGCTTCGGTCATCTACACGGATCGGGATTCCATTCTCCAGGATTTCTTTGGCAAAACAGCGCAAAGAAGTGCAGGCACTCAGGCGGAAGCTCAACTGCTCTATAAAGCGGAACCATTTAATTTGATTACTGGACTTGGCGCCTATTCGTTGGATATCAATTCGAGTGATCTACCTGGTGACAAAGCCACTCAGCAAAATGTCTACAGTTATGGGTATATCAAGATTCCTGATCGTGTCATTTGGACCGTCGGTTTGAGCTATGAATCCGATGACGATCCAAATGCCAACTTGAACAAGCTCAATCCAAAGTTTGGCGTGCAGTGGGCGATCAACGATCAGGTGTCGTTGCGTGCCGCCGCCTTCCAAGCCGTCAAAAAGAGATTTGCAGTCGAGCAGACCATCGAGCCAACGCAAGTGGCCGGGTTCAATCAATTGATGGATTATGTGAATATGACCGTATCGAAGAATTATGGCGCCGCGCTCGATGTCCGCTTCAACAAACAACTTTTTGGCGGCTTGGGTGTGTTAAGACAGGACAACGACGTTCCTTTTGGACAGTTGGCGCAACCCGAAATCTATGAAGTGGTGAGCAGTCAAGACCATTTCTATAATGCCTATTTATATTGGCTGCCGAGCCACAACTGGGCACTTTCCGCCTCGTTGCTTTATCAAACATTTGAGCCGGATCAGAGCTGCGCGTTGTGTTTATATTTCTATCCGGCTGAATTGAAAACTCTTTCGCTGCCTTTGAATGTCCAGTACTTTGATCCTTCGGGGTTTTTTGCTGGATTGGGCGTTGTTTATGTCAATCAGGAAATCCAGGTCCTCGATCCTGAATCCATGACCCTTTCGCCGATGCAGAACGAGGACTTTACCTTGGTCAATGTCGGACTGGGTTATCGCCTCCCCAAACGATGGGGAATCGTTGCTCTCCAGGTCAATAATATATTCGATAAAGATTTTTATTATCAGGATAATAATTTTCAAACAGGTGATGGAACGACCAATCCCCTCTATATTCCCGAACGAACCGTTTTTGGGCGGTTGGTTCTTAACTTCTAGCCACAACCAAAAGGAGACAATCCAATGAGTTTGACCGGTGTTGAAATAGATGTTGCAACCCTCGGTATTAAGCTTAAGCCTAATACGGTTTTCGTGGTTATCTCGGATGATACGGGACAGGTAAAAGTAGTGGAGGTCGATCACCAATCGATTGCCAAGGATAAGTCTTTTTTACAAGTAGCCGCTGGCGGCGCGGCAGTGGCGCTGGGCGGATGTTGGAAGCGCATTAATGGCACCTTGAAATGGTTTAACCCATGTGTGTGATGGACCCATGCTTGTGTTGAATTGACCCACTACTTTAGCCTTGCCCAAACTCCAAACCTCTTTAATCCTTCCGGCGACTATCGTTGCGGTAGTCGCCTTTGGGATTACCCTCCTTCTCTCCAACCTGTCTTTTTTTTCCTTTCTCGAACTGAAAGGACTCGATCTGCTGTTCGCGCTGCGCGGTCCCTTGCCTCCACCCGACCCCATCGTCGTCGTCGCCATCGACGAACCCTCCATGGCCGAGATCGGGCGGCAATGGCCGTGGCCGCGCGGCCTGCACGCCCGCCTGATCCAGCAGCTCAACAAGGCCGGCGCCAGGGTTATCGGCTTCGACATCCTGTTTTCCGAGCCTTCCGAGCCCGCCGAGGACGAGGAGTTAGCCCGGATTCTGCAAGGCAGCGGGAACGTCGTGCTGGTCAGCGCCCTGTCGGTGGTGAACGATCCCCTGTTTCGTCACACCATCCGGATCGATCCGATTCCGGCGTTTCGCGATGCCGCCGCGGTGGGCAGTCCGCTGGTCAGCATCGATGCGGATGGAATCGTGCGGCGGGCGCGGCTGCTGGCCCCCGACATGCCCTCGTTTGCCCTGCAGGTCGTCAGGCGCTATCTGGGGAACCCGGCGCCGGGAACCGCGGCGGCGATCGAAGCGAAATGGTTAAATCAAAAAAATTT
>JAVMKJ010000161.1:0-15060 GCA_031732855.1 Candidatus Competibacter sp.
GGTGTTGCGCGGCGGGGAGTCGGCCGGGATTCTGGAACAGGCATTTCAGCAAATCGACAGCGAGAACGCTACTTCGGCGTGGTCAACCTGGGCGACGCCGACGGCTTGAAAAAGGCGCTGGAGCCGCACGGCATGGAAGTCGAGAGCGACGCTTTAACCGTGTCGTTATTTGCCGCACTGGCACGCCGTGACTCGTTCGTCAACCTGCTGATCGGCTCGCGGCACTTTTCCGAAGGCTGGAACAACTACCGCGCCAGTTCGCTGATCCTGCTGCGGCTGGGCAGCGGCGACTGGTGATGATCGGCGCCAGCGCCGACCTGCGGCGGTGGAGCAAGTGCTGCGACGGTGCGCCGCATAACCCGCTATATCGCGCCCGAACTTTCTGATAGGGTTATCAAAAAACCGCCCTTTCCGATGGAGCCTCCTTCCCCATGACGTGTGATTTCCTCTCTCTCGCCGCCCCCGGCGTGCGCACCCTGCAACCCTACCAGCCCGGCAAGCCGGAAAGCGAACTGCGCCGGGAATACGGCCTGAGCGACATCGTCAAGCTGGCTTCCAACGAGAATCCGCTTGGTCCCAGCCCCCGGGCGCTGACCGCGATCCGCGATGCCCTGAGCGGGCTGGCCCGCTATCCCGACGGCAACGGGTTCGAACTCAAGTCCGCTTTGTCGGCCAAGCTCGGCGTTTCGATGGCGATGTTGACCCTGGGCAACGGTTCCAACGACGTGCTCGAACTGGCGGCGCGGGCGTTTCTGACTGCGGAACACGAGGCGGTGTTTTCCGAGCACGCCTTCGCGGTCTATCCCATTGTCACCCAGGCCATCGGCGCCACCGCCCGCGTCGCCAAGGCCAATCCGCCCCATCACGCCATGCCCTACGGTCACGATCCGGCCGCCATGCTGGCGCTGATCGAAGACCGGACCCGCGTGGTGTTCGTCGCCAATCCCAACAATCCCACCGGCACTTGGCTGAAGACGGCGGAGTTGGAGAGCTTTCTGGAAGCGGTCCCCGAGCAGGTTATCGTGGTGGTGGACGAAGCGTATGGCGAATATGTGGACGCCGACGCGGACTGTCCCAACGCCCTGCGCTGGCTCGACCGCTTCCCCAATCTCATCGTCACCCGCACTTTCTCCAAGGCTTACGGGCTGGCCGGGCTACGGGTCGGTTACGCGGTTTCCCATCCCCAGGTCGCCGACCTGCTGAACCGGGTGCGCGAGCCGTTCAACGTCAACAGCCTGGCCCTGGTCGCGGCGGCGGCGGCGCTGGATGATGTGACCCATTTGGAGCGGAGTCGGGCGGTCAACCGCGCCGGCATGAAACAGTTGCGGAACGCCTGCCGCCAAGTGGGATTGAGCTGGTTGCCATCGGCCGGCAATTTCCTGTGCGTGGACGTGGGCCGGCCCGGGCGGGAAGTATTTCTGGAACTGCTCAAGCGGGGGGTGATCGCCCGGCCGGTCGATAACTACGGCCTGCCGAACTTTTTGCGGATCAGCATCGGCACCGACGCGGAGAACGCCCGGTTGATCGAAGCGCTGAACGACGTGCTGAAGGGCTGAAATGGCCGCGGCGCAACCCTTGATCCGGCGCCTGTGCGTGATCGGTGTCGGTCTGATCGGCGGCTCGCTGGCCCGTGCGTTGCGCGAGAAGGGCGAAGTGGCCGAAGTGATCGGCTCCGGCCGCAACGAGGACAATCTGCGCGCCGCGGTCCGCCTGGGGGTGGTGGACCGCTACGACACCGACCCCGCCCGCGCGGTCGCCGGGACGGACGTGGTGGTGGTCGCCGTACCTTTGGGCGCTATCGAACCGGTCTTGCGCGCCATCGTTCCGGCTTTGTCGCCCGATGCCGTGGTGACCGACGTCGGCAGCGCCAAGGGCAGCGTGGTGGCGGACGTCGAGCGGATTTATGGCCATGTCCCGCCGAACTTTGTCCCCGGCCATCCCATCGCCGGCACCGAGAAGAGCGGGGTGGAAGCATCGTTTGCAACGCTGTTCCAACGGCGGCGGGTGATCTTGACGCCGCTGGCCGAAACCGCCGCCGCCGCGCATCACCTCATCAAACGGATGTGGGAATTGACCGGCGCCGAGGTGGTGGACATGGGCGTGCGCCATCACGACGCGGTGCTGGCCGCGACCAGCCATCTGCCGCACATGCTGGCCTACACCCTGGTCGACACCCTGGCACGGCTGGACGACCGGGCGGAAATCTTCCGCTACGCGGCGGGGGGGTTCCGGGATTTCACCCGCATCGCCTCCAGCGACCCGCGCATGTGGCACGACATCTGTGTCGCCAACCGCGAACAGCTGCTGGAGATGATCGCGCTGTTCGGCGCCGATCTGGCCCGGCTGGCCGAGGCGATCCGCGCCGACGACCGCGACGCGATTCTCGCCACTTTCCAGCGGGCCAAGCGAGCCCGCGATAATCTCTATCTCGACTGAGCCTCCCCATGACCGAGCTGACTTTCCTCGTCGAACCCGGCGGCGCCCTGCGCGGGCGCCTGCGGGTGCCCGGCGACAAATCCATTTCCCATCGCGCCATCATGCTCGGCGCGCTGGCCGAGGGCGCGACCGCCATCGCCGGCTTTCTGGAAGGCGAGGACTGTCTGGCCACGCTGAAAGCCTTCCGCGCCATGGGCGTGCGCATCGACGGACCGGAACAGGGGCGGGTAGCGGTGCGCGGCGTCGGCCTGCACGGGCTGCGCGCGCCGGCCGGTCCGCTGGACATGGGCAATTCCGGCACCTCGATGCGGCTGATGACCGGCATCCTGGCCGGGCAGGCCTTCGATACGGTACTGACCGGCGACGCCTCGCTGACCCGTCGGCCGATGCGGCGGGTGACGGAACCGCTGGCGCTCATGGGTGCAGATATCGAAACCACCGAACGGGGCACGGCGCCGCTGCGGATTCGCGGCGGCCGGCGGCTGGCCGGCATCGACTACCCGCTGCCGGTGGCCAGCGCCCAGGTCAAATCCTGTCTCCTGCTGGCCGGCCTCTACGCCGAGGGCGTCACCCGCGTCACCGAGCCGGCCCCGACCCGCGACCATACCGAGCGAATGCTGGCCGGCTTCGGCTACGCGCTGTCGCGCGCGAGCGACCGTACCTTCGCGCTGACCGGCGGCGGGCGGCTGACCGGGACTGAAATCGACGTGCCGGCGGACATCTCCTCGGCGGCCTTTTTCCTGGTCGGCGCCAGCATCGCGCCCGGTTCGGATCTGGTGTTGGAGCACGTCGGCGTCAATCCAACCCGCACCGGCGTCATCGGCATCCTGCGGTCGATGGGCGCCGACATCGAGTTATTGAATGCGCGGTTGGCCGGCGGCGAGCCGGTAGCCGATTTGCGAGTGCGCCACGCGCCGCTGCGGGGCATCCGCATTCCGGCGGAACTGGTGCCGCTGGCCATCGACGAGTTCCCCGCGCTGTTCGTCGCCGCCGCCTGCGCCGAGGGCGAGACCGTGTTGGCGGGCGCCGAAGAGTTGCGGGTCAAGGAAAGCGACCGGATTCAGGTCATGGCCGACGGCCTGACCGCCCTGGATATCGCCGCCAGGCCGACTCCGGATGGCATCGTCATCCGGGGCGGCGCGCTGTCCGGTGGCATGGTGGACAGCCACGGCGACCACCGCATCGCCATGAGCTTCGCCATGGCCGCCCTGCGAGCCGGGGGGCCGATCTCGATCCGCGATTGCGCCAACGTCAACACATCGTTCCCGGGGTTCGCGACCTTGGCCCGGAATGCCGGGTTGTCTGTCCGGCAGCGGGAGGGAACATGAACCCGCGGCCTCCCGTCGTCACCGTGGATGGGCCGAGCGGGGTCGGCAAGGGCACGCTTTGTCAGTGGCTGGCGACCCGGCTGGGCTGGCGCCTGCTCGACAGCGGCGCGCTGTACCGGTTGACCGCGCTGGCGGCCTTGCGCCGGAACCTGCCGCTGGAGGACGAAATCCGGGTCGCGGCGGTGGCCGCCGGCCTGGATGTGGAATTTACGCCAGGGGTCGATGGCGTCATGCGGACGATCCTGGAGGGTGGGGAAGTCGGCGACGCCATTCGCGGCGAGAGCTGCGGCAATGCCGCTTCCAGAGTGGCCGCGCTGCCGGCGGTGCGCGTGGCGCTGATGCGGCGACAGCGGGATTTTCGCCAGTTTCCGGGCTTGATCGCCGACGGTCGGGACATGGGCACGGTGGTGTTCCCCGATGCCGAACTGAAGCTGTTTCTGACGGCCAGCGCCGGGGTGCGCGCCCTCCGACGGTATAAGCAGTTGAGCGAAAACGGTTTGGATGCTACTCTTGAATGTCTGACACGCGAAATTGCCGAACGAGATGCCCGCGATGCCGAGCGGGCCGTGGCGCCGCTGAGGCCCGCGGTCGACGCGGAAATTCTGGATACCACCCGACTTGGGGTCTCGGAAGTCCGCGACTGGGCGCTGGAGCGGGTTGCCCGGCGGCTGGGGGTCATGGAAAACCCCTAGGCTCGTCATCTTTACGCCAGTCATGGCCTTGACTACCCTTTATTTTAATGAATTGACCGAGCGCCGGAGACTGGGTGCTCCGGATACGAATTCCGAAAGCTGCCGTCGCGACGGGAGCACAGTCGCCCCAAGCGGGTTCGGGAACTCCCGAGCCGCATTCCCAAACCAACCCGTGGCGGCCTGTTCCGCCGGTTTTTGAGCTATAACCCATGACCGAAAGTTTTGCCGAACTGTTTGAACAGAGCCTGGCCGACAAGCAGATGCAGCCTGGCTCCATCGTCCAGGGAACGGTGGTGGAAATCCGGCCGGATGCCGTGATCGTCAACGCTGGCCTGAAGTCGGAAGGACTGATTCCGCTCGAACAGTTTTACAACGAGGAAGGCGTTCTCGACGTGAAGGTGGGGGACCAGGTCGAGGTCGCCCTGGATGCGCTGGAGGATGGTTTCGGGGAAACCCGGCTGTCCCGTGACAAAGCCAAGCGCGCGCGGGTTTGGAGCGCCTTGGAGAAGGCCTTCGAGGGCGAGGAAATCATCAAGGGCCTGATCAGCGGCAAGGTGAAAGGTGGCTTCACCGTCGACATCGGCGAGATCCGCGCCTTCCTGCCGGGTTCGCTGGTGGACGTGCGCCCCGTTCGGGACGCCGCCTACCTGGAAGGCAAGGAACAGGAGTTCAAGGTCATCAAGCTCGACCGCCGACGCAACAACGTGGTGGTGTCCCGCCGGGCCGTGGTGGAACAGGAATACAGCGCCGAGCGCGAGACCCTGCTGCAAAATCTGCAGGAGGGCCAGATCGTCGATGGCGTGGTCAAGAACCTGACCGACTACGGCGCGTTCCTGGATCTGGGCGGCATCGACGGCCTGCTGCACATCACCGACATGGCCTGGCGGCGGGTCAAGCATCCCTCCGAGGTAGTCGCCGTCGGCGACGGCATCAAGGTCAAGGTGCTCAAGTTCGACCGCGATCGCAACCGCGTATCGCTCGGCCTCAAGCAGTTGGGCGACGATCCGTGGATCGCCCTGGCGCGTCGTTATCCGGTCGGTACCCGGGTGTTCGGCAAAATCACCAACATCGCCGATTACGGCTGCTTCGTGGAAATCGAGGAAGGAGTCGAGGGCCTGGTTCACGTCTCCGAGATGGATTGGACCAACAAGAACGTCAATCCAAACAAGGTGGTGGCCCTGGGCGACGAGGTCGAGGTCATGGTGCTCGATATCGACGAGGACCGCCGCCGCATCTCGCTGGGGATGAAGCAGTGCCAGCAGAATCCGTGGGAAGAGTTCGATCAGAACCACGGCAAGGGCGACCGCGTTTCCGGCAAGATCAAGTCGATCACCGATTTCGGCATCTTCATCGGCCTGGAAGGCGGAATCGATGGCCTGGTTCACCTGTCCGACATTTCCTGGAACGTTCCCGGCGAGGAAGCGGTACGCCAGTACAAGAAGGGCCAGGAGGTCGAAGCGGTGGTGCTGGCGGTGGATCCCGAACGCGAACGTATTTCGCTGGGCATCAAGCAACTCGACAAGGATCCCTTCTCCAATTTCGTCGCCGACCATCCCAAGGGCAGCGTGATCAAGGGTCAGATCGTCTCGGTGGACGCCAAGGGGGCCATGGTGGATCTGGGCCATGGCGTCGAGGGTACGCTGCGTGCCTCCGAGCTGTCCCGCGAGCGGATCGATGATGCCCGCCTGGTGCTTAAGGAAGGCGAAGAAATCGAGGCCAAGTTTATCGGCGTCGACCGCAAGAATCGCACCATCACCCTGTCCATCAAGGCCAAGGATATGGCGGAGGAAGCCGAGGTCCTGCAGGACTACAGCCGCAAGTCCGGCACCGGGGCTACCTTGGGCGACATCTTCAAGGAACAGATGAGCACGCAGGACGATTAGGGAACAGGACCACGAGGGGGATGATCACTCCCCTTCCACGACCATCGGCGGCGGGTCGCCGCCCGTGTTTCGGCGGACTTCGGGCGGCGTTGCCGCGCCGGGCTCCGCCGATCTCACCGCTCGTTAGGGGGAAATTTCATGACGAAATCGGAATTGATCGAGATCCTCGCGCGCAAACGTAGCGACATTCCCTATAAGGATGTCGAGCAAGCGGTCAAGACCATGCTGGAACAAATGAGCGAATCGCTGGCCGGTGGCGAACGGATCGAAGTTCGAGGTTTTGGCAGCTTTTCGCTTCATTTTCGGCCTCCGCGGGTCGGACGCAATCCCAAGACGGGCGATGCCGTGACGCTGGTCGGCAAATACGTTCCGCACTTCAAGCCTGGTAAGGAATTGCGCGAACGGGTCAACGGCCATTATCACGATCGCGACGACGGCTTTTTATGATGTCCGAGGATATCCAAAACGATCCGCGGTAGATTGTCGATCGTCATCCACCGTTCAAAAACCCATGCTATAGAGTGGGTTTTTTGTTGAGAGGCTGAAGGCTGATGAATCAAAATCGGCGCGACGAGCGAAAACCGTTGGCGCCAACCGATCTTCAGGCTGTTCTGGCAGGGGAAACCGATGTTCTGGATTAAATTCGTTCTGATTGCCGCGATTCTGCTGGTCGTGCTGCTGGTGGGGGTGGAGTTTTCGATGTTGCACACCCAGCAGGTTGCCGTAAATTATCTACTGGGTACGACGACTCTGGAGTTGGCATGGGTCGTGGTAGGCGCTTTCGCTGCGGGGGTCGTGATCACGGCGCTGGTGGGAGCGTTTGTCGTATTGCCTTTGCGCTGGCAGGTTGCCCGGCTCCGGCAGGCTGTATCCGGCAAGGATCAGGAAATCAGCCTGTTGGCCAAGAAGGTCGGAAGGGATGGACGTTGACGTGCCGGGAGCATTTCGCTAGGCCATGATGGAATTACTATGGCTGCTACTGCCGGTGGCCGCCGCCTCCGGCTGGTGGGTGGCCAGGCGCGAGTACGCGGACCGCAGCGGCGCGACGGGCCGCAGCGCCGATTATTTCAAGGGATTGAATTACCTGATCGACGACAAGCCCGATCAGGCCATCGAAGTCTTCACCCGCATGGCCGATGTGGACCGGGATACCGCCGAAACGCATCTTGCCTTGGGCAACCTGTTCCGCCGACGCGGCGAGGCCGACCGAGCGATCCACATTCATGGCAGCCTGATTGCCCGCTCCAATCTGACCGCCGACCAGCGCCGTCGCGCCGTGCTGGAACTCGGCGAGGATTACTTGCGGGCCGGTTTGTTCGATCGGGCCGAGGCGCTGTTCCAGGAACTGGTCGATCAACCCGATCACACGGAGGTCGCGCTCTCCCGTTTGATTCACATCTTTCAACAGGAGAAGGACTGGCGGAAGGCGATCGCTTTCAGCGATCGCCTGGAACGGATCAGCGGCGAATCCAAGCGACGGCAAACCGCGCATTTCTGCTGCGAACTGGCCGAGGAAGCCAATTCGCGGCACGAAGGCGCCGAGGCCAGAACGTGGTTGCTCGACGCGTTGGCGCGCGATCCCGACTGTACCCGCGCCAGCCTGTTGCTGGGGCGTCTGGCGATGCGGGCAGGAGATCATCGGGAAGCCATCGTGGTATTCCAGGCGGTCGAACGGCAGGATCGAGGCTATTTCCCGGAGGTGATCGCGCCGCTCAGCCAGTGCTACAACGCGCTGGGGCGTATCGATGAATGGGTGGCCTACCTGCGGAAGGTGCAGGAACGAGACCACGGCGGCCGAGTCACCGATGCCTTGGCGGAGTGGCTGTTGCGGCAGGAAGGTCAGGAAGCGGCGCTTCAGTTTCTCGAACGCGAGCTTCGGGAGTATCCAACCCTCCTCGGGCTGCGCCGGTTGGTCGAAATCAAGCTGGCGCGGGGCGAGGGCGCGGAATACGCCGACCTGCGGGCCTTGCACTGCATCAGCACCCAGATGCTCAACAGCGCCGCCCGCTATCGTTGCGGCAACTGCGGCTTCGTCGTCAAGTCCCTGCACTGGTGTTGCCCCAGTTGCTTGCAGTGGAACACCATCAAACCGATGCCCGATCTGGTCATGAAGACCAATGCCTGAAGGGTCGGGAATCGAGCTTTCGCGATTTTTCCAGCTTTTCCGCAAGTGGTGGTGTCACCACCGCGTCTGCTCGAGTTGCATTTTCACATATTCGTTCTATGTTTCATCCTGATGCCGACTGTTTACGGTCCGCAGATTCTTCATCTAACAGGAGGAATCGTAATGAGATTTATTAACATTATTCTGGCTTTCGCCTTGCTGCTGTTCTCCGCCGTGACCTTTGCGCAAGCCGTGGACATCAACACGGCGACCGCCGAGCAGTTGGAGAAGTCCTTGAAGGGAATCGGTCCCGCGAAAGCGGCCGCGATCGTGAAATATCGGGAGGCGAATGGACCCTTCAAGTCGGTGGATGATTTGGCCAAGGTTCCGGGGATCAAGGGGAAGACGCTTGACAAGATCAAGCCGATGGTAGCCGTGGGCGGCACGGCGACGATGCCCGCGACCCCAGCGGCGCCAGCCGCTCCGGCGATGCCCGCGGCGCCAAAGGCTCCGGCGATGCCGACGATGCCCGCGGCGCCAAAGGCTCCGACGGTTCCGACCACGCCACCGCCACCCAAGCAGTAATCGCGTGATCATCGCGTCGATCTTTATTCCAGATCGACCGCAACCTTGGCCGCCTCTTGGGCGGCCAAGGCTTTATAATGGCGCGCTTTCCGGCAACCACCGTCACTTCCGATCGGGATCGTGCCCATGTTTCGTCCCCTGGAGTTGTTCATCGGCCTGCGCTATACCCGCGCCAAGCGCCGCAATCACTTCATTTCCTTCATCTCGCTGACCTCGATGCTGGGCATCGCCCTGGGCATCACCGCGTTGATCACCGTATTGTCGGTCATGAACGGCTTCCAGCAGGAACTGCGCGGGCGCATTCTGTCGATGACCGCCCATGCCACCATCAGCCGCTGGAACGGGCTGGTGGACGATTGGCAGGCGGTGCGGGAGCAGGCCCTGCGCGACCCCGAGGTGATGAATGGGGCGCCCTTTATCCGCGGCGAGGCGATGCTCAATCATGCTTCCCTGGTCAGCGGCGCGCTGGTTCAGGGCATACTGCCGCGGGAAGAGCGGAAAGTGTCCGAAATCGGGGGCAAGATGGTCCGCGGTTCGCTGGACGATCTACGCCCCGGCGAGTTCGGCATCATTCTCGGCAAGGCCCTGGCCAACGCCCTGGGAGTGACGGTGGGCGACAAGGTGACGGTCATCACCCCGCAGGCCAACGTCACGCCGGCGGGGGTGTTGCCGCGGCTGAAGCGTTTCGACGTCGTCGGCGTCTTCGAAGCCGGCATGTACGAGTACGATCGGGGTCTGGCGCTGGTGCACGTGGCCGACGCCGGCCGGCTCTTTCAGTTTCCCGAGGGCGCGGTCAACGGCGTTCGGCTGAAGCTGCGCGACCTGTTTCGGGCGCCGCGGCTGGCCCGCGAGCTTGCCGACCAGTTGCCGGATGGCTTCGCGGCGCGCGACTGGACCCAGGATCACGCCAGCTTCTTCCGAGCGGTGCAGATCGAGAAGACGGCGATGTTCGTGATCCTGACCCTGATCGTGGCGGTGGCGGCCTTCAACATCGTGTCCGCCTTGGTCATGGTGGTGACCGACAAGCAGGCCGATATCGCCATTCTGCGCACGCTGGGTGCGACGCCGCTCGGCATCATGGGCATCTTCATCGTCCAGGGCATTACCATCGGCCTGGTCGGTACGCTGCTGGGGCTGATCGGCGGGGTGTCGCTGGCAACCCATGTGGACGTGGTGGTGCCGTTCATCGAGCGGGTGTTCGGCATCAAGTTCCTGGCGCCGGATGTATACCTGATCAGTGATTTACCGTCGCAGGTGCAATGGGGCGATGTCTCCACCATCGGGCTGGTGGCGTTCGGGCTGGCGGTGTTGGCGACGCTCTATCCGGCTTGGCGCGCGGCCCGGACCCAGCCGGCGGAGGCGTTGCGTTATGAGTGAGAGAGCAGGGGATGCGGTGGAAGAAGTGGTGCTGGAATGCCGGCGGTTGGCCAAATCCTTCCGGGAAGGCAACGAGCGACTGGAGGTTCTGAAACAGGTCGATTTGCCGGTGCGCCGCGGCGAGCGGTTGGCGATCGTCGGCAGTTCCGGCTCGGGCAAGAGCACGTTGCTGCATCTGTTGGGCGGACTGGACACGCCGACCGCCGGTTCGGTGTGGGTCGCCGGCCAGGAATTGAGCCGGCTGGGCGACGCCGGACGGGGTCGGCTGCGCAACCGCTGGCTGGGGTTCGTCTATCAGTTCCATCATCTGTTGCCCGAATTTACCGCATTGGAGAACGTGGCGATGCCGCTGCTGATCCGGGGTGAGAAGCCGGCCGGGGCGACGAAACGGGCGGTGGAGTTGCTGGGACGGGTCGGGCTGGACCAGCGTCTGAAGCACAAGCCGGGCGAGCTGTCCGGCGGCGAACGGCAGCGGGCGGCGGTGGCGCGGGCCCTGATCACCCAGCCGGCCTGCGTGCTGGCCGACGAGCCGACCGGCAATCTCGACCGGCACAGCGCCGAGCACGTATTCGAGCTGATGCTGGAATTGAACCGCGATCTGGGGACTAGTTTCGTCGTGGTCACCCACGATCCCGGGCTGGCGGCCCGGATGGACGCGATATGGCGGCTGGCGGACGGAGTGCTGGCGCGGGAATGCTGAACCGCCGGTGACTGCCCCATGCGCCTGGGAGCCGTCGTCTTTCTGGTCGGAATTCTGTTCTTCCAGGCGCTGCCGGAATTGCCGGCCCGTGGCTGGACCTTGGCGCTGCCCTTGGTTTTACTGGCGCTGGCGTTGGTTCCTCCGTTGCGCCTGCCCGCCTGGGGCGTGGCCGGGTTCCTGTGGGCGTTGCTGCTCGCGCCGCCGCCCATGGTGTTGCCGGCGGAACTGGAAGGCGTCGACCTCCAGGTCGAAGGCTGGATCGCCAGCATTCCCGACCACGAGTGGCGCAACGCCCGGTTCGAGTTCGTGGTGGAGCAGGCCGGGCGCGGGGAGCAACCGGCGCCGCTTGCTGGCCAGCGCCTGCGGCTGGCGTGGTGGAACGACGACGAAGCTGATGGCGGCGCGGCGGCCGTACGCCCGGCCTTGCGGGTCGGCGACCGCTGGAGGTTTGCGGTGCGGCTGAAACGGCCGCACGGTCTGCTCAATCCCGGCGGTTTCGACTACGAGCGCTGGCTGTACGCCAAGGGCATCGTCGCCACCGGCACGATCCGCTCCCGGCCGCCGCCGCGTCTGTTGGCCGAAGCCGAGCGTTATCCGCTGGACCGCTACCGCCAGCGCGTCGCCGATCGCTTCGACCGTCTGCTGCCTGACAATCCTTACGCCGGCATTCTGGTCGCGCTGGCGGTGGGTGAGGAAGGCGGCATCAGCCCGTGGCAGTGGGACGTATTCAACCGCACCGGCATCGGGCACCTGATGTCCATTTCCGGCTCGCATATCGGCCTGGTGGCCGGGATCGTGTTCGGCCTGGTCTGGATCGGGTGGAGCCGGATTCCGCCGTTGGCGCTACGCTGGCCGGCCACCCGTGCGGCGGCGCTGGCGACGGTGCTGGGGGCGGGCGGTTATACGCTGCTGTCCGGGTTGTCGGTGCCGGCGCAACGCTCGTTTCTGATGGCGGCGGTGGCGATGACCGCCCTGCTGATACAGCGGCCGGTCGCGCCCGGCCGTATTTTGGCCTTGGCGCTGCTGGCGGTGCTGATCGTCGATCCCGGCGCGCCGCTGCTGGCCGGGTTCTGGCTGTCGTTCGGGGCGGTGGCGGTGATTCTGTACGCCGTCAGCGGCCGCTGGCGAGAAGGCCGGCTGCTCGGCCAGACCCTCGGTTTGCAACTCAGCATCACCCTGGCGATGTTGCCGCCGACCCTGATGTTTTTTCAACAGTTCCCGCTGTTGTCGCCGCTGGCCAACCTGATCGCCATTCCCTGGGTGGATTGCACGGTGTTGCCGCTGAGCCTGTTGGCGGTGCTGGCGGGTCCAGTCAGCGTCGCGGCGCAAACGGCTCTGCTGGAACTGGCGGCGCTCGCCATGGATGGCCTGTGGCACATCATGGTTTGGCTGGACCGCCTGCCGGGCATGGTGCTCTACCGTCCGGCGCCGCCGCTGTGGACGCTGGCGTTCGCGTTGCCTGGCCTGGCGCTGTTGCTGGCCCCACGCGGCCTGCCGGGTCGCTGGCTGGGCTTGCCGCTGTGTTTGCCGCTGTTGTGGCCGCCGGCGAGCGCGCCGGAACCGGGCGGGTTCTGGTTCACCTTGCTGGATGCGGGCCAGGGGCTGGCGGCGGTGGTACGGACTCAGAACCACGTGCTGGTCTACGATACCGGCCCGAAACTGGGAACCACGCTCGATGCCGGGCGCGCGGTGCTGGTTCCCTTCCTGCGCCAGCAGGGCGCGATCCAGGTCGATACCTTGATCGTCAGCCATGCCGACAGCCAGCATACCGGCGGGGTGCGGTCGCTGCGGGAACTGATGCCGGTGGCGAACATTCTCACCTCCAACCCGGAGCAGACGCCGATTGACGGAGCCGAACCCTGTCGGGCGGGGCAGGCGTGGGAATGGGACGGGGTGCGGTTTCGGATGCTGCATCCGCCGCCGGCCGGTTTCAGCGACGACAATGCGTCCTGCGTGCTGAAGGTGGAAGGCGCGGCGGGCCGGGTATTGTTGCCGGGCGATATCGAAACCGCCGCCGAAACCGTGCTGGCTTCGACCCACGGCGCCGAATTGGCCGCCGAGGTGCTGGTCGCGCCGCATCACGGCCACCGCAATCTGTCCGCGCCCGTGTTTCTGAACGCCGTGCAGCCCCGGTATGTGCTATTGGCGACCGGCTACCGCAATCGCTTCGGCTATCCGCGTCCCGAGACCGTGGCCCGCTATCAGGCGACCGGCGCCACGCTGCTGAACGCCTCCGACGAGGGCGCGCTCACGTTCAGGTTGGAACCCGGTCGATCGCTGGAGCCGGAGCGCTACCGGCGGGAGTATCGCCATTACTGGACCGCGCCGTAGGCGGTTCAGCGCTCCCCGGCACGGGGGGAGACGCCGGGCATCGACGATACCGTCTCCACCTCGAACCCCACCACGCTGCGCTGTTCCCGGCTGAACTCCACGCCGATCAGATGGATCGGTTGCCCTTCGGCGCGGTACTTGTCGGCATAGCCCCGTTCCTTGATCTGCCGCAACGCCCGGCCATCGGAGACCAGTTCCACCACCTTGAATTCGAACAGATAAATGTGGCCGTTGAACTTGACGGTCATGTCGAGCCGGCCGTGATGGCTGGCGTCTTCCAGGGTGATGGCCAGCCCCAGCGAGGCGAAATAGGCATAGAACACGCTGGCGTAGTAGCCTTCGTAGTGGGCGATCGGGTTGTTGCGGTACCAGTCGGCGGGGATGCTGGCGAAGAATGCGGCGAACAGCCGTTCCATCCCGGCAAAGTCGTTGGCCAGCAGCAGGTCGCCCAGTTGCCGCTTGTTCCCCAGCATCGCTTGCCCGTTCGGCGTCCAGACCTTCAACAGGCCGTTGATCAGGCTCTGGTAGACCTCCTGGTTGGGATAGCGCAGCCGGTACCAGTATTCCCCGAAACGGTCTTCTTCCCGCGCGATGGTCAGATAGCCGGTCTGGAACATCAACGCCTCGGTGGAAATATGGTCCACCTCGAAGGCCGACAGAAGCGCCATGTCGGTTTCCAGTTGTCCCAGTTTCGGCAGCCAGGTCTGGCGCTCGGCGAGCAGGTCGATGAGAAAGGTCGGCGAGCCGGTCTCGAACCACCAGGGCCGGAACTGGCGCTCCTGGAACAGGAGCAGCACGTCGAAGGGATTGTAGACCGCCTCGCCGGTCCAGTTGTAGCCGTTGTACCAGTGGCGAATCCGTTCCCGGTCGAGTCCTTCCAGTTCCGGTGCGAATACGGTGTCGATATCGGCCTCGGTGTAACCGCAGATCGCCGAGTAGTCGCGGGAGAGGGTGATGTCGCGCAGGTTGTTGAGCCCGGAGAAGATGTTCACCTTGCTGAACTTGCTCACTCCAGTGAGGAATGCGAAGCGGATATGGGCATCCGAGTCCTTGATGACCGAATACAGGTTGCGCAGCCCGTCGCGAAGGGTTCGCGCCGTGTCCCGGCGGGTGAGGTTGTCCAGCATCGGCTTGTCGTATTCATCGACCAGCACTACCACCCGCTGGCCGGTCGTGGCATGGGCTTGGCGGATCAGTTCCCCAAAACATCCGTCAATGTCGGGTTCCGTGCAGCGCAAACCGAGGGCCTCCTGGTTCATTCGGAGTTGCTGCCAGATCTTGTGGTCCAGATCGGTGGGTTCCTGCACGACTCCGCCGCCGAAGCTGAAACGGATGATCGGGTAGCGGGTCCGCCAGTCCCAGCGCTCGTGGACATAAAGTCCCCGAAACAGGGGTTCGTTGCCGGCGAACAACTCCGCCAGGGTATCGAGAAACAGCGACTTGCCAAAGCGCCGGGGGCGGGAGAGGAAATAATACTTGCCCGTCTGAATCAGGCGCAGGGCATGACCGGTCTTGTCGACGTAGTAGCAGTCGTCTTCGCGAATCTCGCCGAAGGTCTGGATGCCGATAGGCAGTTTCTTGCGGGTCATGGGCAAAGCCTGGGGGAGTAAGTTTTCCCTTAATT
>JAVMKJ010000162.1:0-14972 GCA_031732855.1 Candidatus Competibacter sp.
CTAACCCGCCGACAGATCGCGCCGCATCCTCGGCGTCTTTCTGGCCGTTGCCCAGGTCAGCCAGGATCACCAGCGCCGCCGCTGGGTAGCGTTCGCGCATCGCCCGCGCCGCCGCTGGCAGGTTGCCCGACGATAGCGCCGCAATGGCAGGGTGTCCGGTCGCTTCCTTGGCAGATAGCACGGTCGCCACGCCTTCACCTATCAGCAGAATCAGGCTCGCGCCGTCGCCATCCGGCAGGCGTTCGGTTGCCCAATACCCGCCCACCTTGCTACCGCGCCCGGCCAGTGCTGCCTTGCGCTTGTCGCCGTCAATCAGTTCCAGCGTTGATATGCCATCGCCTTGCTTGACGGGAACCACCAGCAAGCGCCCGGCCAGTGCATCGCCGCCCGACTTCGGCGCATAGCCGAGGATCGCCGCCGCCGCGCCCGCGTCAATCTCTCGCAGTGTTGCCACCGGGGAAACCCGCTTGCGGACAAGATAGGGGTTACCGACTGGATCAGTTCCCGCCTTGTAGATCGCCGCCGCCTTCTTCGCCGTGTCCGCACGTTCGCGGGCTATCTCGGCTTCCTCTTTCGCGGATCGTTCCGCCGCAATGCGCCGCCGCTCGGCAAGCTCTTCGGCGGTCGGTTTCTGGTGCATTCCATCATCGCGCCAGCCGTTCGCTTTGGCTTCACGGATCAGCGATCCGATATTCTTCCCGCCGCCCGTCCTGAATCCTCGCCACACGTCCCGCGCCGATGTTGCCTTGTAGCTCTCGGCTTGCTGGCTCCATTCGTCCCACAGATCAAAGCCAGCGTCGGCAAACTCAGCATGAATCGCCATGCCCGTTTCCACCCAGGTCTTGCGGTCGCTGGCGTCAATGAATTGCAAGGCTTCACGGATGCGGTCAATGTCAGTCATCATCGCCGCGCTCCTCTCTGCCATCCCCGCTTTTGCTGGCGAGTAATGCGGCTCGTTTTGGCGAGACTGAGCCATCCCGCAAGCGGGTCGATTCCGGTAATATTACGGTTGTCTGAAGTCTTTGGGGTCGGACGGTCGCCACCGTTCCGGCCCTTTGTTTTTTTAGTCATCTCCGCCCCCTATGCCGATGCAATCAGGGCGCGAATATCCTCGACTCGCCACGCGGTAATACGCGGCCCAAGTTTCACCGGCTTGGGGAAGCGGCCGGTTTTGACGCCATCCCACCAGCAAGATTTTTTTACCGGGATAATCGGGGGAATTGGCGGTTCCGCTTTGGGGTCGCCAATGATTTGCGGCAATCGAAGAAAGCCGGTTTCGGGAAGTTGGTTCATTGCATCCGTCCTTATCCAAGTTAAGACGGGTGCATCCTCCTTTTTCCGCTAATGCGAATCACCGCAGTTGCGGATGCCGCAACCGCAGTTGCGGTCGGTAGTCAGGTTGCTTTCAGGCTTCGATTCGCCTCTGCGAATTTTTCGTCCAAGGTTCGCGCCGATATGCCCGGCTTCCCCTCGTAGTGTCCAAGCAATGCCGAAATGATCGCGGCTTGATCGTCAAAAATCGAATATCGTTGTCCCGCAGGCGACTTGCCCAACATCAGCGCCAACATTGCGCCGATGATGTTCATGTAGGTTGTTTCTGCTCGCTTTCCGGGGGCGCTCATCTTTTCAACCTTCGCCCGTAGTGAATCACGCTCGCCTAGCAGCGTGTTTCGTTCGGCCATGATTGTCTTTGCCCATTCTGCGGCTTTGTCGATTCTGGCTTTCAGTGCATCACGATCAGCCTGCAAGGCCCGGAAGGCATCGGCATTGATTGCTGCATGGGTCTTGCGCTCGATTTCATCAAACAGGAATTCCGGCTTATCCGATGGGAATTCTCTGGCTATCCACTCTTTCAGGTCTTGCCGGGTTACATGCCGCCGCTCAGGTGCAACATGTACTTTTGATCCATCCATGGATTTGCCGTTTTCGCGGCTTACCAGCAATGCGCCTTTTTCAATAGCTTCGTGCATCGCCCGGCATCGCGGCTCAAGGCATTTGATATATGGATGCCGATAGATGGCGCGATGCACTTGGGTTGATGCGTCCAAGTGCTCCTGAATCTCGTTGAGTGGAATGCCGCACCAAAGCGCCGCCGCTACTGGAACCGGATAGATGGTGTAGTAAGACTGGACATGCTCGCAGTTATCGTTTTCCCAAGGCTTTTTCATAGCGCCCCTTTCACGCATCGCCCTTGAATCAGATGCCGCGCCAGCCGGGCTGGGGTTCCCGGTTTTCGCCCCATCGGGCTAGGTGCGGCAAACCTTTATACTGCGGCCCGCTTGATCGGAGCCACCCTGTCATGATCCTTTGCCATTTCGTTGGTCAGGTCTGCCCATTGCTGCATCATGGCCCGCCGCTCTTCCAGATATTCGGCTTGGTTGTAGCTGGCCCTTACCTTGTTGCGCTCGGCATGGGCTAGCTGGCGCTCGATCACGTCAGGACGAAAGCCGATTTCATTCAGGATGGTTGAAGCCGTAGCCCGGAAACCATGCGCCGAAAAGCCGATGCTGTCTTTGCCATTGAAGCCCATGCGTTCCAGTGCCCGGTTCAATGTCGTTGCCGTCATGCAGGTTTTCGGGTTGCGATAGTTGGGGAACAGCATCCCGCGCCCGCCGGTATGGGTATGCAGTTCGCGCAGCAATTCCACGGCTTGCCGTGACAAGGGGACAAGGTGCGGCTCCCGCATCTTCATCCGCTCGGCAGGGATTCGCCATTCCGCTCGGTCAAGGTCGATTTCCATCCATAGCGCCCCCCGCAGTTCCACGGTGCGAACGAAGGTCAACAGCATCAAGCGCAAGGCGATAACCGTAGTCCGATACCCAGCATAACCATCAAGGGCTTTCACGAATGCCTTTATCTGGTCGCGGGTCAGGGGCTTGCGATGCTCGATCTTCGGTCGGTGAATTGCGCCCTTCAATGCCGCCGCCGGATCAGCATCCGCCCGCAGGGTTGCCACGGCGTAGCGGAATACTGCCGATGCCCATTGCCGCACCAGCAAGGCGACAGTTTCCGCGCCGCGTCCCTCGACTGCCTTCACGATCTCCAGCAGTTGCGCCGCCGTCACATTCCGAATGGGATACTTACCAATCTTGGGGAATACATCAGTTTCCATAAACCGCTCAACTTGCCGAAGATAGTAGGGCGTCCATCCCGGCTTTTTCTTGGCTATCCACTCCCGCGCCACGGCCTCGAAAGTGTTGGCGCTTTCGGAATGGGTTGCCAGCCGTTCGGCTTGCCTCTGGTGCGCCGGATGAATGCCTTGATTCACCAGCACCCGCGCCCGGTCTCTTTCCCTCCGAGCATCGTCTAGCGAGACATGCCCTTCCCGCTTGTCGCTGAAATACTCGCCAATGGCATAGATGTTTTCCTTGCCAGCGATGCGATAGCGGAAGCGCCACAGCTTCGCGCCGGATGGTCTGACCTCAAGATAAAGCCAGCCGCCATCAGGCAAGCGGATCGGCTTGTCGCCCGGCTTGGTGTTGCGGATTTTCGCGTCGGTCAGGGGCATGATGCGGGTATCCGGGGAAGTGATACCCGCTACGATACCCGCTATTTCTTCGGATGGCAACGGACAATGCCGTTTACTACCGGATGCTAATCACTTGCTATTACTTGCTATTACTTGGCTTTGCACCATGTATCGGGTAGTCTCGGACTTTATCGGATGCCGATGATGATTATCGATCATCAGCAGCATATGGTTTTATCCATGTTATTATGATATTGCTAACACTGGTATTTTCTCAACGCAACACCAGCAGCAGTTCTTCCCGACCGCGCAGGAGATTGATGACCAGCGCGTCGCCGCCAGCGGCGAGCTGTTGCAGTTCGGCCGTGCTGGCGATGCGCTGGCGGTTGACGCCGATGATCACGTCGTTCTTGCGCAGGCCGGCGCGGGCGGCGGGACTGCCCGATTCGATGCCCGCGACCAGCACGCCGTCCACCTTCCCAGCCAAGGGTGAATTCGGCCCGATATCCTCGAAGGTGGCTCCCGCCAGCCGCGGATGGAGCGCCTCGCCTTCGGCCTTGGCCGGCACGTATTCGCCCACCTTGGCGTCGAGGGTCAGCGGCTTGCCATCCCGCAGGATCTCCAGCCGCACCGCCTCGCCCACCTCCAGCAGACCGATGGTATTGCGCAGGTTGCCACCATCGCGGATCGGTCGGCCGTTGATGCCGAGCACCACATCGCCCTCCTTCAAACCGGCGCGGGCGGCGGCGGAGCGGGGGCTGACCTGGGCGATGACCGCGCCCTGATTGGCGGGGATGTTGAACGCCCGCGCCAGATCCGGGGTGAGATCCTGCACCGACACTCCCAACTGACCGCGCCGCACCGAGCCATGCGCGACGATCTGGTTCATCAGCCGCGACACCATGTTGGCCGGAATGGCGAAACCGATGCCGACGTTGCCGCCGCCGGGGGCGATGATGGCGGTGTTGATCCCGACCAGTTCGCCGCGCAGGTTGACCAGGGCGCCGCCGGAATTGCCGGGATTGATCGAGGCGTCGGTCTGGATGAAGTCTTCGTAGCCCTGAATGCCCAGCCCGGTGCGGCCCAGGGCGCTGACGATGCCGGAAGTGACCGTTTGGCCCAGGCCGAACGGATTGCCGATGGCCACCACGAAATCACCGACCCGCAGGCTGTCGGAATCGGCCAGCGGCAATGCGATGAGATTGCCGCTCGGAATCTGAATCACCGCCACGTCGCTTTGCGCGTCCGAGCCGATGACCTTGGCGCTCAACTGGCGCCCGTCGCGCAGGGTGACGGTGATGGTGTCGGCGCCTTCAACCACGTGATGGTTGGTGATGACGTAGCCGCGCCGGGCGTCCACCACCACCCCGGAACCGACGCTCTGGGCCTTGCGTTCGCGCGGCTGGTCGGGAATGTTGAAGAAGTGGCGGAAGAAGGGATCTTCCAGCAGCGGGTTGCGGCGCGACGCCACCCGGCTCTCGGTGGCGATGTTGACCACCGCCGGCGTGGCCCGCTCCAGCATCGGCGCCAGCGAGGGCAGTGCCGGGTTGTCCACCATGGCCGGCAGTCCCGCCGGGGCGGGCAGCGGGGCGGCGACGGCGAGCCCCAGTGCCAGCAGGGCCGCCGGTAGCAGAAAACGTTGGGTGTTCATGGGTGGGAAGACCCTCTCTATGCGGAGCCGCTTGCGGCCATTCCAGGCACGGTGACGGCGGCGGGGGGAAATCCGCCCGGCCGTCGCCGAGAATTATTGATGCCAATGAGCGCGCGGGTCGAACGATAGTTCCCGCTCCATGCGTCGGAACAGTTCGCGCGCCTCCTCGGTGTCCGCCGGCGGGTTGACGATGCGCAGCACCGCGAACTGATCGCCGGGAGGCTGGCCGGGCAGGCCGCGACCGCGCAGCCGCAACTTCTGGCCGTTGCGGGCGTTGGCGGGAATGTTGAGCGTGACCGCCCCGCCCAGCGTCGGCACCTCGACCTTGCAGCCCAGGGCCGCTTCCCACGGCGCCAGCGGCAATTCCAGGGTGAGGTCGCGCCCCTGCACCTTGTACAGCGGATGGTGCCGGATCGTGACCGCCAAGTACAGGTCGCCGCTGGAGCCGCCGCCCGAACCGGCGCTGCCCTGACCGCTCAGCCGAATTTTCTGGCCGTTGGTCACCCCGGCGGGAATCCTGACGTTCAGAGTGCGGGTGCGGGTGGTAACCCGGCCATCGGCTTCCCGTTCCGGCGCTTGCAGTTGCAGCGAACGCTGCCCGCCCTGATAGGCTTCTTCCAGGGTGATTTCCAGCGACACGGTCTGATCCTGGCCGGCGGTGGCGAAGCCGCCCATGCCGCCCATGCCGGTAAAACCGCCGCGCCCGCCCAGACCGCCGAACAGCGATTCGAAGAAGTCGCTGAAATCGCGTCCGCCGAAACCGCCGGCGCCGGGACGGGCGCGCGATCCGCTTTGCCAGCCGGGGGGAGGCCGGAAATCCTGCCCGGCCTGCCAGTTGCTGCCCAGTTGATCGTAAGCGGCGCGCTTGTCGGCATCGCGCAGCACCTCGTAGGCTTCGGCCACCTCCTTGAAGCGTTCCTCGGCGCCCGCTTCCTTGCTGACATCCGGATGATACTTGCGCGCCAGCCGGCGGTAGGCTTTTTTGATGTCCTCCGCCGGGGCCTCGCGGGCGACGCCGAGGATTTGGTAGTAGTCCTTGTATTTCATGCCGGTTCCGGGTGGTCAGCAGTATGGCCGGCGGCGATGGCGCGACCGGCCTTAGGTTCAACTTTCGACCTTGACGGTTCGCGACAGGGTGTGGGTCAGCTTGGGAATGCCGATTTCCAGCACGCCGTTCGAACTCCGGGCGGCGATCTGGGCCAGATCGGCGGTGTCCGGCAGGCTGAAGCGACGGTAGAAGCTGCCGCAGGGGCGTTCGACCCGACTGTAGCCGGCCCGGCTTTCGCGGGTTTCGCCGGGACGATTGCCGCGGATGGTCAGGATACCGTTTTCGGCGATAATCTCGATATCCTTGGGGTCGACGCCCGGGATGTCGGCGCGCAGCACGTAACGATCCTTCTCCTCCTTGATGTCCACCGGGGGGATCCAGTCGCAAGTGGCGGCGCTGGACTGATCGTCGGCGGCGGCGCCGTAGGGTTCGAACAGCCGGTCCAGTTCCTTGCGCAGGTGATGGATGTGATGCCAGGGTTCGTAACGGGTCGGATTCATGGCTGAAACCTCGTCTGATAGGGATGAATGTTGTCTTTACAGGTAAGGCCGGCGCGCCGGATTTCAAGCGGAACCCGGCTATTTTTCTTCCTTCAACCGACTGCGGTATCGACGGGTATCGATATGAGCGAACGCGAATTCCTGCCGCTGGCGATTGCGGTGCTGACCGTTTCGGACACCCGGACCGAGGCCGACGATGCGTCCGGCCAGACCCTGGTCGAGCGGTTGACGGCGGCCGGCCACCGGCTGGCGGACCGGGCCATCGTTCCGGACGACATCTATCGGATCCGCGCGGTGGTTTCGAACTGGATCGCCGATCCGATGGTGCGGGTGGTGCTGATCACCGGCGGCACCGGCATGACCGGGCGCGACAGCACTCCCGAGGCGATTCGCCCGCTGCTGGACAAGGAGATCACCGGCTTCGGCGAGCTGTTCCGGATGCTTTCCTGGGAGGAGATCGGCGCCTCGACCCTGCAATCGCGGGCGCTGGGCGGGCTGGCCAATGCCACCTTCATCTTCTGCCTGCCCGGTTCGACCGGCGCCTGCCGCACCGGCTGGGATCGCATCCTGCAAGCGCAACTGGACGCCCGCGCCCGGCCCTGCAATCTGGCCGAACTGTTGCCGCGGCTGCGGGAGCGGTGAAGGGAGCAATTTCATGCGGAACAAACCTCGACTCGGCATCGCTCTCGGCAGCGGCTCGGCCCGCGGCTGGGCGCACATCGGCGTCCTGCGGGCGCTGGAAGAGGCCGGCATCGTCCCGGACGTGGTTTCCGGCACCTCGATCGGCGCGCTGGTCGGCGCGGCCTACGCCAGCGGCCGGCTGGACCGGCTGGAGGAGTGGGTGGAGCAGATCGACTGGTGGGAGATCATCCGCTACATGGACCTGCGGCTGGGCGGGGTGGAAGGCGAGCGATTGATGCGCGCGTTCGGCGAGCGGGTGGAGGACGCGCCGATCGAGACCCTGCCCAAGCCGTTCGGCGCGGTGGCCACCGATCTGCATACCGGGCGGGAGGTGTGGTTTCAGGACGGTTCGCTGCTGGAGGCGGTGCGCGCGTCCATCGCCCTGCCGGGGCTGTTCAGCCCGGTGCGCCATCACGATAGCTGGCTGGTCGACGGCGGGCTGGTGGACCCGCTGCCGGTGTCGCTGTGTCGGGCGCTGGGGGCGGATCGGGTGATCGCGGTAAATCTGAACGGCGACATCGTCGGCAAGCACTTCGGCGCGCGGTCGCCGCGGCTGGTCACCGCCAGTCCGTTGCTGGCGCGACTGAGCGCCCGCTTGCAGGCGATGCTGAGCAACGCCGGGAACGCGCGGGAAGACGTGGAAGCGGACGAACCACCCGGACTGTTCGAGGTCATGGCCGGTTCGATCAACATCATGCAGGACCGCATCACTCGGGCGCGGATGGCGGGCGATCCGCCGGATGTGGTGCTGGCGCCGCGGCTGGCGCATTTGGGGCTGATGGATTTCGACCAGGCCAGCGCGGCGATGGCCGCCGGCATGGAGTGCGTGCGGCTGCACCTGCCGTTGTTGCGCGACGTGCTGAATCTGCCCGAGGCCGCGAGCTGAATCGCGGGCGTTTTCGCCTACAATGCGCGCGCTCCCGCGCGAGCTGTCCAAGGAATGCCGATGCAGACCCTTCGCTATATTTTGACCATCACCTGCCCGGACCGGGTGGGCATCGTGGCGGCCGTATCCAACGCGCTGGCCGACCACGCCGGCAACATCGTCGAATCCAGTCAGTTCAGCGACACCGAATCGGGCCGCTTCTTCATGCGGTTGGTTTTCGATCTGGACGACGCGATCGAACCGGCGCTGCTGAAGGATTTCACCCCCCTGGCCCAGCGCTTCGAGATGGACTGGCGCCTGTACGATCCACGCCAGCGACCGCGGGTGATGATCCTGGTGTCCAAAGCCGAGCATTGCCTGAACGACCTGCTGTACCGGCATCGCACCGGGGCGCTGCCGATGGAGATCACCGCGATCGTGTCCAACCACCTCGAACTGGCGCATCTGGCGGAATGGCATGCGATTCCCTACCACCATCTGCCGGTGACGGCGGCGACCAAGCCGGAACAGGAGCGGCGGATTCTGGACCTGGTCGAGCGGACCCGCGCCGAACTGGTGGTGCTCGCCCGCTACATGCAGATTCTGTCGCCGGAACTATGTCAGGCCCTGGCGGGACGGGCCATCAACATTCACCATTCCTTCCTGCCGGGATTCAAGGGGGCCAAACCCTATCATCAGGCCTACGCGCGGGGCGTGAAGCTGATCGGCGCCACCGCCCATTTCGTCACCGCCAATTTGGACGAAGGCCCGATCATCGAACAGGAAGTGGAACGGGTGGATCACGCTCACACGCCCGAGCAACTGGCGGCGGTCGGCCGCGACATCGAGAACGTCGTGCTGGCGCGGGCGATTCACTATCACCTGGAGCGGCGGGTGTTTCTGAACGGCAGCAAGACGGTGGTGCTGCGTTAGGGCGGCGGCGTGGTCATCGACCCTCTTTATCTCGCCGCCTTCCTGATCGGGCTGACCGGCGGCGTGCACTGCTTCGGCATGTGCGGCGGCATCGTCGGCGCCCTGACCCTCGGTCTGCCGCCGGCGCCGGGGCATCCGCTGCCGGCGCGCCTGCCGTATCTGCTGGCCTACAATCTGGGCCGCGTCGCCAGCTACGCGACCGCCGGGGCGCTGGCCGGCGGGGTCGGGGCGTGGGCGGCGCATTGGGTGTCCGTGCATCGCGCCCAACTCGGGCTGCAAGTATTGGCCGGGCTGTTCATGATCCTGCTGGGATTGTATCTGGCCGGCTGGTGGCGGGGTTTGAGCCGGCTGGAGCAAGCCGGCGGGGTGCTGTGGCGACGGATCGAACCGCTGGGCCGGCGCTTCTTTCCGGTGCGGACCCCGGTCCGGGCGCTGGGGATCGGGCTGGTGTGGGGCTGGCTGCCGTGCGGGCTGGTCTACAGCGTGCTGGTGTGGGCGGTCGGCGCCGGTGGGGCACTGGAGGGGGCTTTGCTGCTGCTGAGTTTCGGGCTGGGCACTTTGCCGGCGCTGCTGGCGATGGGAACGGCGGCAGCGGCGCTGGCGGGGTTCGTGCGCCGGCCGGCGGTGCGGTGGACCGCCGGAGCGCTGGTCATTCTGTTCGGGCTGTACGAAATCGGGCTGGCGGTCCGGATGCTGGGTTGAACGGTCCCCTTCCGAGCCGGCGAGAGTTAGAAGCTGTCCAAAAACTAACTGTTTGATTTTTTTGCTGGGTGCGCGGGCTTCCAGCCCGCTTTTGGCTTCTCCAGCGGGCTGGAAGCCCGCGCACCCAGGGAATTTTGCTTAAAAATCAATTCGAGGTTTTTCGACAGTCTCTTAGCCAGAAAGCGATATTTTCGCTTTTTGGCTGACCCATGCCGCCGCGTGCTCGCCCTGTCTTGCCCGATCCGTCCTGGGGGAGGTTGTGATACCAATTCCCGATAGGTTTTATACTTCCCATGTAGGGCGGGTTAGCGAAGCGTAACCCGCCGAAACCGCAATCAAATCGGCGGGTTACGGGCTGGCGCCCTAACCCGCCCTACGATTCTGAACCATAAAATCCATTGATAAACGGTATGAGATGACACTGAAACGCCGCTTGCCGAAGCTGATGCTGCTCTGCGGAATGGTCGGGCCAGCCGTTGGCGCTCCTTCGCTATGCGGTTCGGACGAGCAGGTTTTTTTCAACTGCCTGATGAAAGGATCCGCGAAACGGGTGTCCTTGTGCGGTTCCCGGTCGCTCGATCGGGACAAAGGTTACCTTCAATACCGCTTCGGTCGCCCTGGTGCGATCGATCTGGAATTTCCGAAAGAGAGACTTGGCAGCCCCCGGCAATTCCGGTTTGCCCACTACGTTCGCTATCAGGTGGATCGCACGGAACTTGGGTTCGAGAACGGCGGCTATCAGTACGTCCTCTATGATGATTACGAGGGGGAGCAAAAACCGGCCCGGCGCGAACGGGGGGTCAGCGTGACGGGTTCGGGTGCGGCGTCGAAAACCGTCGATCTGGTTTGCGGGGATTCCATCACCAGCCGGCTGAACGCGCTGGAGGCGGTGGTGCCCTGCGACGCCGACAACAACCTCAACATGGGAAGCTGTCGGTGACTGCGGGCGCAATGAGATTGCAATTTCTGGGGAGGGCGACCTACTTCATGACCGCGATAAACCAGGTTTCGACGGCAAGATGACCCAACGATGAAACAAGAAAAAATCACTCTCTCCCAACTCGAAAACTTCCTGTTCAAAGCCGCCGACATCCTGCGCGGCAAGATGGACGCCAGCGAGTTCAAGGAATTCATCTTCGGCATGTTGTTCCTCAAGCGCCTGTCGGACGAGTTCGACCGCAAGCGCGCCGTGCTGCGCAACACCACCTTCGCGCACCTCAAAGACCAGCCCGATCTGCTGGAAGAATTGCTCGACGACAAGACCTCCTACGGCGATACCTTCTTCGTGCCCCCGCGGGCGCGCTGGCATGAGAGCTGGCTGGATGCGGAAGGCAACGAGGTACCGCCGCTCAAGCACCTCAAGCACGACATCGGCGCCATGCTGGACAAGGCCATCGCCGCCATCGAAGACGAAAACGACGCGCTGGCCGGGGTGTTGAAGAACAATATCAACTTCAACGCGGTGAAGGGGAAAACCAAGATCCCCGACCAGAAATGGAAGGACCTGCTCGACCACTTCAACCAGCCGCAATTCGTGCTGGTCAACGACAACTTCGAGTTTCCCGACCTGTTGGGCGCGGCCTACGAATACCTGATCAAGTTCTTTGCCGACAGCGCCGGCAAGAAAGGCGGCGAGTTCTACACCCCCGCCGAAGTGGTGCGCCTGCTGGTGCAACTCACCAAGCCCCAGGCGGGCAACACCGTGTACGACCCCACGGCGGGCTCGGGCGGCTTTCTGATCCACGCGCACCAGTACGTCGAGGAACAGGGGCAAGACCCCAACGACTTGGCGCTCTATGGGCAGGACTCCAACGGCACGGTCTGGTCCACCTGCATCATGAACATGATCCTCCACAACATCACCCGTTTCAGCGTGCAGAACGGGGACACGCTGGAGGACCCGCTGATTCTGGAAAACGGCCAGCCGCGCAAGTTCGACCGGGTGCTCGCCAACCCGCCGTTCTCGCAGAACTACAGCCGCGCCAACATGCAGTTCGCCAGCCGCTTCCGCGAGTTCTGCCCGGAAACCGGCAAGAAGGCCGACCTCATGTTCGTGCAGCACATGATCGCCAGCCTCAAGCCCGACGGCCACATGGCCACCATCATGCCGCACGGCGTACTGTTTCGCGGCGGCAAGGAAAAGCTCATCCGCGAGTTGCTGATCGAGGACGACATCATCGAGGCCATCATCAGCCTGCCGCCGGGCCTGTTCTATGGCACCGGCATCCCGGCCTGCGTGCTGGTGGCGAACAAGAGCAAGCCCGATGCGCTACGCGATAAAGTGCTGTTCATCAACGCCGACCGCGAATACGCCGAGGGCAAGGCCCAAAACAAGCTGCGCCCGGAAGACATCGAAAAGATCGACCACGTCTTCACCCACAAACTCACCATCCCCAAATACAGTCGCCTGGTGGACAAGGACGAGATCGTCAGTCAGCACGACTACAACCTCAACATCCGCCGCTACGTGGACAACACCCCCGAACCCGAGCCGGAGGACGTGCGGGCGCATCTCATCGGTGGCATCCCGCAAGCCGAGGTCGCGGCCAAAAAGAGCGAGTTCGACAAGTTCGGCCTCGCGCCGGACACCTTTTTCGAGCCGCTGCGCCCCAACTACTTCGCCTTCCGCGCCGCGATAGGCGCCAAGCCCGTCATCAAGGCCACGCTGGAGGCGGATGCGAATTTGCAGGCCAAGCTCGCCGCCCACCACACCACGCTGGAGCAGTGGTGGCAGGTGGCGCAGCACGACTTCGCCCGACTGCGCGAAGGGCGCAAGCTGCCCGAGGTGCGCGCGGAATTGCTCGCCACGCTCAAGCAGCGGCTCCAACCGCTGGGCGTACTGGATGAGTTCAAGAGCGCGGGCGTGTTCGTCAACTGGTGGCAGGCCATCCGCTACGATCTGAGGACCGTGGTGTTTACCGGCTGGCACCACACCCTGATCCCGGACAGCTATCTCGTCGCCGCATACTTCCAGGTCGAGGCCGACGAAATCGAGGCGCTGGAGGGCAAGATCAATGAAGCCCAGGGCGAACTCAGCGAGGCCGTCGAGGCCGCCGCCGAAGCCGCCAGTTACGAGCCGGAAGAAAGCGAAGGCGAGGAAGGCGAGGCCAGGCTTACCCCCGCCGCCATCAGGAAATACCTGAAAGAGTTGATCGACGATCTTGCCGACGCCAAGACCGATTCAGCCAAGAAAGAGCGTAAGCAGTACGAAGCCCTGCGCGACGGCATCAGCGTGATCGAGGCCCGCATCAAGACCCACAAGGCCGCGCTCAAAACCCAGCAGGACGAACTGGAACTCAAGCTCCGCCTCAAGCGCATCGGCGGCGATGAGGCCAAGGCGGAAACAAGGGAACTCCTGGCCCAGGCCAAGGCCGCGATGCAAGGCTTGAACCCGGCGATGAAGGAAGAAAAGAAAAAACGCACCGCGCTGGAAAAAGACAAGGCCGCGCTGGAGAAACGTCTCGCCCGCATCGACGACTTGTTAAAGGCCATCGGTGGCCCGTTGAGCGAAGAGGACGCCAAGCGCCTGATCCTCAAAAAACTGCACGACCTCGCCAACAAGGAACTGCTGCGCTACCTCAACGCCGAGAAGCGCGCGTTGCTCGCCATCGTCGAGAATCTTTGGGACAAGTATGCGGTGTCGAGTCAAGCCTTGGAAACACAACGTTCGGCCACTTTGGCGGAATTGAATGATTTTTTACAAAAGCTGGGCTATTTTCCTGCTTATCCTATCGATTGAGGGGATCAATCCCATGCTAAAACAGACTATCGAATATACCTCACCGCTGGATGCCATCGTCGAATTGGCGAAGCGGCTACAGGTTTACGAAAGCCGTTACGGCATGTCGTCAGAAAGCTTTTTCGATCAATACCACAAAGGCTTGTTGGCCGACGACATCGCTTATGTTGAGTGGAGCAACGACTACCGCCATTACTTGGCTTTGCGCCGCGAGTTGGAGGACAAGCTACGCCATGCGGCATGATGTGTTGGTGGGCTACCTTCAAGCGGTCGAACAAGCCATAACCGACCTACCGTCTATCCATGTCGAGCAATATCAAGAAGAATGGCTAACGCCCATGCGCATCAATCTGCGCATTCGCGTCCGCTCGGCAAATGGCGGCCTTTTGGAAATCAATGAGGCTGTTGTAGTTGAATCCGGAATACTGGTCTGGTTGGGTTATCGCTATCATTGCCAAGATGCGCAAAACCGGCTGGTTTTTCGTTATGACGACACCCCGCATTTCCCCGATTTGCCAAGTTTTCCGCACCATAAACATTTGCTTGACCATGTCATCGCCGCCGAAAAATCAACGGTTTTGCAGGTGATTACTGAATGCGGGAGATTAATCTTGTGAAACATGCGACTCGGAGCGTTGCTATTTGGCAAATGCTGCCCGCCATTTTCTAAAGAGCTTGGGGTATTTTCTGTGAAGCAGGTGACACTGGACTCACAAATCATTAACGGTTCTATCGGTTTGGGACGGGGCAATATCATTTCCTCGAAGGACATTACTGACAAGCCGGGTGACTATCCAATTTATTCATCATCAGCACAGGGTAAAGGTGAGTTTGGCCGATATGGCGACCACATGTTTGACGAGGAGCTTATCACTTGGTCTATAGATGGCGGTGGGCGCTTCTTCTTTCGTCCGAAACATAAGTTTTCGGTTACTAACGTTAGTGGATATATCAAATCCACTGACGAAATCTGGGACCGTAAATTTCTTTACTATTCTCTGGATTTTCAACATTCCAAGCTTGCGTTCGACTATCAGACGAAAGCCCACCCAAGTGTAATTCGCCATCTGTATAACCTTACTGAATTTCCGAGAGACGAACAAACCAAAATCGGCGAAATCCTGGGAACGCTCGACCGCGCCATCGAGCAAACCGAGGCGCTCATCGCCAAGCAACAGCGCATCAAGACCGGCCTAATGCAGGACTTGCTCACCAAGGGCATCGACGAGCACGGCAACATCCGCTCCGAAGCCACTCACGCCTTCAAGGATTCCCCGCTGGGGCGGATTCCGGTGGAGTGGGCGGTGGTAAAACTCGGCGAGGTGTCAGCGATGTAACCGTTCAGACCCCCTACTGGGGTAAGGGGGCGAGGGGTAGTCCGGCG
>JAVMKJ010000163.1:0-2838 GCA_031732855.1 Candidatus Competibacter sp.
CGCATCTTGGCCACTTCCATGAAGTAGTTCATGCCGATGGCCCAGAAGAACGACAGCCGGGGGGCGAAGGTGTCGATGTCCATCCCGGCCTTGATCCCGGTGCGGACGTACTCCAGCCCGTCGGCCAGGGTGTAGCCCAGCTCCAGATCGGCGGTGGCGCCGGCTTCCTGCATGTGGTAGCCGGAGATCGAGATGCTGTTGAACTTCGGCATCTCCCTGGAGGTGTAAGAGAAGATGTCGCCGATGATCCGAATCGACGGATCGGGCGGGTAAATATAGGTGTTGCGCACCATGTACTCTTTCAGAATGTCGTTCTGAATGGTGCCGGTGAGTTGCTGGTGGGAAACGCCCTGTTCCTCGGCGGCGACGATGTAGAACGCCAGCACCGGCAACACCGCGCCGTTCATGGTCATCGATACCGACATCTGATCGAGCGGGATGCCGTCGAACAGGATGTTCATGTCCAGCAGCGAATCGATCGCCACGCCGGCCTTGCCGACATCGCCGACCACGCGGGCATGGTCGGAATCGTAACCGCGATGGGTGGCCAGATCGAACGCGATGGATAGGCCCTTCTGCCCGGCCGCCAGATTGCGGCGGTAGAAGGCGTTGCTCTCCTCGGCGGTGGAGAAACCGGCGTACTGGCGCACCGTCCACGGCTGGGTCACGTACATCGCCGGGTAGGGACCGCGCAGGAACGGCGGCACGCCGGCGACGTAGCCCAGGTGCTTGAGGTCCTTGATGTCGTCCCGCGTGTACAGCGGCTTGACGTCGATGTGCTCCATGGTCGCCGAGACCAGTTGTTCCAGGGTCTTGCCGGTGGCTTTTTCCACCATCGCTTTCCAGTCGGCGAAGCTGGGCTTGGGGAAGTCCGCGCCGTAGGCCATGGTGGTGAAATCGGGTGACGTGCTCATTGGGCGACCCCCATCTTCTTCTGCAAGGTGGATAACAGCGCTTGGCAATTGGCGTTGAGGTGAATGAAGTCATCCACGCCGGCGGCCTTGAAGGCCTCGACGTGATCCGCCGGATAGCCGGCCAGCAGCACGATCAGATCGGGCGCGGCCTTCTTGAGTTTCTGGACCAGCGGCGGGACGATTTCCGGGTAGGTCGGATCGGTGGAGCAGATCACCACCGCCTTGGCGGTGGAACCCAGCGCCGCCTCCGCCGCCTCATCCGGGCTGCTGAAGCCGGACGGATAGATGGTCTCGAAACCGCCCACGCCCAGGAAGGCGGTGGCGAAGTCGGCGCGACCCTTGTGCTGGGTCAGCGGCCCCATGGTGGCGAGAAAGACCGAGGGGCGTTGGCCGGTGCGGGCGACGTAGGTTTCGGCCGCTTGCCGCAATGCCTCGAACGCCTGCGCGCCGCGGTGGGCATGGACGGCGTTGAGGGTGGGCCCGGCCTTGGCGCCTGCGCGCGCGGCCTGGGCGATTTCACCCAGAGTCGCGCCGGCGAGCGCGGCCTGAATCGCGGCCTCAATGCCGTTGGCGCCGGCTTTGGCCAGCGCGTCCAGCGCCGCCTGCTTCTGACCGGCGTTGGCGTTGGCCCGGTATTGTTTGAGCGCCGCCGCCCGTTCCGACTGCACCGCCCAGGCATCCACCACCGCCGGCTCGATCCGGGTTTCCTTCAGGTTCGGATACATGTTGGTGCCGACGAAAATGTCCTTGCGCCTGGCGAGGTTGGCGGCGCGCTTGGCGGCGGTGTCGGCGATTTGCGCCTGCGGCCAGCCGGCTTCCAGCGCCTTGGCCATGCCGCCCTGCTTCTCGACCTCCTGGAAGATCGCCCAGGTCTTGCGGCCGACCGAATCGGTGAGATTTTCGACGTACCAGGAGCCGCCCGCCGGATCGATGGTCTTGGTGATGTGGCTTTCCTCGCGCAGCACGGTGTGGGTGTTGCGGGCCACGCGGCGGGAGAACTCGTCCGGCACGCGGAGGAGTTCGTCGAACGGCGAAATGTGCAGGCTGTCGCAGCCGCCGACCGCGCTGGAGAACGCCTCGGTGGTGGCGCGCAGCAGATTGACGTGCGGGTCGTAGACGGTCTGGTTCCAGGCCGAGGTACGGGCGTGCAGGCTCATCTTTTGCGAGGCTTCGTTGCCGCCGAACGCCTGAACGATCTTGGCCCACAGCAGTCGCGCGGCGCGCAGCCGGGCGATTTCCATGAAGAAGTTGGAACCGATCGACAGGGAGAACCGGATGCGCGGGGCGATGTCGTCGATGTCGAGGCCGCGCGCCTGCATGGCGCGGACGTAATCGACCGCCGTGGCCAGCGCGAGGGCCAGTTCCTGCGTGGTGCTGGCGCCGCCGTTGTGGTAGGGACTGCCCTGTACGGTAATGGTCTGCAATTGGGGGGCGTTGGCCCTGGCCCAGGTGGCGAGTTGCGCCATCACGTCGTAGATGCCGTCCAGATCGCGGGGCAGCCGGCCGTCGCGGGCCAACTGGCCCAGCGGGTCCATGCCGATGGCGCCGCGCACCTTGGCCAGCGATTTGCCCTGCTTCCGCGCCAGCGCCGCCAGCAGGGCGGTGAAGGTCAGGGCGCTGGTGCTGGCCTGAATGAAGAGGGGCGTGTTTTCGATGTCCACGCCGTCCAGCGCCCGGGCGAGATCCGCGACGCTGGAGATGGACAGGCCGCCCTTGCCGACGTCGTCGGCCTCGGCCTGGTCGGCGTCGACGCCGGCCAGAGTCGGGCGGTCGAGCACCAGGTTGACGGCGTTCTGGCCGCGCGCCAGATCGGCGCGCAGGGCGTCGTTGAACGCCGCCGGGGTGCCGTAGGGCAGTTCCTGGGCGACGTCCCAACTGCTGGCGACGTAGCCCAGCGGGGTGGTGCCGCGCAGGTAGGGCGCGA
>JAVMKJ010000164.1:0-12262 GCA_031732855.1 Candidatus Competibacter sp.
TGCTTTATCTGGTGGCCAGGGTCGGAATCGAACCAACGACACGCGGATTTTCAGTCCGCTGCTCTACCAACTGAGCTACCTGGCCGGATAGCGCCGCACGAAACAGGCGCGCATTTAAGCAGCTTGCGGGGTAAGCGTCAAGCCGCTCAAGCCTTTGGCGGAACGTAGCCCTCCGGCGGCGGCGCGCCCGCCCCGAAGAAAAACTGCTCCATCTGCTCCTCCAGGAACCGGCGCGCCTTCGGCTCGAACGGGGTCAGCCGGTACTCGTTGATCAGCATGGTCTGCTGTCGCAACCACTGCTGCCAGGCCGCCCTGGACACACCCTCGAAAATCCGCCGGCCCAGTTCGCCCGGATAGGGCGGACGGTCCAGCCCCTCGGCCTCGACCCCGAGTTTGACGCATTTCACCATTCGAGCCATCGGTAATCCTGTTTGTACTTTAAAAATATTGTGTCGAAAATCGCGTTCGGACCATCCCCGCCGCCCGACGGTTCTACCGTTCGCTTCCCAAGGCCGCCAGCAACCGCCGCACCGGCGCGGCGACCCCCCGATCATCGGGCTGGCGGGTGTTATACCAGACAAACCGTTCTCCTTCCATTACCGCTCCGCCCGAGCCGGCCACCACCACCGGCACCGGGGTAATGTCGAGATGGAAATGGCTGAAGCTGTGCCGCAGCACGCTCCAGGGCTGCCCGACCGCCACCGCCAGTCCCAGTTGTGCCCGACACCAGTCGGCCACGTTCGTCTCCAGCGAGCACTCGGGAAAGCTCCACAGTCCGCCCCAAATCCCGACCGGCGGTCGCCGCTCCAGCAGCACCTCGTCTTCCTCCGCCCGCACCAGCAACATTCGGGTCGCCCGCACCGGCAGTTCCCGGCGCGGCTTCGGCGCCGGATAGTCTCCCGTCCGCCCGCGGGCACGGGCAACGCAACCCTCCGCCAGCGGACACGCCTCGCAACGCGGCCGGCGCGGAGTACAGATCAGCGCCCCGAGATCCATGATCGCCTGGGTGTAATCCGCCACCCGTTCGGCCGGCAGGTGGCGCTCGGCCAAATCCCACAGCATCGCCTGCACTCTCGGCTGACCCGGCCAGCCCTCCACCGCGGCGTACCGCGCCAGCAGGCGCTTCACGTTGCCGTCCAGGATCGGATGGCGCTGCCCGGCCGAAAGCGTCAGAATCGCCCCCGCCGTCGACCGGCCGATACCGGGCAAACTCCGAACCGCGGCGATATCCAGCGGCACCCTCCCGTCATGCCGGTCGCGCAGCACGCGCGCGGCCTGATGCAGATGGCGGGCGCGGGCGTAATAACCCAACCCCGCCCACAGCCGTAGCACCTCGTCCGGCTCGGCGTCGGCCAGGGCCGGAATATCGGGAAACCGTTCCATGAATCGCCGATAATAGGGAATCACCGTCGCCACCTGGGTCTGCTGGAGCATGATCTCCGACACCCAAACCCGGTACGGCGTCGGGTTCTCCTTCCAGGGCAACTGCTTGCGGCCATGCGCGTCGAACCATTCCAGCACGCGCCGGCCGAATTCGGTCGGTTGCATCGTTTACCTTGGCTTTGCCAACAAGGACTCGAGCATGGCACGCATTTTGATCGCCGGCTGCGGCGATGTCGGCGCCGCTCTGGGGCTGTGCCTGCACGCGGACGGACACGAAATCTGGGGCCTGAAACGCCACCCGGCCGATCTCCCCCCGGAAATCCGGCCGCTGGCGGCCGATCTCACCGATCCAGCGACCCTCGCCGCGCTGCCGCCCAAGCTGGATTACGTCGTTTACTGCGCCGCCGCCACCGGCTTCAGTGAGGCTCAATACCAGGCTGCCTACGTCGCCGGCGTCCGCAACCTGCTCGACGCTCTGCGCCAGGCCGGCCAGAACCCGAAACGGCTGCTGTTCGCCTCCAGCACCTCGGTCTACGCTCAGCACCAGGGCGAATGGGTGGACGAAGCTTCGCCCGCCGAAGCCGAAGGTTTCAGCGGTCGCCGCATCCGAGAGGGCGAGCAACTGATGTGGAACAGCCCCTGGCCGGCGGTCGCGGTCCGCTTCGGCGGCATCTACGGTCCCGGCCGCACCCGGCTGATCGACAGCGTCCGCGACGGCACCGCCACCTGTCCCGACGGTCCGCCGGTCTACACCAACCGCATCCACCGGGACGACTGTGCCCGGACGCTGAACCATCTCCTCCAACTGCCCGACCCGGAACGGCTTTACCTCGCCACGGACAACGATCCGGCGCCGCTGGACGAGGTGTTGCGCTGGCTGGCGGCCCAACTCGGCGCGCCGGAACCGCCGCGGACCCTTCGGCCGCCGCTCAAACCCGGCGCCGAAACCCGGCGCGATCCAGCCGCGCGAATGCGAGCCAGCAAGCGCTGCGACAACACCCGGCTACGCGCCAGCGGTTTCGAGTTTCTCTACTCCAGCTACCGGGACGGGTACACCGCCCTGCTGGATCTGGAAAAGGAGTTCAGACCATCGGCGAACACAACGGACCCGATGCCTAGAACGCCCCACTGCTGAAGTCGTAGCTCATCTCGCGATAGGGATGCTGCAGGAAAAATCCCTGGATGAGATCGATGCCCAGCGACCACAGGATCGGCATCGCCTGCACGTCCTCCACTCCGCCGACGATCGTGGCCGCGCCCAGCGCTTCCAGATTCTGCACCAACTCCTTCAGTTGGGCCTGTTTCTTGGAATCCCGGGCGAGGTTGTTGACGAAGTACATGTCCAACTTGACGTAGTCGGCGCCCAGGTTCTTGAGCAGACCCAACGAATCCGCGCCCCGGCCGAAGCGATCGAGGCAAAACCCGCAGCCCAGCAACTTGATGCCGCCCAGAAACGCGAACATGTCGCGCAAACCGCGTTCGATGGCCGCCTCCGCCACCGAAAACACGATGCGCTGGGCTTCGACTCCGGTTTGCTCCAGCCGCTCGCGCAGCCAGCCGCTCAGGGTGCGATCCTGTAGCGTCACCGGCAGGACCTTGATGAACAGCGTGGTCGTCAACTGCCGTTGTCGCAGCATCTCCAGCGCGTGATCGATGACCCAGCGATCCAACGCCAGGCCCAGGGAATGGTTGTGAACGACGCCGAACACGCTCCCCGGCACCAGATCCTGTCCCTCGGCATTGCGCAGGCGCAGCAGCACCTCGTAGCGCTCGTTAGTGTCGCCGCGCATGCTGGCGACGGGCTGAAATACCAGCCAGAGCCGTTCGTGCTCGACGATTTCGCCCACCTGTTTCAGCATCTGACCCCGCGACGAGACATCCTGGTCGCGCTGCTCCGCCGGGGCGGCCTCCCGCACGTAGATCCGCTCCCCCTTCGATTCCCGCGCCAGGCCGCAGGCCGAATCCGCTCCCTGGATCAGCATCAGGTGATCCAGGGAGCGATCGGCGGACGTGGCAACACCGATGCTGGTTCGCAACAGCAGGGCATGTTCGCCGACCTTGTAGAATCCGGTCTCCAGCGCGTCGCGAATGCGCCGGGCCAACTTGAGCAAGGGCTGACCGAGCAGATTCGGAACCAGCACCGTGAAAATGGCGTCGCCGAACCGGGCCGCCGGCTGATCGTGCTGGTTCACCACCTGCCGCAACCGGTTGGCCGCCTGTCCCACCACCACGTCGGCCGTCGCCACGCCGGCCGAATCGCGGATGGAGCGCAGATTGTCCAGCATGACGAACACCACCGCCAGCGACTGAAGGCGCAGGCCGATGGCCTCCAGTTCCCGCTCCAGCAACATCATGAACCGCCGGCGATTGTACAGGCCGCTGACCGCGTCGTTATCGGTGAGCAGGCTCAATTTCACGCGCATGGCGCGTCCCCGCCGCAGCCGCTGCTTCACTTCCCAGCACAGATAGCCGACCGGCACCGGCTTGGTCAACAAGCTGGCGCCCGGCGCGTCCAGGTTCATCAGGTAATGCGCCGCATCCGCCGGAAAACACAGCAGAATCATCGGCAGGACGTCGCAGTCCCGGTGCTGGGCGACCACCCGGGCCAGATCCGACCCGGCGACTTCCTTGAGATCGAGATCGATCAGCAACAAATCCGGCCGGAAGCGGTGGATGTCCTGCAGCATCTGCAGCGGCTGGATCACCACCCGTGGGGTAATGCCATGCTCCTCCAGCGCGCCCGCCATCTCCCAAGCCTCGGCCGGCCGGTCGTTGACGATCAGCACTCGGTAGTAGCCCTCCGCGGTCTGGGGCAGCAGTAACTCCCGCAGTACCCCCAAAACTTCGTCGTCGTCGAATGGCTTGCTGAAAAACGCGGCGCCGCCAGCCCGCACCGCCTCCAGCCGCACGACCATGTCGTTGCGCTCCGCCAGAAACACGACGGGCGCCCGCAGGTTGATCTGGGCCCGCAGGGTGGCGATCAGGCCCATGGTTTTTTCCGGACCCTCGGGAAAATCCACATCCACGATGATGGCGCCGGGTACTCGTCCCTGCATCCGCTCCTCGGCTTCAGCCAGACTGGAAATCCGTCGTACCCGATAGCTGGAATCCTCGAGTTTCGCCATCAACGGCGAGGTCTCCGCGCCGGGAACCATCAGGAAGATTTCCGACTGCGGCGCGAGCAGGGGACGGGTTCGGGCCTCGTCGGCCACGCCGCGCTGGTCGTTCTTGGCCAAGATGAAACGCAGGGCGTCCATCAGCGTCGTCAGCCGTTGACGCTCGGATTCGACGGGCATTCCGCCGGTGGCCGCGCAGCTCTTGACGTGATGTTCCAGTTGCGCCACCAGGTTGAGCAGGTGGCGGTCGCCGCCGGCCTGCGCGTTCCGCACCATGTCTTGCGCCAAGCGCGCCAGCATCGCGAACGATTTGGGGTTCCACTTGACGTAGTAGAGCTTCTGCCACAAATCCTCGATCAGCTTCAGGTGATTCACTAGCTGGAGGCGCTGGCTGTCTCCGGCATCAGCCTGACTCATGGTTTATTCCCCCTTGTTGTTCCGTAACCGTTCGCTCCCCTCGCGCGCTTGCGGGAGAGGGGTTGGGGGTGAGGGCTGTGGTTTCAAAGACTTACCCCCTCACCCTAACCCTCCCCCATGAATGGGGGAGAGGGGACCGAACGTTTGCGTCGTTCCGATGCCGCGATCCACCGATCGTTCGCTCGGCGGCATGGTTTCTCGCGCGCGTCGTCGACCCGTTCATCAACGTTCCACCTGGGTCACGTCCCGCACCGCGCCGCGAGCGGCGCTGGTGGTCATGGCGGCGTAGGCGCGAAGGGCGGCGGAAACCTGGCGCTGGCGGTTCGCCGGCTTCCAGGCCGCCGCGCCCCGTGCCCGCATCGCCGCCCGCCGTCGTTGCAGCTCTTCGTCGCCCACGACCAAATGGATGCGGCGGTTGGGAATGTCGATCTCGATCGGGTCGCCCTCCTCCACCAGGGCGATCGTGCCCCCTTCCGCCGCTTCCGGCGAGACGTGCCCGATGGACAGCCCCGAGGTTCCGCCGGAGAATCGGCCGTCGGTAACCAGGGCACAAACCTTGCCCAGCCCTCTGGACTTAAGATAGCTGGTCGGATACAGCATCTCCTGCATGCCCGGCCCGCCCTTGGGCCCCTCGTAGCGAATCAGCACCACGTCGCCTGGCTGGATCCGCCCGCTCAGGATCGCCGCGACCGCATCCTCCTGGCTTTCCACGATCCGCGCCGGTCCCTTGAATACCAGATTGTCCTCATCCACTCCGGCGGTCTTGACGATGCAGCCCTCCTCGGCCAGGTTGCCGTACAACACCGCCAAGCCACCGTCCTGGGAGTAGGCATGAGCCCGGTCGCGGATGCAACCTTCTTCCCGGTCCAGATCCAGACTCGGCCAGCGAGTGTCCTGGCTAAACGCCTGCTGGGTGGGAATGCCGGCCGGTCCGGCCGAGTAACGAATCCTCGCCTCGTCCCAGGAAGTCGAGCGGGCGATATCCCAGCGGTCCACCACCTCGCCCAGCGTCTCGCCGTGCACGGTACGCGCCTGGCGGTGCAGCAGGCCGGCCCGGTCCAGGGCTCCGAGAATGGCGATTACCCCGCCGGCGCGATGCACGTCCTCCATGTGGTATTTCTGGGTGGCGGGCGCCACCTTGCACAGATTCGGCACTCGACGCGACATTCGGTCGATGTCGCGCATGGTGAATTCCACCCCCGCCTCGCGAGCGGCGGCCAACAGGTGCAACACGGTGTTGGTGGAGCCGCCCATGGCGATGTCGAGGCTGATGGCGTTCTCGAACGCCTGGAACGTGGCGATGCCGCGCGGCAGCACCGACGCGTCGCCGCCATCGTAATAGCGTCGGGCGAGTTCGACGATGCGCCGGCCGGCTTCCAGAAACAGTTCCCGACGATCCACGTGAGTGGCCAGCAGCGAGCCGTTGCCGGGCAGGCTCAGACCCAGCGCTTCGGTCAGACAGTTCATGGAATTAGCGGTGAACATCCCCGAACAGGAGCCGCAGGTCGGGCAGGCCGAACGTTCGTACTCGGTCACCGTGGCGTCGTCGATGCGGTCGTCGGCGGCGGCGACCATGGCGTCCACCAGATCCAGCTTGTGCGCCGCGAGTCGAGTCTTGCCGGCCTCCATCGGTCCGCCGGAAACGAAGATCGCCGGGATGTTGAGCCGCAGGGCGGCCATCAGCATCCCGGGGGTGATTTTGTCGCAGTTGGAGATGCAGACCAGCGCGTCGGCGCAGTGAGCGTTGACCATGTACTCGACCGAATCGGCGATGAGTTCGCGCGAGGGCAGCGAGTAGAGCATCCCGCCGTGACCCATCGCGATGCCATCATCGACGGCGATCGTGTTGAATTCCTTGGCGATGCCGCCGGCCTGCTCGATCTCGCGCGCCACCAGTTGGCCCAAATCCTTCAGATGGACGTGGCCGGGGACAAACTGGGTGAAGGAATTGGCGATGGCGATGATCGGCTTGCCGAAGTCGCCGTCCTTGACGCCGGTGGCCCGCCAAAGCGCGCGGGCGCCCGCCATGTTGCGGCCGTGGGTGGTAGTGCGGGAGCGATAGTCGGGCATGGGGATCTCCACGAAACTGACAAAGGGCGGAAAGCAGAGCAAAACGGTCTGTTCCACTGGAAAATTCTACGGCAATTTATTGCTTCGGGGGGTGCCGTCGGCGACTGGCGGGTAAAAATGCTGGCCGCCGCGTCGGGATTGGAAGTCTGGACCATTTGGCATCCCAACGGCTACCGGGCTCCGCGCCCGCCGCGTTGCTGGGCGCCAGTCGGACCACGCTCCGGCGAAAGATGCGGGAGTTTGGCCTCGACGTTGATACCCGATCGTTAGCCTGCTAGTGTTTGGAATCGATCCAAAGACACTGAAAGAGGACCATCATGACCCGATTCGTACTGCCGCCACTCGCGATTCTCGCGATCTGCGCCGTCCTGGCAGGGGCCGCGCAGGCCGCTGGCGATCCGGCCGCGGGCAAAACCAAGTTTGCGACTTGCACCGGCTGTCACGCCATCCCGGGCTACACCAATGCCTATCCGACCTATCACGTACCCCGGCTGGGCGGCCAGCATGCCGACTATGTCGTCGCCGCGCTCAAGGCCTACCAGGCCGGCGAGCGCCAGCACCCGACCATGCATGCCAACGCTTTCCCGCTCGACGAACAGGACATGCAGGACATCGCCGCCTACCTGGCCAGCTTCAAGCCCGCCGCGGAACCCTATCCGATCCGGGGCAACGCCGCGGCAGGCAAGATCAAAAGCGCGTCCTGCGCGGCCTGTCACGGCCCCGACGGTAACGGCAATATCCCGCTTTACCCACGGTTGGCCGGACAACACGAGGATTATTTGCACAAGGTCTTGCAGGACTACCAGTCCGGCGCGCGCAAAAACGTCGTCATGAAAGGCATGGCGACTCCTCTGTCGGCCCAGGATATCGCCGACCTGGCCGCGTATTTCGCCAGTCAGCCCAAAGGCCTGGTGGTGGTCGACTGAGCCAGCAAAGAGCGCTGGACCGGTTACTTTACTGTTCCCGCACCAGCCGGAATCCCAGATCATCGCTGAGCGGGTCGGCGCCGGCCCGCCAGCTGCCGCCCCGGATCGCCACCGCTTCCGGTGGCCGGTTCGCGCAGCGTCGTTCCTGACCTTCATACTTCTGCCGGTACTCGGAACAGGTCCATTCCCGGTCCTGGCCACCGGAATCGGACGCCAGCACGCCCGCGCGGGCGGCGTATTCCCATTCCGCCTCGGACGGGAGGCGGTAAGCATGGCCGGTTTGCCGCGACAGCCAGACCGCGTAGTCCATCGCTTCCCGCCAGGTCACCCGTGCCGGATCGTTCCGTTCCGTGCCGGCCAGAGGCGGCGCTTCCCGGCCAGTGACCCCCGCGAACCGGCGGTAGGCCTCCAGACTGATCTCATGACGGCTGATGGAAAACCCGGTGCCCGGCACCGCCACCAGGGGTAGCTCCAGCGGTGTGTCGACCGGCCGGCCAGGTGATGGACCACTGGCCGGTGGCCCGGCCGGACTCTGGAGATTGGGGATCGCCGGCGGTTCGCCCGCTCGCGGATCGGCCGGCGTCGCGGGAAGTGTTTGCGGACCGGTCCCCGCCGACGGTGGCGCGGCCGGGGCCGCCAAGGTCGCCGGCAGAAAATAGAAATCGCCGCGCAACGAGGACGCCACCCAGGGAATCTGGGCACCGCCGGTTTCCTGTTCCACCGCCACCAGAACCTGTTTGAACACCTGCTCCAGATTCAGGCCGGGCGTGTTCATGGCCGCCAGCAGATGGCGGGTGTAGGGACTGTTGCGGCCGCCGCCCCCGTCCAGCGATACCGCCCCCGGGGCGGTGGCGTAGGCGATGAAGGTTCCGGCCGGCCCGTCCATCCGCGCCAGGCCCCGGCCGCCGAAGCCCCGGGTGAAGGGATTGTTGCGACAGGCGTCCAGGATCACGATGTTGAGCCCGTTACCGGCGGACTCCATCGCCCGCAGCACGGCGTCGGCGTCCACGCCCTCGTCCGGCACCTCGAATTCCTGGCGGATGTCGACGCCGACCGGGATCAGGTAGTTCTGACCCTTGAGCTGGACGCCGTGGCCGGCGTAATAGAACAGCCCCACGCCCCGCCGCTGCCGCAGCTGTTGCTCGAACTCCCGCAACGCCAACCGCATGGCCTGACGGTCGGCGTCGAGGCGCTCGATGACCTGGAAGCCCATTTCCCGCAGCTTGGCGGCCATGTCGCGCGCATCGTTGACGGGATTCCTCAGCGGGGCATCCTGATAGGCGCCATTGCCGATCACCAGGGCGGTACGAGGTTCCGCCAGCGCCGTTCCGGCAACGAGCAGCACGACCAACCCGATCGGCCCGGCGACCGGCCATGGACCGGAACGCCCGCGGCGTCCGATCAGAGAGCGGATTACATGCACGAGGTTCATAATGCAATCATTACGGAGGTTGCAATCATTACTGGGGAGAAATTTTCGGAGGTTTGGAACGCATGGCAGATTTGCGCACTGCCGGCTGAATGGTAGCTTAACAAACCGCCGACGCATTCACGCCGATCGAGCACGCCGATACCGATGACCCGATTACCCGCCATTTTCATCCTCCCGCCGATCATCGTGGCGCTGCTGATCGCCGGCTGCGCCACGCCGCCCGCCGCGCCGGTCGTGGACCCCCTGCGTCTCGGCAACTCCAAGGCCGGATTCGCGGTCGCGCTCCGATCCGAACGCGAACCGCTGCGCATCGGCGAGCCCTTGCGCCTCGACCTGCAAACCGCGGCCGACAGCTATCTGAATCTGTACTTCATCAGTTCCGCCGGCGGGACCGGCCAGTTGCTGACCAATTATCCCGTGCGGGCCAACGAGCCCATTTCCTTTCCGCCGGCGAGCAGCGGGAAACTCCAATACGCGCCGGGTCCCCCTCCCGGCGCCGAAACCTTCATCCTGGTCGCCACCCGCCAGCCGCTGAATCTGCTTGGCCGGCAGGACATCAGGAACGTTAAAAGACCCCGCACTCCAATCGCCGAACTCACCTTGACCGGACCGCAACTGGCGGATCGGCTGCGCGACGCCTTGCGGCGCCGGCCGCCGCCGGACTGGAATGCCACCAGCCTGCAAATACCGCTGCTCCCGTCCGCCGGTCGTTCGTAATGCCGGCGAAACGGTTTTCGCCGTTGTATCATCGCATGCATCGCGATCATCCCCGAACCCGTTGATTTCGAATCCTACCCCTCCCAAAATTCATTCCAATCCCCGATCGAGTTTCCCTCACCCCATCAATCATTGGCCCGGAGATGCCCATGTTTATTCAACACGCAGGAAAAAGCCTTCTCGTTGCCGCCACGCTCGCCGGCCTGCTGCCCGGCTGCGCCACCAACCCCGACGGCACCACGAACGACCGCCAGCAAACCGTCGCCGAGGGCGCGGCGTTCGGGGCGGTACTGGGCGCGCTGCTGGGCGCCGCCGTCAGCGACAACAAGGCTTCCGGTGCCCTGATCGGCGCCGCGGCCGGCGGTCTGATCGGCGCCGGCATCGGCAGTTCCATCGCCGACCGCAAGGCCCAGTACGCCACCGAGGAAGATTTCCTGGTGGCCGAAATCCGCCGCAATCAGGAATTCATTCGGGAAGCCGCCGCCCAAAATCGCCAGCTTTATCAGGAAATCGCCCAACTGGACCGCGAATCGCGGCGGCTGGAACGCGAATACCGGGCTGGCCGGGCCTCGCGCGACGCGCTGGTCCGGCAGAAAGCCACCGTGGAAAAACAGTTGTCCAAAGCCAAGCAGATCAATTCGCTGGCCGAGAAGCAGCTGAGCGATGCCAACCAGGTCTACGACGAATCCCGGCAGAAGCGGGGTCCGCGGGATCAGTACACCCGACAGCTCGAAACCAATTTGACCGGACTCAAGGAGACCCGCCAGGAATCCAGTCAGAACGTCGCCAGCCTGCAGAAGATCTACGACAGCATGTCGATCTGAACGCATCATCCGAGCCATCCTTCTCCCGCGCGCGGGAGTCCGGCAACGGGAGGTCCGAAATCATGAGAACCATCGGTATTTCCGGCAGTATCCTCAGCCTGCTCGTCCTGGGCGGCTGCGCCGCCGATCCGAGCAACGACCCGCATAGCGGCGGCTTTTTCGGCGGCGTGCACGGACTGGCGGCCGGCGACTACGACGTGCGCCAGCAGCAGTTGCAGGGGCAGCGGGATCAATCCTTGAACCAGTTGCGCGCCCTGCGCGAGGAAGGCTCCTATCTGGAAGCCGAACGCCAGATGAAGGCCGACGAGGTCGCCGCCCAGCGGCGCCAGCTCGCCTCGCTCAAGGCCCGGAACCGGGCGCTGGCCCAGCGGATCGACCAGATGCGACACTCCAAGGCCGCCACCGAACAGCGGACCGAGGAGTTGCTCCGCCAGCAGCGGCAACTGACCCGCGACATCCAGCAGTTCGAGACCCAACTGGACCGGGGCCAGCTCACCGCCGCTCAGGCCGACGCCAAGCGACTCAGCCTGGAGCGGCAGTACGACGCCATCAAGAATCTGTGAGGCGCGAGGCGCGAGCAGCATGAATGCGGCCTTACGGGTGCCGGCGCTGCTGTTGGCGGCCTGGTTTGCCGCCGCTCCGGCGTCCGCCCAGGACAGCGAGCGCAACCGCTATTTCGTCCAGCAGATGATCGAACTGGCCGCCGCCAACGACGAGCAGGGCGTGGTCGCGATGCAGCGGATGCTGGAACAGAACCCCCGGCTCGCCGCATCCGATCCGGCAGCGGCGAGCGCGGCCCTGCAGCGGGGCCTGGCGGCGCTGCGACAGGACAATGTGGCCGCGGCGCTCGATGCGTTCCAGCAAGCCAGTCAGGCCGACCCCGGCAACGTCGAGGCCGCCAACCATCTCGGGCTGGTCTATCGCAAGCTCGGCCGGCTGCCGGACGCCGAACGCGCGCTGCAGCAGACGCTTTCCCTGGAACCCGGCCGGGCGGTTGCCTGGTTCCAGCTCGCCCAGGTCTACGGTCTGGAAAACGATGGCCGGCGCGCGCTGGGCGCGCTGGCCAATACCTACCGCTATGCCCAGAATCCCATGCGAGCCGAGGAAATTCTGCGCAACATCGCCGAAAACGAAGCAGCCGACACCCTGCGCAACGCCGCCGTGGCAACCTTGCGCCTGTACCGATTGCCGGTGGAACCGGTCATCGTGCCCCCGCTGCCGACTAACCCGGCGGTCGTTCCGATGAACGTTCCGTCGGACTCGACCCGCGCCCCGCGAACTTCCCCGGCGCCATGAACGCCTTCGTCAAAGCGGTGGCGGTGGCGGTGGCGGTGGCGGTGGCCCTGGCCGGCGCCGCGCCGGCCGGCGCGGCGGGCC
>JAVMKJ010000164.1:12362-14328 GCA_031732855.1 Candidatus Competibacter sp.
GCGGTGGCGGTGGCGGTGGCCCTGGCCGGCGCCGCGCCGGCCGGCGCGGCGGGCCAGTACGACACCCTCGATTATTACGTCCAACAGATGATCGCCCAGTCGGTCGCGAAAGACGAAACCGGCGTGCAGACCTTCCGGGAGCAGTTGGAAAGCCTGAGCCGGCCGGAAGCGGGCGATTCCGCGCGGGCCCGGCCGTTTCAGCAGCAGGGCCGGGACCAACTGGCGGTCGACCATCTCAAGGAGGCGCTGGCGGCGTTCCGGCAGGCCTTCATCGCCGATCCCGCCGATCCTGAAATCGCCGGTCAGCTCGGGCTGACCTACCTGCGGCTGCGCCGTCTCAAGGAAGCCGAGCGGCTGTCGGTATACGCCCTATCCCTGGCGCCGGCCCGGTCGGCAAGCTGGTTCGCGCTGGGGCAGATTTACGGCCAGTCGGGCGATGCTCAAAGGGCCGCCGGCGCGTTCGCCAACGCCTGGCGCTTCGCTCAGGATCGATCGCAACTGGCCGAGCAGTTGCGGCAACTGGCCACGATCGATCCCGCCAGCGCCGTCCGGACCGGAGCGCTGCAAGCGCTGCAAGCGGTCGAGCCCGCGCCCGCCGCCGGACCGGCGACCTCGGTTACTCCACCATTACCCCGGCCGGCCGCCACCCCGCGCCCGCCAACGGTCGGAAACGGCAATCCGGGGTCGGTCTCACCTTCGGGGCAACCCGCGGCCAGCCCCCTGCTCGATTCGCTGAAACGGGGTCTGGCGACGATGGCCAACCCACCGCCGGCGGCGGTACCGCCAGCAACCGCTCCCGGCCAGCCCGCGGCCGCGGACGTCGACAATCCCGGACAGCGAATTTACCAGCGCAGCATCCCGCTCACTTGCCTGATCGTGACCTTCCGGGACGGCAAGACCGCCGACCTGGGCAGCGGCCTGCTGGTATCGCCGGACGGGCTGGTCATCACCAACAATCACGTCATCGAGCAGGCCGAAAATCTGGCGGTCAAGTGCGGGAATCAGGAATCGGTGGCCAAGGTTCGCCGGCGGGGCAAAACGCCGGATCTGGCGCTGTTGGCCACATCGCTCAAGGTGCCGGAGAGTTTCGTGCTCAACGAGACCTACAGCCAGAATCTGATCGGTCTGGACGTGTTCGTGATCGGCAATCCCTACGGTCTGGAAGGGACGTTTTCCACCGGGGTCATCAGCGGGCTGCGGGAGATCGACGGCGTGCGCTACATCCAGATTTCGGCGCCGATCAGTCCGGGCAACAGCGGCGGCCCGGTCATCCTGCGGGACGGCACCGTGATCGGGATCGCCACCATGGGTCTGAAGGTCGGCCAGAACCTCAATTTCGCCATCACCGCCGCCGAAGTCATTGCCTCCGGCTTTTTCGACGCCGCCCGGATGAAAAGCCGACCGCTGGGCGCCAAGCCATAATACCCCGGTATCGCTTACGCCACCGCCGGCAGCGTCACCCGAAAATAGCTGTCCCCCGCCGCCAGTTCCGGTTCCGGGTTGCCGTTCTCCCGCATCGTCGCGAAGATGGTCGCGATGCCCCGGCCGATCCGCTCCACATAGCGGAAGTCGTACAGATACTGCACCAGCAGGGGATTGCGCTGATACACCAGACCCAGCCTCACCGTCTCCAACGTCTGGGTGTTCGGCAGGCCGCCCGGACTGGTGATCGCCAACCGGTCGGCGAACAGTTCGATCAGGATCGGACTGCCCTTGATGGTGTAATCGCGGTGACAGATCGCGTTCACCACCGCCTCCCGCACCGCCGCCAAGGGAAATCGCCGCCGTTCCTGGCGGGCGGCCACCGGCGCGGCGAAGGCGGCGGGATTGTACAAATCCAGATAATCCAGCACGCGTGGCAAATCCTGAATCAGCGGCTTGCCGAAGTAGCGGTTGTCGCTAACCGGCGCGACCTTGTCCACGCCTTGATAAACCGCCACCTGAATCCCGGTCGCCGGCAGGTAAT
>JAVMKJ010000165.1:0-14208 GCA_031732855.1 Candidatus Competibacter sp.
CGTCTATGTGGACGGCGGCTTCAATACCGTCGCGCTGGGAGCGATGGAATAGGCCATCCTCCCAATCCAAATTCCCATTCCTTCAGCCCCTACTCCAACCCTCCCCCGCCAGGGGGAGCCTTTGGAACGAAGGGAATTTCCTACAATCGGTCGCTGTAGGTCACCACCTTGGTCCTGGTCCGCAGGCTGTCCAGCAACTTGTCGAACTGTCCCGAGCCGGTCTGGGTCGCCAGTTGCCGCGCCAGCTTCCCGCGCTCCTCATCGGTCAGAACATCCTTCGGGCCAGCCACCACGCGGGCCACTTCCAGCACGACCTGATCGCCATCGGTCAAGGCCGTCGAGCCCAGCGCCACCTTGCCCTCGTCCGGCCGCGGCAACCGAAACGCCGCCGCCAGCACGGCCCGATCCACCGCGGTCGCGTCGCGGCCGACCAGTCCGACGTTCTTGTACTCACCATCGAACTCTTTAGCCAGAACGGAGAGAGGCTCGCCCCTGGCGGCGCGTGCCTTCAGCGCCTCGGCATCCCTGGCGACCGCTTCGCGGGCCTGCCGCTCGCGCAGTACCTTCAGGATATCATCGCGCGCTTCCTCCAGGGTGCGTGGCGTCGCGTCCTTGTGCCCCTTGACCCGGATCGCCACCACGCGACCCGGCTCCAGTTCGATCGGCTCGCTGTTGACGCCCCGTTTGAGCACGTCCTCGCCGAAGGCGCTGTCGATGACCTTGGGACTGGCGGCGATCCCTTCCCCTCCCTTGCGGCCGAACCAGTCGCTGTCGCGCAGCGGAACGTTCAAAGCCTTGGCCGCCGGTTCCAGACTGTCCGGATGCTCGTAGCTGAGATTGGCGAGATTCTGGACGATCTCGTAAAACCGGTTCTCGGCTTTCTGCTGGCGAAGCTCCCTGACCACGGTCTCGCGCACCTCCTCGAACGGTTTGACCTGAGCCGGGGTGATCCCGTCCAGACGGATGATGTGGAATCCCGCGGGCATCCGCACCGGTTCGCTGGTTTCACCCGGTTTCCCCATGGCGTACAGGGTGTTCTCGAACGCCGGGCTGTCGAACATGCCCTTGCCGATCACACCCAGTTCGCCACCTTCCAGTTCGTCGGACTGACCCGTCTTGATCTCTCCCAGGGCCTGGTCGAAACTCTTGGCTCCGGACCGGATGTCGTCGGCGATCCGCTGGGCCGTGAGGCGAGCCTTTTCCACCTGTTCCTGACCGGCATTCGGCGGCAGTTTCACCAGAATATGCGAGGCCGAGCGTTCCTCGGGCTGGCCATGCTTGGCGATCTGGTCCTCATACGCCACCTTGAGTTCGTCCTCGCCGACCGTGATGTCCTCGGCGATTCGGGACAGGTTCAATTCGACGAACTGCAACTGAAGCTGCTCCGGATTGACGAATCGGTCCTGGTTTTTCTCGAAGTACTCCTTGATGGCGGCGTCGTCCACGGTCGCCCTGGCGGCGCGGCGCTCGAGGGGCAGCGTCACGTACCGCAGATCCCGCTGTTGCTTGAGCAGGGCGATCAGCCGATCCAGTTCGACCTGGGTGAACAGCGCCGAATCCACGACGCCATCGCGCAATTGCCCGACGGCCTGATCCTGTCGCAGACTTTCCTCAAACCCAACCGGCGTATAACCGTAATTGCGCAGCAGCCGCTCGTACAGTTCCTTGCTGAATCCACCGTTCTGCTGAAACACCGGCAGCGACACCAGCGCATCGTGCAATTGCCGGTCGCCGATTCGGAGTCCCTGGTCGCGGGAGACCTGGCCGAGCACCCGCTCGTCGATCATCCGCCGCAATACCTCCTGCTTCAGGCGCGGCCCGTCCAGCAGCGCCGGATCCGCGCCGCCCAGCATGGCCTGCATGCGCTGGCGCTGCTGCTGGTAGGCCCGCTGGAATTCCTGCAACGAAATTTTGCTGTCGCCGACCACGGCCGCGTCCCTCGGCCCGCCACCCTCGAAGTAGTAATTGATGCCCCAGACGGCGAAGGGAATCGTCAACAAGCCGATGATGGTATAGGCGAACCAGCCCTGGGCGCGATCGCGGATTTTTTGTAAAAGCATGGCGGTTACCCGGCTTCAGGTCGGATCAATCGGGAAGGAATCGGGATGCTGCGGGGAGCGGGCAAGAAAAAGGGCGTCTGAACGACACCCCGGAAATCTGGCGGAGCGGACGGGGCTCGAACCCGCGACCCCCGGCGTGACAGGCCGGTATTCTAACCATCTGAACTACCGCTCCGGATAAGTCGAACCGGATGCTGACCAACACGGTGGGGAGGATGAAATCTGGCGGAGCGGACGGGGCTCGAACCCGCGACCCCCGGCGTGACAGGCCGGTATTCTAACCATCTGAACTACCGCTCCGGTATCCGAACCGTGGTGGGTGCTGAGGGACTTGAACCCCCGCCCCTCGCCTTGTAAGGGCGATGCTCTCCCAACTGAGCTAAGCACCCAAAAAAGTTATTTTATCGTATCTCTAAGGGTTTTGCCAGCCTTGAACACCGGAGCCTTGCTGGCCTTGATTTCCATCGCCTGACCGGTCTTGGGGTTGTGGCCGGTCCGCGCGGGGCGTTCGCGCACCGAGAACGTGCCGAAGCCGGTCAACACCACCGAGTCTCCTCCCTTGAGAGCCTTGCCGACCGTTGTCAGAACGGCATCCACGGCCTTGCCGGCCGCGGCCCTGGAAAGATCGGTCGTCTGGGCAACGGCATCAATCAGTTCAGTTTTGTTCATAAGCCCTTTCCTTTGCAGCATGTTGTGTGTTGTGTGTTATGCATCTTGGGTCGGGACCTCGCGCGGCACGTACGGGAAGGCCTCGCACCCTCAATGAATAATAGCTATTTTGCCGTTATAAAGGGGGTTCGAAGCAGTGTCAATCGACGCCGGCCACCATTTTTCAGTGGGCTCGCACGCCTTCGAGCGCATTACCGGGCTTGGCCGCCGATTCCGGCGGGGACGCCGTCTCCAGTTCCGCCGCATCCCGGGATTTGGGTGCCGGTAAAACCTGCAGCGCGATCTCCAAAACCTGGTCGATCCAGCGGATCGGCCGCACGTCGAGCCTGGACAGGATATTCTCGGGAATTTCGGCCAAATCCTTGCGGTTTTCTTCCGGGATCACGACCGTCGCGATGCTGCCCCGATGCGCCGCCAGCAACTTCTCCTTGAGCCCCCCGATCGGCAACACTTCACCGCGCAGGGTAATCTCGCCGGTCATGGCGACGCTGGCCCGCGCCGGGATGCGGGTCAGGGCCGATACCAGGGCCGTGCACATGCCGATGCCGGCACTGGGACCGTCCTTGGGAGTGGCCCCCTCGGGAACATGAACGTGCACATCGAATTTCTGATAGAAATCAGGATCGATGCCGAGCGCCTCGGCGCGGCTCCGAACCACGGTCATCGCCGCCTGGATGGATTCCTGCATGACCTCGCCCAACTGGCCGGTATGGAGCAGCTTGCCCTTGCCGGGCACCAGCGCCGCTTCGATGCTGAGCAGCTCGCCTCCGACCTCGGTCCAGGCCAACCCGGTCACCTGCCCGACCTGATCCAGTTCCTCGGCCAGCCCGTAGCGAAACCGCCTCACGCCCAGGTACTTCTCCAGCATGTCGGGCGAGATTGCCATTCTTCCCTCGACCGGGCGCAGGGTCACCTCCTTGACCACCTTGCGGCAGATCTTGGCGATCTCCCGTTCCAGGTTGCGTACCCCAGCCTCGCGAGTAAAAAAGCGGATGATGTCGCGAATGGAATCCTCGGAGATTTCCAACTCGTCCTTCTTCAGACCATTGTTGACGATCTGCTTCGGCACCAGGTAACGGACCGCGATATTGAGTTTTTCGTCCTCGGTATAACCCGGAATCCGAATCACTTCCATGCGATCCAGCAACGGTGGCGGGATGTTGAGAGTGTTGGCGGTCGCCACGAACATCACATCCGACAGGTCGAAATCCACCTCGAGATAATGATCGTTGAAGGTGTTGTTCTGCTCGGGATCCAGCACTTCCAACAGGGCCGAGGAAGGATCGCCGCGGAAATCCATGGACATCTTGTCGATTTCGTCGAACAGGAACAATGGATTCCGTACCCCGACCTTGGCCAGGTTCTGAACGATCTTGCCCGGCAGCGAGCCGATGTAGGTACGCCGGTGGCCGCGGATTTCCGCCTCGTCCCGCACCCCGCCCAGCGACATCCTGGCAAACTTGCGGTTGGTGGCGCGGGCGATGGAGCGCCCCAGCGAGGTTTTGCCCACGCCCGGGGGCCCGACCAGGCACAAGATCGGACCCTTGAGCTTGCGCGCCCGCTGTTGCACGGCCAGATACTCGAGAATTCGTTCCTTGACTTTCTCCAGTCCGTAGTGATCGGCTTCCAGAATCGCCTCGGCCACGGCCAGATCCTGATGGATTTTGGTACGCTTCCTCCAGGGAACGCTGACCAGCCAGTCGATATAATTGCGCACCACGGTCGCCTCGGCCGACATGGGCGACATCATTTTCAGCTTGTTCAGCTCCGCCTGGGCCTTGGCCTTGGCTTCCTTCGGCATCCCGGCCTTATCGATGCGCTGGACCAGTTCCTCGATTTCGTTGGGCGCATCCTCCAGATCGCCAAGCTCTTTCTGAATCGCTTTCATCTGCTCGTTCAGATAGTACTCGCGCTGGCTCTTCTCCATCTGCTGCTTGACGCGCGAGCGGATGCGCTTCTCGACCTGAAGGATGTCGATTTCCCCTTCCACCAGCGCCAGCAGATGCTCCAGACGCGCGCGCAGGTCGCGGATTTCCAGTATCTTTTGCTTTTCATCCAGCTTGAGCGTCATGTGGGCGGCGATCGTGTCGGCCAAACGGCCGGGATCCTCGATACCGGAGACCGAGGTCAACACCTCCCCGGGGATTTTCTTGTTGAGCTTGACATACTGATCGAAGGTATTGAGCAGCGAGCGCAGCAACGCCTCGACCTCGTGGGGCGCGCGCTCGTCCGGGGCCAGTTCCAGCAGGGAAACCTCGGCGATGAAACAGGATTCGGTTTCGGTGAAATGATGGATACGGACCCGCTGGCTGCCCTCCACCAGGACTTTGACCGTGCCGTCCGGCAGCCGCAACAGTTGCAGGACGTTCGACAGGGTGCCGATGGAGTAGATGTCCCCGGTCCTGGGATCGTCCACCTCGGCGCTCCTCTGCGCGACCAGAACGATTCCTTTATTGCCCTGCATCGCCAGGTCGAGCGCGTGGATCGATTTCTCCCGGCCGACGAACAGCGGAATGACCATGTGGGGATAGACGACCACGTCGCGAAGCGGCAACACCGGCATCAGCGCATGATTGGGCAAACTGTCGAACTTGGCTTCGTTTTGCTTCACGGCAGGCTCCCCGCGGTTGAACCGGGCTGGATGGGTGGCGCACGGCCCTCGGGGACCACGCGCGGCGGTTTGACCGCCTGGTATTAGCGGCTGCGATCGGCTGCATTAACCCGCCTCGACCTGGAACCCGCCCGGGCGGTGCTCGCCCGGCGGCCGGACCCCAGGTCGATCAATCGTGAGCGGCGGCGCGCCGTTCGGTGTTCTCGTAGATAAAATAAGGCTTGGCGCGACCCTCGACCACGGACTCGTCGACCACCACCTTGCGGACGTTCTGCATGCTGGGCAAATCGTACATGGTATCCAGCAGAATTTGCTCCAGAATGGTGCGCAGACCGCGCGCGCCCGTCTTGCGATCCATCGCCCTGCGGGCGACCGACCGCAGGGCTTCCTCACGGAATTCCAGTTCGCTGCCTTCGAGTTCGAACAGCTTGTTGAATTGTTTGGCGATGGCGTTCCTGGGCTCGGTGAGGATACGCACCAGGGCGCTCTCATCGAGTTCGGTCAGGGTCGCCACCACCGGCAACCGGCCGACGAACTCGGGGATCAGGCCATACTTGATCAAATCCTCCGGCTCGACCTCCATCAGCACCTCGCCGACGGTCTTGCCGCCGTCCTTACTCTTGACCTCGGCCGAAAAACCGATGCCACCCTTGTCCGAGCGACTGCGAATGACCTTGTCCAGACCGGCGAATGCCCCGCCGCAAATGAACAGGATGTTCGTGGTGTCCACCTGCAGGAATTCCTGCTGGGGATGTTTGCGCCCGCCCTGCGGCGGCACCGAGGCGATCGTGCCTTCGATGAGCTTCAGCAACGCCTGCTGCACGCCCTCGCCGGACACGTCGCGGGTGATCGAGGGATTGTCGGACTTGCGCGAGATCTTGTCGATCTCATCGATGTAGACGATGCCGGTCTGAGCCTTCTCGACATCGTACTCGCACTTCTGCAGCAGCTTCTGGATGATATTTTCCACATCCTCGCCGACGTAGCCGGCTTCGGTGAGGGTCGTGGCGTCGGCGATGGTGAAGGGTACGTTGAGCAACCGGGCCAGAGTCTCGGCCAGCAGGGTCTTGCCCGAACCGGTCGGGCCGATCAGCAAAATATTGCTCTTGGCAACCTCGACCTCGGTATTCTTGGCGCGACCACCGCGTTGTAGCTCCAGCCGCTTGTAGTGGTTGTAGACCGCGACCGACAGAACTTTCTTGGCTCGATCCTGGCCGATCACGTATTCGTCGAGAACCTGGTTGATATCGTGCGGCTTGGGCAGCTTGTGGGCGGCGACGGGAGCGCTCTCCTCCATTTCCTCGCGGATGATGTCGTTGCACAATTCGACGCATTCATCGCAGATAAACACGTTCGGCCCGGCGATCAGCTTTCGCACCTCGTGCTGGCTTTTGCCGCAGAAGGAACAATACAACAGCTTGTCGTCGTCGCTCCTGTCACTTCGATCTCTGCTCATAACTCCATCCTCATCGTCGCGCGGTCGTTGGATCCGGCTGGCGCGACGATCCGTCGCGCGCCGCGTGACCGGGTGTCAGTTGGCGGGGACGCGCTGATTCAGCACCGCGTCGATCAGGCCGTATTCGACCGCCTCCGCGCCGCCCATGAAATTGTCGCGGTCGGTATCGACGGCGATCTTCTCGACCGGCTGGCCGGTATGCCTGGCCAGGATCCGGTTCAGCCGGTCCCGAACCAGCAGGATTTCGCGGGCGTGGATATCGAAGTCGCTGGCCTGACCCTGGAATCCCCCCAGCGGTTGATGGATCATGACGCGCGAATGCGGCAGACAAAAGCGCTTGCCCGCCGCGCCGCCGGCCAGCAACAACGCGCCCATGCTGGCGGCCTGACCCACGCACATCGTGCTGACATCCGGCTTGATGAACTGCATGGTATCGTAGATGGCCAGACCGGCGCTGACCGAGCCGCCCGGCGAGTTGATGTAGAGATGGATGTCCTTGTCCGGGTTTTCGGCCTCGAGAAACAGCAGTTGCGCCACCACCAGGTTGGCGGTGTAATCCTCGACCGGCCCCACCAAAAACACCACCCGCTCCTTGAGCAGCCGGGAATAGATGTCGTAGGCCCGTTCGCCGCGCGCGGTCTGCTCCACCACGATCGGCACGAGGTTGAGCGCCCGAATGGCCGCGGAAGAACCGGTTTCGTTCATTCGGTGGGCTCCTGAGCGGCGGGTTCCGCCGATTGTTGCTTGGTGGGTGTCATGATCTCGGCGAACGTGCTGGCTTTTTCGGTCACCCGCGCCCGCTCCAGCAACCAGTCCACGATCTGGTCCTCGAGCACCAGGGCGCGCACGCTCTCCATTGCCTGCGGATTCTGCTCGTACCACCGAATCACTTCAGTCGGATTCTCATAGGCGGAGGTGATGGATTCCAGATGGTTCCTGACCCACTGTTCGTCCACCTTGATTTCCCAAATCGCGGCCAACCGGGAAACCAGCAGACCCAGCGCCACGCGCCGGCGGGCTTCGGACTCGAATAGTTGCGTCTTGAGCTGTTGGGTCTTTTCGTCCTTGGCATCGGCGGGGAAATACAACTGCCGCGCCAAATTCTCGATTTCCAAATCGATTAACGCTCGCGGCAACGGAATGCGGTTGGCATCCAGCAGCCCCTGCATCACCTGACGCTTGACCGCCGCCTTGATACCGTCGCGCAGTTCGCGTTCCATGTTCCGACGCAGCGACAGGCGCAGGCCGGCGACGCCGCCTTCCTTAACATCGAAGCTTTCGGCGAAGGCGTCGTCGATCTCGGGCAGGTTGGCCTCCTCCACGGCATGGAGTTTGACCTGGAAACGCGCGGTCTTGCCGGCCAGATCCCTGGTCTGATAATCCTCCGGGAAGGTCAGATCGAACTCGAGTTCCGCGCCCGCGCCGAGACCGGCCAGCCGTACCTCGAAATCCTCGAGCATCGCGCCCTTGCCCAACACCACCGCGACATTCTCGCCCTTGCCGCCGGGAAAATCCTGACCGTCGATCTTGCCCTCGAAGTCGAGGCGAACCCGATCGCCCTCGCGGGCCGGTCGTTCCACCGTGTTCCAGATCGCTCGCTGCTGGCGCAGATTATCGATCATGTGGTCCACGTCCTGCTCGGTGACTTCGGCCACCAGCCGCTCGACCTCGATGTTCTCGAATCCGGCTGGCTCGAATTCGGGAAGAACTTCAAAAGTGGCGCAGTACTCGAGATCCTGGCCTTCTTCCAGCGTCCTGGGTTCGATTTTCGGACCGCCCAGCGGATTCAGCTTTTCCTGAACCAGCGCCTCATGCAGGCTGTGCTCCACCAACTCGCTGACGGCTTCAAACCGCACCCGATCTCCATAAAGCCGTTTGATCAGCTTGAGCGGCACCTTGCCCGGACGGAAACCGTCCACCTTGACCCGCCGGGACAAGGATTGCAGCCGGTCCTGGATTTCCTTGGCGACTCTTTCAGCAGGCACCTGCACGGTCACCCGGCGCTCCAGATCGCTCAGCGTCTCAACTGAAACCTGCATCGATGCACCTCAAAACAGTTAATCGTTGTATTGTTGGCGGGCCACCCGCCTGTTTTTCCTGGGGAATGCGGGCCAGGCGATATTTTCCGGGCGTACGGCGACAATGGTGCGAAAGGCGGGAGTCGAACCCGCACGGGTTACCCCACTGGAACCTAAATCCAGCGCGTCTGCCAGTTCCGCCACTTTCGCGTCAAGACGCGGTTCGCCATCAAAAACAAACAGAATTCCCCGAACGCGGTAGCCGCGACCCCATTGAGGGGAGTATACAGGACGGCGCGCACCCCGGAACAGGAATCGAGCCGCAGCACCGTTCGGGGCGGCTAACAACGAGGATGGGAAGGTACGAAACACTGGGTATTGAAGATGGTGGGCCGTGTAGGACTCGAACCTACAACCAATTGATTAAGAGTCAACTGCTCTACCAATTGAGCTAACGGCCCAAAACCGGTTGCGCATGGAACCAAAAACCGTTCCGAAAAGCAAGTCTAAGCTTGGGGTGGACGATGGGACTCGAACCCACGACGACCGGATCCACAATCCGGGGCTCTACCAACTGAGCTACGTCCACCATCGAACCTCTCAAATCAGCCGGGATTTGGCGCGCCCGGCAGGACTCGAACCTGCTACCCTCAGCTTAGAAGGCTGATGCTCTATCCGCATGAGCTACGGGCGCGTTGTCGCATTGCAGCAATCCAACAAGCCACCACCTTGCCCGCGCCATGGTCGGGGTAGAGGGATTCGAACCCACGACCCCCTGCTCCCAAAGCAGGTGCGCTACCAGACTGCGCTATACCCCGTCGTTGTCAGCCGATACTGGCGACCCGCGGTTCCATGCGGAAAGGGTAATTTTATTTTCGAACCCCTCTGGCGTCAAGACAGTTTTCATTCACGCCGCCAGAGGGTCTCCTTGGGCGTATCCTCCAACACGATTCCAGCATCCTGTAACAGCGCGCGAATCCGGTCGGCCTCGGCCCAGTTTTTCGCCTTGCGGGCCGCGGCGCGTTGATCGATCAATTCTTGGATTCGATCATCGGAATAGTCCTCTGCACGGATTGACCATCCAGCCTTGTGAGAAGCCCTCACCTGCAGAAACACATCTGGATCACTTTGCAGCAGCCCCAACGATTCGCCTAAGCATTTCATCGTATTAACTAATTGCACTGCCGCTGCTTCATCCTCGGCGCGCACGCGGTTGACCTCGCGCGCCAGGTCAAACAGCACCGCCAGCGCTTCGGGGGTGTTGAAATCGTCGTCCATCGCCTGCGTAAAACGCGCCCGCCAGCCCTCTTCGACCGGAGCTTCCACCGCCGGCAACCCGCGCAGCGCCGTGTACAACCGGGTCAGCGAAGCCTTGGCGTGTTCCAGATTCTCGTCGGCATAGTTCAGCGGACCCCGGTAATGGCTGGACAGGATAAACAGCCGTACCACCTCGGGTTGATAGCGCCGCAAGACCTCGCGCACCGTGAAGAAGTTGCCCAGCGATTTGGACATCTTCTCCTCGTTCACCTGGACGAAGCCGTTGTGCATCCAGAGATTCACATAGGGCTGGCCACTGGCCGCCTCGGACTGAGCGATTTCGTTCTCGTGATGGGGAAACTTCAGGTCCATCCCGCCACCGTGGATGTCGAAATGCTCGCCCAGGCAGCGGGTGGACATCGCCGAGCATTCGATATGCCAGCCGGGTCGGCCGGCGCCCCACGGCGACGGCCAGCTCGGTTCGCCGGGCTTGGCGGCCTTCCACAGCACGAAATCCAGCGGATCGTCCTTGGCCTCCTCGACCTCGACCCTGGCGCCGGCGCGCAAATCCTCCAGCTTCTTGTTGGCCAGCCGCCCGTAGCGGTCGAAGCGGCTCACGTCGTAATACACGTCGCCACCAGCCCCGACATAGGCGAAGCCCTTGTCCAACAGGGTCTGGATCAGGGCGATCATGTCCGCCATCGCCCCGGTGGCCCTCGGCTCGTGGGTCGGCGGCAAAATGCCCAGGGCGGCCAAGTCCTGATTCATGGCGTCGATAAAGCGTGCGGTCAGATCCCGGAAATCCTCGCCGTTCTCCTCGGCGCGGCGGATGATCTTGTCGTCGATATCGGTGATGTTCCGTACGTAGGTCACGTCGTAACCCTTGGCGCGCAGCCAGCGCAGCACCACGTCGAACACCACCATGACCCGCGCGTGACCCACATGGCAGTGGTCGTAAACCGTCATGCCGCACACGTACATCCGGACCTTGCCCGGTTCGATGGGCCGGAATTCCTCTTTCTGACGGGTCAGGCTGTTGAAAATCTGGAGCATGAAAAAATCTCTTTTTATTCAACTGATTATTTGGGATTTTACAGAAACTTCCAGGCGTTTGGCGGCAACTCACCGGTTGTCTGGAGGGCGAATCAGACTCTCGGCGGGAATACCCAAGCCTTGATGCAATTTCCAAATCATGGCAGGCGTCCGCGGACGCTTGCGGTTCAGCACCTCGTAAACCCGGCGTTCAGGCGAGTGGACTCGCCCACGCCTCCAACCGCCGCCACGCCAACTCCGGCGGCATCAGGGCAAGGACGCGAACCAGCTCCGGACCGTGGGTTTCCCCGGTCAGCGCCGCCCGCAGGGGCATGAACAGGCTCTTGCCCTTCAAGCCGGTCCGCCGCTTCAACGTTTCGACCAGCGGTTGATAGGCGGCGCCGTATTCGGCATAGGCAGCCAAGGCGTGGGCGAAAAATTCTGGCCCTGCCGCCGCGATCACCGCCCGACCGTCATCTGTCGGGGTCAAATCCGCGCCGAACAGCCGTTCCGCCCAGAACGTGGCATCGACGGGAAAGCGGACGTTGGGCCGGACCGTGACGATGAACTCGTCCCGATGGTCGGGCGGCACCCGTTCGTGAACCCCCGGACCCATCCAGGCCCACAGCCGTTCCGGGGTCGCCCGCTGCACCGCCTCCGTCTGCCAGTGCAGCAGTTGCGATTCGTCGTAGCGGGCCGGAGCACGGCCCAAGTGCTCCAGCGCGAACCCGGCCGCCAGTTCGGCCGGCTCCATCCAGACATCGCGCTCGTAGCTGTGGCCCAGGCGGGCCAGATAGTTCGACAAGGCCTCCGGCAGATAGCCGGCGGCCCGCAACTGGCGCACGCTGAGATCGCCCGCGCGCTTGGACAGCGGCCCGCCGTCGGCCCCGACGATCAGCGCCAGATGGCCGTACTCCGGCGCCGCCAGTGCCAACGCTTCCAACAGCAGCAACTGGCGCGGGGTATTGGCCAGATGGTCCTCGCCGCGCAGCACGTGGGTGATCCGCATCAGCGCATCGTCCACGGCGTTGGCGAAGAAAAACTGCGGCGTCGCGTCGGCCCGGCGGATGACGAAATCGCCGATATCCTCGCTGGCGACGCGCTGCGGGCCGCGGATCAGATCGGTGAATTCCACTGGCCGCCCCGCCGGCACCCGGAATCGCAGGGTCGGTTGCAAGCCCCGATCCAGCCGTTGCCGCCGCTCGGTCTCGCCCAGCCGGGCGCAGGTGCCGGGGTAACGCGGCGGCCGGCCAGCCGCCAATTGCCCCTTCCGGCTCAGCGCCAGTTCGACCGGGGTGCAGAAACAGGGATAGACCTGGCCCGAGGCTTCCAGCCGCTCGTAGTATTCGGCGTAAATCCCCGCTCGCGCCGACTGGGCATAGGGCGCATGCGGACCGCCGACCTCCGGCCCCTCCCGCCAGTCCAACCCCAGCCAGCGCAAGTCCTCCAGCAGGGCCGCGACGTATTCGGGACGGCTGCGCTCCCGATCGGTATCCTCGATGCGCAACAAAAACCGGCCACCCCAGCGCCGGGCCAGCAGGGCATTGAACAGCGCCGTGCGGACGTTGCCCAGATGGAGATGTCCGGTCGGACTGGGGGCGAAACGCGTCTTGACGTTTTCAGTGGTCATAATTACATCATGGTAACGGAAAGCGTCATGGCCAACCAAATCTGGCGGCGCGCGTATCCACTGACTATCATGATTTCGCTATTCTCACCACCAGGATTACCCGATGCGCAAACCATCATCCCTGCTCGCCGCAACCGTTCTGGGTCTGATCTGCTCGACGGCCCTGGCCGGCACCCAAGTCCGATTGAACACCAGCCTCGGTCCCATCACCCTGGAACTCACCGACGACAAAGCCCCCAAAACAGTCGAAAACTTCCTCGCCTACGCTCGCGAGGGCTTCTACAACGGCACAATCTTTCACCGGGTCATCGACGGCTTCATGATCCAGGGCGGCGGCTTCACCACCGGCTTCCAACAAAAACCGACCCGCGCGCCGGTTCCAAACGAGGCCGACAACGGTCTCAAAAACCTGCGGGGCACCATCGCCATGGCCCGTACCTCCGACCCCCAGTCGGCCACCGCCCAGTTCTTCATCAACGTCAAGGACAACGCCGCCCTGGATTACAAGTCATCCACGCCGCAGGGCTGGGGCTACGCCGTGTTCGGCAAGGTGATCGACGGCATGGAGGTCGTGGATAAAATCCGTCAGACGCCCACCGGGGCCGGCGGGCCCGGTAACCGGTTCTCCGACGTGCCGGCGACCCCGGTGATCATCGAATCGGTCACGATTCTTCCCACAGCCGCGCCCGCGTCCCCAGGCGCCCCCGAAAAACCCAAACCCTGAGTCAAGATCCATGATCAACCTGCACACCCCTCTCGGTGTCATCAGCATCGAACTCGACCACGCCGGCGCTCCCGCCACCACCGCCAACTTTCTCCAGTACGCCCGGGACGGGTTCTATGAAGGCACCCTGTTCCACCGGGTGATCCCCAATTTCATGATCCAGGGCGGCGGCCTCGAAACCGGCATGACCCAGAAACCGACCCGCCCGCCGATCCGCAACGAGGCCGACAACGGCCTGAAAAACGAGGTGGGAACCATCGCCATGGCTCGCACCTCCGACCCCCATTCCGCCACCTCGCAATTCTTCATCAACGTCAAGGACAACGACTTTCTCGACCACCGCGGACCGACCGGCCAGGGCTGGGGATACTGCGTGTTCGGCCGGGTGGTGGAGGGCATGGACGTGGTCCAGACCATCGCCCGCGTGCCCACCACCAGCCGGCGCGGCCATCAGGATGTACCGGTCGATGACGTGGCGATCACCAAAGTCGAAATCGTTGACGAATGACCGGCATGGCCACGCTGTTCGTCTCCGATCTGCACCTGGACCCAGCCCGGCCCGCCGTCACCGCGCTGTTTCTGGATTTCCTGGAACGGCGGGCCCGACGAGCCGAAGCCCTGTACATCCTGGGCGATCTGTTCGAGGCGTGGATCGGCGATGACGACGACGCGGAACTCGGCGAAACGGTCGCGGCCGCATTGCGGACCCTCACCCACCACGGCGTGCCCGCGTACTTCCTGCACGGCAACC
>JAVMKJ010000166.1:0-2762 GCA_031732855.1 Candidatus Competibacter sp.
GACTTTCTCGCTGGGCCGACTTGCGGACCCGCCATCGCTCACCGGAACCGTGCCATGACTCCGCCACGCCTCATCCTCGCCGCCGCCATCCTGACCCTGCTGGCCGCCTGCTCGCCGGGGCCGGCCGATACGTCCCCACCCGTCCGGCCGGTGAAAACCGTGATCGCGACCCCCCAGCCGCTCGACCGGGTCTCCCAGTACGCCGGCGAGGTGCGCGCCCGGCACGAAATTGCCTTGGCGTTTCGGGTCGGCGGCAAGATTACCGGCCGCCGGGTTGAAGTCGGGCAACAGGTTGAGGCCAACGCGGTGCTGATGCAGCTCGATCCAGGCGATCTGGCCCTGAACGAGCAGGCGCTGCGCGCGCAACTGGCCGCCGCCCAGGCCGACCGCGATCAGGCGCTCGCCAAGTTCGAGCGCGCCAAGGCGTTGCTGGCCCGCAACCTGATCAGCCGCAACGACTTCGACACCCTCCAGGGCACCAACGAGGCCGCGCAGGCCCGGGTGCGCCAGGCCGAATCGCAACTTTCGGGCGGCGCCCGCCAGACCGGCTACACCCAACTGCAAACCGACCACGCCGGGGTGGTGACCGCCGTGCAGGCCGAAGTCGGGCAGGTGGTGACCGCCGGCCAACCGGTGCTCAACCTGGCGCTGCCCGGCGAGAAGGAAGTCGCCATCAGCGTGCCGGAAAACCGCCACGACGAGCTGAAGGTCGGGGAGGACGTCCAGATCGGCCTGTGGTCGATGCCCGGCAAGACGTATCGCGGCCAGGTCCGGGAAATCGCCCCGCTGGCCGATCCGCTCACCCGCACCTACGCCGTCAAGGTCACGCTGGTCGATCCCGACGATGCCGTGCAGCTCGGCATGACCGCCTCGGTGCGGGCCAGCCGCCGGCTGGCGGAGGCGGCCATCCGCCTGCCGCTGACCGCCCTGGTCGAGCGCGACGGCCAGCCGGCGGTGTGGGTGGTGGACCCCCGAACCCAGAAGGTCGCCCTGCAACCGATCAAGCTCGGCGAATTCCAGGGCGATCAGGTGACCGTGGCCAGCGGACTGACGCCGGGCCAGCGGGTGGTGACCGCCGGGGCGCACAAGCTCTATCCAGACCAGCCCGTCCGCCTGCTGGACAACGCGCCATGAACAGCTCCAACCGGGTGGCCCGGACGATCGGAGCATCGACTCGCGCTTTGGCATTACCGAACCCAGACCGGTATCGAGGTGGATTTCGTGCCTGGGTGTTGTTCCCGAGGGGTCGCCGCACGGTCACCAACCCGAGAATACGTGATTTGGCCCTGACTCTTGGCGAGGATGGCAATCCACCATGAAGAGAGCGGCGGGATTGTACGACCAGGATTTTTATGCCTGGGCCATGAAAAATGCCGAACTGATCCGCCAAGGCCACTGGGCGGATATCGATTTGGAGCATGTCGCGGAGGAACTGGAAGGCATGGGGCGCGGCGAATGGTACGAACTGGTGGATCGGTTGGCGGTACTGCTGGCGCATCTCCTGAAGTGGCGATTCCAGCCGGAACGGCGCGGCAATAGCTGGCGACTGACGATCAGGGAACAGCGCCGGCGCGTGCGGTTGCGGTTGAAGAAGAGCCCCAGTCTTCGATCCGAACTCGATGAAACCTTCGCCGAAGCTTACGAAGCCGCCATCCTGAGAGCCGCCCGGGAAATGAAAGTGACCGACTCCATGTTTCCGCCGCTTTGTCCCTTCACCCTGGAGCAAGCACTGGACGAGGGTTACTGGCCGGATTAGCGCGGTACCCTATTTGGGCTTGCTGCATGTGGCCTGCACGGCCCGCGGCCAGGCCTCACCAGATGGCTACTTCCCAGATTGAGGCGGCACTCAACCCGCATTCAGCGTTGCCAATCATCGCACGGCTTGGCGCGTCCAGTTTGGGGTGGGCGGAAAGCCACCACAGCACGATATGCGTATCGAGAAGCAGTTTCATTGAGATAAACGGGTTTCCTGCTCGACCTGGAACAAGGCCGCCACCGCCGCTTCCACGGCGGGATCGAACGCTGCATCCAGTACCTCGGACGCCAGCGCAAGGCTGCCGTACCCCGTCGTTCTGGTCGGCGCGTCGGCGACGGGCACCAGGTGATTTGGCTGGAGCGCCGGGAGACGTTACCACGGGTCATGACGGCAAACTCTCCGGGGGCAGTTGCAATCGGGCGCATAGCCGGCAAGCGGCTTGAATCCGTAGCGACTCGGCGGCCTTGCCAACCTCCTTCACGACCAGGGCGCGATTCAGCGAAATGATTTTGTCCGTCCGCACCCAACTGGCCTTGGGCAGCGTTCCGGCCCGCATGTCGGCAGGCAGCAGAGCGATGCCGTGCGCGTGTCCGGCCTGCGATGTCACCGCCATGGCGATGAAATCGCCGTAGGTATCCGGGGCGGTCAACAGCAGTACCGGGCGCCGCTTGGCGCTGTGCAGGTTGGAGAAAGGAAACGGCACGACGACCAGACTCCCCGCCTCAAGCGCCATTCCAGACCTCATCATCGACGTTGTCCCAGACCGCATTCAAGGCCGATTCCTGCGCCTGCATCAAATCGACCCATTCCCGCTCCACAGGGCTGAGGCGGCCCTGCCTGGCCGCGTAGAGATCGAGATCGGCGTCGGTAATCCGCCAGGCGCGCCCGAGGCGAAATCCGCCCAGCCGACCCTGCTGCAACAACCGTCGAATCATGTTCGGGTGGGTACGCAGCGCCTCGGCGGCTTCCTGTACGGTGAAAACCCGGTTCATGTCTCATTCCCCCG
>JAVMKJ010000167.1:0-13944 GCA_031732855.1 Candidatus Competibacter sp.
CGGTCAAACCTTGGGGAGTCCCCCGGCTAAGCCGGGGGTTTACCTAATTTAATTATTTATTAGCAATAGAGATGTTCCAAAATAATTTTATTTATTATTTTCAATATATTATCAATTGGCTATAATAAAATGATTAATTATATCAATAACTTAGATTTTATTTTTCAATCAGCCACGCTTTCAAGTATTGCTATTAAGTTCCGGAACCACTTCAAGAAAATATGGCTGACCAGATTATTTTAATGGTAGCTGGCCTGCTCAAACTCATAATTTGCTATTATGTTTAATAGGTTATGATGCTTATTTGGGAACAAGTCTAATGTATAGATCATAATTGGGCATACTATATCATGCTTTCGAACAGTCATGACGGCGTATCTCTTTTCTTGGCTACGAAACAACCAAAGTCTGATTTTATAACACCTTCTTGTACTAATAATGATTCAATTAAACAGATAAGTTGTAATAAAGCTATTTCATCTTCGGATTGGTCATTAAAGTTATGAATAATATTAAGAAATAACTCGTAAATAATACTTAAACCCATAGGGCGAAAATCAATAATATCAAACTGCTTTTGAGCAATATCAAAAATCTCACTAGCACGTACTCCCTCACTAGGATCAACCCGTAAGAAATCTTCTATCGCTGTACGCTTAATAACCTTGCGGACACCTTGATTATCTACGGTATGGCGTAACCTTTCAGGTAGCAAAGATAGTATCGCATTCATTATAGTTATTTGCTTGTCTGTCCATTGCATCCGAGTTGGTCCTATGTAATCTGAAACAAAAAAAATCCCATCGTCTGTTAGTGCGTCATGAACTTGTTGATATAGATGTTCCAATTTTTCGATATGGTGTAATGCTTGGCTCATGTAGATAAAATCATACTGTTCGCTTGGTAATACTATGGTATTAGCGTCTGCAACGGTAAATCGAATGTTATCGATCCTAGCGTCCTGAGCCGACTGCTTGGCTATGGCTATGGCCCTTTCTGATATATCAGAAGCATCTACTTGCTTACAAAGTCCGGTATTAACTACAGCAATACTGAGATCTCCTGATCCACAGGCAATTTCTAGGCCAGAGTTACATGGAATGCGTGGTAAGAAGCGCCTAACATATTCAAAAGGACTTTCCCCTTCCAAATAGGTTGTATATACATATTTCTGTACTGCAGGATGGTCCATTGCAAATACTCGTTGATATTTAGGATCGGTATGGCGTCTCTCAGCAAATATTCCCCATTTATTTGCCACCTTGAGATCATGAATAGACATATTTTTTCCCATTAATAAGTTACGTATAAATTGCATGATTATTTGACCTCTTAGAAGCCGTACAAAAACTCAGTAACCATCCCCCGGTAGAGCCGGTGGCTTTCGTTCATGAGCCGCTCGAAGCGGCTTATCGGGGTCGCTAACGCGGCCCCTCTTTTGGGGACCACCTAAAGGTGGTACCTCAGGGCCAGAGAGCGAGCTGATCCCATGGTGATTTTCCTCTGCCGGTAAAATACTTACGCATCTCTGCAGAACTACCCGATCATCTCAAGAGCATGATCAGGCTCTCTCCTCGTCTGCTTTAACACGGCTCGGCTCTGCTGCAACCGAGAGGATTGTCCTCATTAGGTGCTTTAGTAACTCACCGGGCAGCAGTTCGGGGACAACTCCCAGAACTGTCAAACTGCTACTGTCACCCCGGCAAAGTCGGGGGTTTATCCAATGTAATTAATTTCTCAAACGAAAATGAGCGAAAGCCAAGACAAAATAATCAGAATAAGTCATTTTCTGGGCTAGTTCCCACTTTCGGCTATTTTATAGGCAAGGAATCCCACTAAAATTTCAAAATGAGAATTACTGGCGCCGCCGAGTGGACGGCGGCACTAACGGAAGGCATTGAACAGTCGGGCGAACGTCCGTGTGAGACGCCAACTGCGGGAACGCTTGATCAAATCGAGTTCACGGCGGGTATCCATCAACTCAGCGCGAATCCCCGATTCGGTTTCCAGCGCATAACCGGCGGCATTGGAAACATTCTGGCGATACCAGTGATAGTAGCAATCGCTGGCAATCCGGAAGGGATCGGGAAAAGTCCGTCGCAGGTCCAGACGGGATCGATAGAGAATCCGTTGCGCCTTGGCGATGCGTTCGCCATTATCGTAGAAATCGTAGCGACAACGACGGTCGCCCAACTCGTCCTGACCCATGCGCCGGCACTCGGCGATATACCAGCGCCGCAAGTCGAACAGTGGGGAACCTGGATCGGCATATTTTTTCAGCATAATTTCCTGCGCGCCGCCGTCGAAGCCGGAGAAGTGATAGAAACTGAGCGGCTCGCCGTTGATGGTGATGCCCCGCTCCAGCGAGCCGGCGACCTGGCGGTTCGTGAGGTTCCAGGTGGCCACGTTGTAGCCCGGTTCGCGCAGGATGGCGAGATCCTCGAAAAAGGCCGGCACCAGATCTATCCACCGCTGGTCGGTGAACAGTCCACCGGCGATATCGTCGTGGCAAAAATACCGCAACCGCTCGGCCCACCAGTTCAGGAACCGCAATCCTTCAGGAGTGTTTCGGACTCCCAAAAAGCCCAGATTGAACACTCCGTACTTGAGGCTGGCGATCTCGTTGTCCACGATCGCCTCCAGCGATTGTTCCGGTTCGCTCTGATGGGGCGTCAACAGAATGCTATGCCGCCCCAACCGTTCAATCAAACCCGCCAAACTGGACAAGATCACGATATCGGGGTCGAAGTAGAAAACTTTGTCGGCCTGGTAGCGGCGGACAATCTCCAGAAATCCCAGTGCCTTGACCGCAGTGCACATCTCCACCACCGTGTGTCCGAATAGCCAGGACTTCAGATCGGGAACCGGTAACTCCGTCACGTTAATGATGGAATCGAACGGCTCGGCGGCAAAATCGGCCTCGGGCGGATAGTCGTCGCACAACAAGAGATGAAAACGGACATCGGCCGCCTGCCGCTTGGCTGAGTGGGCCAGCACGCGCGCCTTCGGCAGATAATTGGCGGTGATGCTGGTGAACAGATGCACGGTTTGGTTCATGATTTCCTCAGAAACTCCGTGTAGCGCCAGATTCTGGAAGCATGAATCTCATCGAGTTGCGCTGCGAGACAATGACTCCGCTGGCGCAACTCTTCATTCTCCCGGCGCAATTCTTCATTTTCATCGCGCAGATCTTCGAGCCGCCGCACGGTTCTCTCCAAATCGTCCTGGAAGGCTTGCAGGCGGGCTCCCAGCAAGGAAACGTCCGCCTCCCGCTCCCGAACATAACATTGCGCTTCGGCAAGCGCCTGATCTTTATGTTGCAGTTCGTCTTGTATTTGGGCCACCAGCCTTTCGGCATTCCGCAGACCCCGCTCCAGAGCGACGACTATTTGTTCGATCTGTTGCCGTCGTTGCTCCCGAATCTCGAACTCCTGATCGCGTTCCCGCAGGACGGACAAGGCGTGCTGGGACGACAGCACCGCGCGTTCCCGGTCGACGGTCACGCGGAAAGGTCTGACCGGATCCTGCCAAATAAACTCCTGGATCCGCCTACTGTAATCAGGATGCAGCTCGGCCAGGATATTTTGGGCTTGGATCTGTAATTGTGTCTGCCGTTCGCCGAAGCTTGCGCCTCCGACATGGTAGACGTAGGTATCCGCGCAGAGCACATGACGCCAGCCGACCTTGCCGGCTCGCATGCAGAAGTCGTTCTCCTCGCCGTAACCCAGCCCGAAACGCTGCTCGTCGAAGTAACCTACCTCTCGCAGGCAATCGCGGCGAATGTACATGCAAAAACCCACGGCGGTCGGAATCTCCAGCCAGCGTCCGGAGTTGGCGTCTCGGAACAGCGCGTCGGTCGCCGCCAGCGACAGTCCCGGTGGCAGTTCGTTGGGCTCGCAGAAGATGGGGTAACTGCAGATGGTGGCGTTGTTGGAAAATGGGGTGACCGTGCCGGTCGTGGCGGCGGAGCGGGCACAACGCGCCAATCGGTCCAGCCAGTCGCCGTTCACTTCGGTATCGCTGTTGAGCAGTACCACATCACGATCCGGATGCAAGGCCAGGCCACGGTTGGCGGTCATCACGAATCCCTGATTGGCAGAATTGCGCAACAGGGTGATGCGTCCGGCCCGCGCCAATCCGTTCAGATAATCCGCCAGTTCGGACGAGGGGCTGGCGTCGTCGATCACGATGACTTCGTGGGGGAATTCCTGTCGATGGTCGAGCACGCTGTCCAGACAGCGGCGGGTGACCGCGAACCCTTGGTAAACCGGGATCACGATGTCAATGGGTGCCGCAGGATTCGGCCGCATGTTTCAAACCATTACCTCGGGTTACCAGAAAGATGACGAAACGTTGCCGTTCCGATGAAGATGGTTTCTTTAGGCTTGGGATCGCGCGCGGTCAAAAGTAGGAGTTTGTCTGGAATCGAACCGTTCGTTGACCGGCCAGGAGCAGTCGTGATGGCGGCTTAGAATTCAGCGTGACCGGAATATTCGGAATGGCCCTGGCCCTAATTTCGGGCATTATAAGGTATGTCGCGCCATCCCTGAATAGAAGATTGATGTAATAACTATTTTACAAACTCGTTTCGCACCGGCTGAAAATTGATTATCTCATCAGAAAACTCATAACAAATTGAAAAAAAACATTTTTATTTTATCGATAGTATTTTGCGTCCCCTCAGATTCCTGCTGTTTTTACTTGCAATGAGTGCTATTTTTACGCTTGAGTCGGTCTGGGGCAAGGTGAAGCAAAGCGTCTTTCCCCGCCGTCCTCTGGCTGGCTCGGAAGACCAAGCGTTGGGCAATTCACAACCGTTTCCTGTTGGGATCTGACGGAGGAGGAAAGCAGGATGTTTAGAAAAAACAGTTACTTATTTGCAAAAAAGGTGGCCGTCCTATTGGTCGCTCTCGTCGCGCCCGCAGCGTTCGCCGAGAACCCGGCCGAAGGCGTTCGCGAACCGACCGCATGCAATCAAGCCGACGCGACATGGAATACCCCGGTTCAGGTTAGTCCAGGGCGTTACCGGTTAACCGGAACAGCGCTAGCTGCTAACGGCAATCCCGCCTGCGCGCTGGCGCTTGCGAGCGGTCGCTGCATGTTCACCTGCGGGCCGGGTTCCCCTCGCTGCGAGGGAGGCACAGCTAATTTACCTTTCGGCCAATTCGACCTGACAGATTTACCCACGGAACCCAATGGAACGATAGTTTTACAGGTTTTCGTCCAAGGTGTCATCAGCGCGACCAAAATCATATCGACCAGTGGCGGGGGTAGTGGTACTGCTCGCTGGGGCGCATACAACGATATATGCTGCTCCGACAGTTCTCCTATCGCTTATGATGTGACTATTGATGGAATTACGAGACGATCCGTATCCACATCCTGTTCTCTCGATTCCTCTTTTGAGGGTTTCTCTAGCACGACTCCCGGCACCAAGTTCTTTAGCACGCGAGTGTCAGGATGTGGTCTCAACAGTACGAGTTCCGGAACTGTCACCATGGCCAGCAACGCTTGTCATCTATTCTCGCTTCATTTTGAAAATCAGCAGTTAGTAGACAAGTTTGGACTAGTCGATTGCCCATCCGCCGCAAGTGCGGATACTCTTCGGAAAGAAAGCCAAGCGACTCCGATGGCCATTTTCCTCCATCTTATCGGCGATGGTGCTGATTATTCGAAGTTACAGAAATTGGAATCCCGCTGAAGGGATCGAACTCCCATCCTTTCCGCCATCCCCAAACTCGCGGCCGATCCGTTCGCGGCCGGCGCTGGGGATCGGTTAAGGATAGAGGCAATGGGTGACGCCGGGCTGAAGCCGTAACCGGCTCACAGTCCGGCTCGATCCAGCCAAGCGGTGAAACATCGCTCGCCCCGCGATTCGGCCGCGGCGGCATGGCGGGTGGTTTCGGCCCGCAGCAGAGGCACGCTCAGGTCGGGGGTACCGGCGATTTCGCCGGCATGACCGATGAACCACCGTTCGAGTCCTCGCGCGGTGGTCTCGATGTGGAATTGCAGCGCCAGGGCGTGCCGTCCCCAGGAAAAGGCCTGATGCGGATACCGGTCCGTCGACGCCAGGAGGACGGCGCCGTCCGGCAAATCGAAGGTATCGCCGTGCCAATGCAGGACCGGCGCGCCGTCGCCGAACGCCGCCAGCGGGCTGGCGCGGCCGGCCTCGGTCAGCAGTAGCGATTTCCAACCGATTTCCTTGTGCCCGCCTGGATAAACCCGTCCTCCCAGCGCCCGGGCCATCATCTGGCAACCCAGACAGATGCCGAGCGTCGGCCGGCCGGCGTCCAATCGTGCCCGCAACAGGCGCAATTCGTCGAGGATGAAGGGATACGCCTCGTCCTCATAAACCCCGATGGGACCACCCAGCACCACCAGCAAATCGTCGGCCAGAGGGTCCAACGCGGTCAGATCGTCGAAGCCGGCCTCGCGATACCGGATCGCATAGCCCCGTTCGGCCAGTACCGGGGCAAAACGGTCGAGGTCCTCGAAAGCAACGTGACGGATGGCGAGAACGGATTTCATGAGCGTGCTCGAATGGCTGGAGAGTGGGAGCGGCCATGAACTTGCCGCGCCGGGAATCGGGAAGCAATCCCGAACGAATGGATCGAAATCTGGCGGAGAGGGTGGGATTCGAACCCACGGACCCTTGCGGGTCAACGGTTTTCAAGACCGCCGCAATCGACCGCTCTGCCACCTCTCCGAAGCGCTGGAATTGTAGCGATCCCGCTCCGGCCACGCCAGTATCGTTAAAGCGTAATCATTCAGTCCCCTCTCCCGCAAGCGGGCATGGGGAGCGAACGGTCACGTTAAAGCTATCGAGGAACGGTATTGGTCTCCGTCACGGCAGCATCCCGGCGTTGGCCGGCGGCCGGCTCCAGAACAGCGCGTGCAACCGCAGCAGCGTCTCGGGGTCCGAGATCAGGTCGCGCTTTTGCGCCGGGTTCAGCCCATCCGGCCCCTCCTCCTCCAGTTGATGGACCAGTCCCTCCAGATAGTGCCGGCGGCGTTTGCCCGGCGGCTCGCGATCCGGCAGCAGCGAAAGGTGCAGCGCGTTGACGTAGGGGTCGGTCAGCGCCTGCACGAAGCGGCTGGATGGCGTCTCCCGCAAGACCGGCAACACCGGCTCGCCTTCCCGCAGATTGTCCTCCAGATAACGCATCACCGCCGGCGGATCGGTCTCCTCCGGGGTCAGGAACAGGCCCAGTTCGCGCGCCTTGCGACCCAGGGCGATGCTGCTCGACAGCATCGATACCGGCACCGACAGCAACAATCCCAGCAGGACCGGCGTGAACCACCAGAAAAACGCCGGCACGTACTGATAGCTCAACACCCCGGCGGCGACACCGATCAGCGTCTGCACGCCGTGCGCCGATGCCGCTTCCCTGAAGCCGGTCATATGGTCGCCGCGCTGCTGCGGCGGCCAGCCGACGGCGCGGCGCATCAGGATCGCCAGCACGAACTTGGTCTGAAACAGCATCAGCACCGGCGCCGTGAGCACCGAGAACACCGTCTCCAGCACCACGCTCAGGGTCGCCCCGACCATCCCGCCGTAGGCACGCGCCAGCCGCCGGTCCTTGAACAACAACAGCAGCGCCAGCAGCTTGGGCAGGAACAGCATGGTCAGGGTCACCAACAGCACGGTGGTCATCTCCACCGCGAACGACACCGGCCACACCGGCATCCAGTTCTCGCCGAAGAAGTACACCGGCCGCTGCTGGGCCTGGATGAACGCCTCGGCCCCGGTGGCGACCAGGAACAGCAGCCATAGCGGCGAAGCGGCGTAGGACATGACACCCATCAGGAAATGCAGCCGGCTCAACACGTTGAAACCATGCGACAGCGCCAGCCGCAGATGCTGGAGATTGCCCTGGCACCAGCGTCGATCGCGCTTGGCGTAATCGATCAGGGTCGGCGGGATTTCCTCGTAGCTGCCCTCCAGATCGTAGGCCAGCCACACCTCCCAGCCCGCCCGCCGCAGCAGCGCCGCCTCGACGAAGTCGTGGCTGAGAATGTCGCCGCCGAACGGCTCGCGGCCCGGCAGCTTCGGCAGGCCGCAGCAATCCAGGAACGGCTGGATGCGAATGATGGCGTTGTGGCCCCAGTAGTTGCTTTCACCCAACTGCCAGTAGTTCAGCCCGGCGGTGAACATCCGCCCGTAGATGCTGCTGGCGAATTGCAGGATGCGGGCGAACAGCGATTCGCGGTTCACCGGCACCGGCGGGGTCTGAATCAGCGCCACCCCCGGATGGCGCTCCATCAGCCGCACCATCTCCACCAGGGTTTCACCCTTCATGATGCTGTCGGCGTCCAGCACGATCATGTAACGGTAATGACCGCCCCAGCGGGTGCAGAAATCCTCCAGATTGCCACTCTTGCGGCTGGTGTTCTCCGGCCGGTTGCGATAGAAGATGCGCCCCTTGCCGTCCAGCGCCCGCGCCATGTCCTGCCAGCGCAGTTCCTCCTCGACCCAGACGTCGGGATCGCGAGTGTCGCTGAGGATGAAGAAATCGAAGACGTCGATCTGGCCGGTTTCCGCCAGCGACTGGTGGATAGCGCGCAGGCCGGCGAACACCCGCTCCGAATCTTCGTTGTAGATCGGCATCAGGATTGCGGTGCGCGGCGGCGCGGCCGAATCGGGCGACGCGCCCGGCTGGCGGGAGATCGCCCAGCGGTCGCGCCCGAACAGGATCACGCAGAAGCCCATGAACGCGGTCCAGAATGAGATGCAGATCCAGGAAAACAGGATCGCGTACAGCAGCAGCAGCAGGAGCTCCATCGGGCTCAAGCCGTTGCTGTGAAACGCGCTGGCCATCAGACCCAGCGCGACCAGCGTGGTCAGAATCACCAGCAGGAAGAACACCACCCGCCGGAGGGTATGCCCCATCACCGGGGGCCGAGGGGATTGAGCCATGACAGTTTCCGCTATTCTTTCAGGTTTCCCGTCGCCACAGCCGGCGTAATGGGCCAAGTAGCCAGAACAGATCGATCCGCTGGGCCGGCATGGATCCGGGACCGGGCGCCGGGGTGGGTTCGGCGAGGGCCGAGTTTAATTCCTCGAACGCGGACTCCGCCTCGCCGGGCGGGGCGAACAGCACCCCGGGCCAATTCGGCACCGCTCCGCTCAGCAGGGCCGCCCGCGCCGCCACCAGCGCCCGCGACGGACGGGGCAGGTCGAGCATCCGCGCCAGCCAGTCGTCCAGCAGATCGCCGGCGGCAACGATGGCCCGCGCCAGCGGGTCCAGTCCAGGCGTTTCCGGCAATTCGGAGAGCCGCCGCAAGGCCTGTTCGCTCAGAGCCGTCACCTGATCGGGGTCGGTCACGCCGAGCGCCCGCCAGTAGGCCCCGAGCCGGGCGTGCAACTGCTCGCTGGTCGGCGCGGGCGTCGGCGCGGCCAGATAGTGAGCCGCGCCTACTTTACCGCGGTCCACTGATAGCTCCAGGTTTCGGTCAACACGTCGTTGCCGAGTTTGAGAAAACAGCGCAAATCCGCGGGAGTGTCACCCTGAGGAAGCAGTTCGAAGGAGACCCGCCAGCCATTGGTTTGGGCATTCCGGTGGGTGACCACATTCTCGATCTGGCCGCTGGAACTGCTGATCACCGCCACGACCGGCGCGTCCTCCGCCAGCTTGGCCAAGGATTCGCCGCCGAAGTCGATCACGAACCGCCGACGCTCGGAATTCAGGTCGCCGGTGCCGCCCGCGCCCGCCCGGCTGGCCAGGGTTCGACCGCCCGGTGAGAGGTTCGGCAGATCGAGGAAGAAGTACAACCGATAGTTGTACTCCAGTTGCTGGCCGGGTTCGATCGGTTTTTCCGGGTTCCAGAAGGCGGCGATGTTGTCGTAGCGCTCGGCCTCGCTGGGAATTTCGATCAGCTGCACCGAACCCTTGCCCCAGTCGCCCTGCGGCTCGATCCAGACGCCGGGGCGGTTATGATAGTGAGCTTCCAGATCCTGGTAGTCGTCGAAATCGCGGTCGCGCTGCAACAGGCCGAAGCCGCGCGGATTGTTGTCCTGGAAAGCGCTGATCCGCAGCCGGGTCGGATTGTTCAGCGGCCGCCAGATCCACTCGCCGTTGCCGGTGACCATCAACAAGCCGTCGGAATCGTGCACCTGCGGGCGAAAATCGTCGAAGAACCGCTCGTTCAGCGCGCCGTGGAAGAACATGCTGGTCAGCGGCGCCACGCCTAATTTCTGTACCTTTTCGCGGACGAAGAGGCTGGCCTTGACCTCGATCTGGGTGGCGACGCCGGGTCTGATGACGAAACGGTAGGCGCCGGTGACGCTTTGGCTGTCGAGCAGCGCGTAAACGGTCAGTTCGGTGGCGTCCTTGCCCGGCTTTTCCAGCCAGAACTCGCGAAACCAGGGAAATTCCTCGGGTTTGGGCAGGCCGGTATCGATGGCCAGACCGCGCGCCGAGATGCCGTAGTTCTGGCTCTGGCCGACGGCGCGGAAATAGCTGGCGCCCAGGAACACCGCAACCTCGTCGTAGCGATTGTCGACGTGCAGGGGATAGAGCACCTTGAACCCGGCGAAGCCGAGATCCGTGGGCAGATTGTCGGGAACCTTGTTGCGACCGTAGTCGAACAGGTCATTGGCGTATTCGACCGGCTTGCTCTGGCCGTCCACGACCACGTTGATGGCAACCTGCCGGCTGAACAGGAATCCGAGCGGGGCGAACTGAATTTCGAAGGGCAGTCCGGCATCCCGCCACAGGCTCTTCTCGGCTCGAAAGCGGATATCGCGGTACTGGTCGTAATCCAGGTTCTTCAGAAAATCGGGCAGATTGTTGCCGGGCGCCTGAAACGACTGGGTGGCCAGCATCTCGGCGCGGCGGCGAACATCGGCGAAATTGAATCGCTTGGGCGGCGGCGTCTGCGCCGGCGTGGTTTCGGGCACGTTGGGCGCGCCGAAGCTCGACATCGGGCTCGCGCAGACGACCCCCGCCAGCAGAACAACACTCAGCAGCATTCGGAGTTTCACGGCGTAACAGCTCCCCTGGGCGTTTCGATTCGATGAGATTCGAGTTGTTGGTTTTGGGGAAGTAACTAAAAGCGGTATTGTATTGCGGTCCGGGCATTCCGGCCATCTTGTCAGCGGTTGGGGGCATTATCCGCCCCACACTTCCGGGGGATCTCATGCAGCTACGCGATACCACGCTTTTTCGGCGGCAGTGCCACGTCGCCGGCGCCTGGATCGACGCCGACAGCGGCGCCGCCGCGCCCATCGTCAATCCCGCCACCGGCGAGACGATCGGCCACGTTCCCGAACTGGGCGCCGGCGAGACCCGCCGGGCCATCGAGGCCGCTCGCGCCGCCATGCCGGGTTGGCGGGCGCTGACCGCGCAGGCGCGGGCGATCATCCTGCGGCGCTGGTTCAACCTGATGCACGAACACCAGGAGGACCTGGCGACGCTGATGACCCTGGAACAGGGCAAGCCGCTGGCCGAGGCGCGCGGCGAGATCGCCTACGCCGCCAGCTTCATCGAGTGGTTCGCCGAGGAAGGCAAGCGGGTCTACGGCGACGTCATTCCCGCTCACCAGCCGGACAAGCGGATTCTGGTACTGAAGGAGCCGGTTGGAGTCTGCGCGGCGATCACCCCCTGGAACTTCCCCGCGGCGATGATCGCCCGCAAGGCCGGCGCGGCGCTGGCGGCCGGCTGCGCGATGGTGGTCAAGCCGGCGCCGCAGACCCCGTTTTCGGCGCTGGCGCTGGCGGTGCTGGCGGAGCGGGCCGGCTTGCCGGCCGGCGTGTTGAACGTGGTCACCGGCCCGGCCCAGATCATCGGCGACGAACTGCTCGACAACCCCCTGGTGCGCAAGCTCAGCTTCACCGGATCGACCCGTACCGGCAAATACCTGATGCAGCGCTGCGCCGGCACCCTCAAGCGGCTCTCGCTGGAACTGGGCGGCAACGCGCCCTTCATCGTGTTCGACGATGCCGATCCGGACGCCGCCGTCGCCGGGGCGCTGGCGTCCAAATACCGCAACAGCGGCCAGACCTGCGTCTGCGCCAACCGGTTTCTGGTGCAGGACGGCATATACGATGCCTTCGCCACCCGGTTGACCCAGGCGGTGCGCGAGCAACTCAAGGTCGGCAACGGTCTGGAACCGGGAGTGACCCAGGGACCGCTCGTCGACGCGGCGGCGCTGGCCAAGGTGGAGCGGCACGTCGCCGACGCGGTGGCCAGGGGCGCGAACGTGCTGACCGGCGGCCGGCGTCACTCCTTGGGCGGCACGTTCTTCGAGCCGACGGTGCTGGCGGACGTGACGCCGGAAATGCTGGTCGCCCGCGAGGAAACCTTCGGGCCGGTGGCGCCGCTGTTCCGCTTTCGCGACGATGCCGAAGCCGTGCGACTGGCCAACGCCACCGAATTCGGACTGGCTTCCTATTTTTACAGCCGGGATCTGAACCGGGCGTTCCGGGTGGCCGAGGCGCTGCGCTACGGCATGGTCGGCGTCAACACCGGGCTGATCTCGACCGAGGTGGCGCCCTTCGGCGGGGTCAAGGAATCCGGCTTCGGGCGGGAGGGTTCGAAGTACGGCATCGAGGAGTATCTGGACATCAAGTATCTGTGCATCGACCTCGGTTAGCGGAGTGGCCAGCGCGGTGAAAGCCCGGCCGCGCCACACCTGTCGCGCCGCCGCCACCGCCCCAACAACAACCCGCCATTGGCCACACTCATGACCTTGACTCAGGAATTCATCTACGTCGGCCTGCTGGTCCTCGGCATCGCGGCCACCTTCGCCACCGCCGGGTTGATTTTTTGGCTCATCAATTCGCCCACGACCGGTGGTTTTTTCCGGCGCCTGACCAACGTCTCACCGCAACTGGTCGCGATCATCGGGCTTTTGTTCGGGCTGTACATGGCGTTTTTCGCCAACGATATCTGGAGCATCCGCGATCGGGCGCAAGCCATGATCCTGCAGGAGGCGGACGGTCTGCGCGGGATGCTGGATATCGCCGAAACCCTGCCGGCGGAAACCGGCACGCCGCTCGCCTCGGCCATTCGCGACTACGCCCGGGCGGCGGTTGGGGAATGGCCGTTGCTGGCGCAAGGTCGGAGGAGCGCGGAGGCGCAAGGGAACCTGCGTCGGCTGAGCGGGGTCGTGTTGGGCGAATCCTTGACCGACCGTCTCAACCTCGGCGCCCAGCAGATCCTGGCGCGGGGTCTCGAAAAGACGCAATCGGCCCGTTACCACCGGCTGGAATTGAGCCAGCGGCGCGGCGATCCGCTGAAATGGTTCGCGGTGGCCTGTCTGGGAACGCTGACGCTGCTGACCGTGGCCTTGGTGCATCTGGACAACCGGCGGTCGCAACTGGCGGCGCTGCTGATTTACTCGTCCGCCATTTCGGTCGGTTTCACCGCCGCGTATCTGGAACGAAGTCCCTTTCAGGCGTTCGTGGTCAGCCCGCGGCCCATCGCCGAATTGATTACGGTGGAGTCATTGCTGGAGCGGCGGTAAAACGGATATCGTCTATCCGGTCCTTGATTTCCAATAACCGGGGGCTTGCCTGAGATGCATGATGGCAATAACTTGTACGCGATCCTCCGTGGCGCGATAGATGACACCATAAGGGAAACGCATGATCCGGCACTTTCTTATATTGCCTTCAACACAACGATAAAGTAGCGGGTTCCTTCTAATACGAGAAATGGTATCGTTTAATGCTTCCAGAAATCGCACATCAAGACCAAGTTTTTGCTCTTTATAAAAGGCGGCGGCATGATCGGCTTCTTCAAGTGCTTTTGGATGAAACCAGCACGGTTTCATAAGGGCCTGTCCAAAAACAAGTGAAACAAGTCATGATCGTCAGCCATAGTCAGCAAAAATCACTTCTTTTGCTACTGACGCAAAAGTTGTTGCAGTTATTTTTGGACAGGCCCTAAGTATTTTTTCCGAAGCTGATCAAAAGCATCTTCGGCTGTAATCAGTTCTATC
>JAVMKJ010000168.1:0-13919 GCA_031732855.1 Candidatus Competibacter sp.
ACTCCCTGCTCCTGACGGCGGCAATGGAACTGCCACGGATCCGAAAGATGACTCTGATTCACAATCGAGGAGAATGAAGCATGAAATTCTTACGCATTTGCAGTACGGCCTTGGTGTTGTTGCTGGGCGCCACGATCGTTCACGCACAGGGATTCGATCAAAAGAGCTTTCCGGCGGGTCCCCCCAAACCGGAAGTGAAGTATCACCTGCTCGTGCCGGACAATGTCGTCATCACCAATAAGAAAGGCGAAGTATACAAAGCTGGCGATATCATATTGGTGCCCGGCGCCAACGTCACGATCCTGGAATCCGCCTACGTCAAGGAACAGATGAAGGACCCCGCCTTTAAATCCAGCTTTGTCAACGAGATCAGTTATTCCGGGATGTCCGAGGACAAGGTGCGTGATTACGCCATCGTTTCGATTAAAGTTCCTGAAGGCGTAACCGTCGAGTCATTGCCTTGGAAGAAAACTTCTGGAGGCGTAACCGAGAGTTATGCTGGCAAGACCATCAAAGGCCCGTCGTCGGTAACGATAATGGTCGTCAAGGCGAAAATGGACGCGACACCGAATCAAACTCCCGCCGACACGTGGAACGCTGAGGGCGGCTGGGGCGGGCGCAGTTGGAATAAATAAACCAATTGCTTGCCATTTGTCTCTCTGGCGATGAAACAAGCCCGGTCGGGTTAACGTGTAAGCGGTATAACCCGGCTGGGATTCCGTTGAGCACCCTCAAGCAAGGAAAAATCTGATGATGAATGTTCGCAAAATGGCCGGTCCAGCCTTGCTGGCCACCACGCTATTGGCGGGCGGTCTGGCGCTGGCGGCGGATCTTAAAAAGCCATCGGGGAGGGTCACCATCAATGAAACTCAATTCGGCCTCATCATCGGCGGCAGCACCGGCGGCGGCACGCTGAAGTTCAAGGGCAAAACCTATCCCTTCAGGATCGGCGGCCTGAGCGTCGGCGCAACCATAGGCATTGCGAGGGTGGCGGCGGTTGGAGAAGTCTATGATTTAAAGGATGTCTCGAAATTCCCCGGCACCTACACCGCCCTGAATGCCGCCATTGCTCTGGGCGGCGGCGTCGGTGGCGTGCAGATGCAGAATGAGCATGGCGTCATCATGCGCCTGGAATCCCGCACCCAGGGCGTGCGGTTCAACCTGAGCACCGGCGGCGTGACCGTGACGATGAGCAAGTAAGCTCGACCCCGCAGGGGTTGCCTCGCCGCCCATGCGACAGATGACCCCTATGCCGGCATCTATTGTGTTCCCGTCCAACTCGTCAAATCGCTGTTTCGAACCACCCCGGCGCTGCGCGCCACCCCTCCTTAGCCAAGGAGGGGAAGCAAGGTTGCCATATCCGATCAGGAGAACCGTATCATGGCCGTTGAAATCCCTCGTCCCCCGCTCAAGGGCAAGAAGGCGCTGGTCGCCGGCATCGCCAACGAGCATTCCATCGCCTACGGCTGCGCCAAGGCGTTTCGCGAGCTGGAAGCCGACTTGGCCATCACCTACCTCAACGAAAAATCGAAACAGTACGTCGAGCCGCTGGCGAAACAGTTGGAAGCGCCGATCTTCATGCCGCTCGATGTCAGCCAGCCCGGCCAGCTCGAAGCGCTGTTCGAGGCCATTACGAAACAATGGGGCCGGCTCGACATTCTGGTCCACTCCATCGCCTTCGCCCCCAAGGAGGACTTGCAGGGTGGGCTGCTCGACTGTTCGGCGGCGGGTTTCGCCAAAGCGGTCGACATCTCCTGCCATTCCTTCATCCGCATGGCCAAGCTGGCCGCGCCGCTGATGACCGAGGGCGGCGCGATGTTCGCCATGAGCTACCACGGCGCCAACGAGGTGGCGCCGAACTACAACGTGATGGGGCCGGTGAAGGCGGCGCTGGAAGCCGCCTGTCGCTACCTGGCCTACGAACTGGGGCATCGGAAGATTCGCGTTCACGCCATCTCGCCCGGGCCGCTCAAGACACGGGCCGCGTCGGGGTTGAAAGACTTCGATCTGATGCTCAACGAGGCGGTGGCACGGGCGCCGCTCGGCGAACTGGTGGACATCATGGACGTCGGCTTCACCTGCGCCTTCCTCGCCACGCCCTACGCCCGGCGCCTGACCGGCAGCACGGTGTACGTGGACGGCGGCGTGAACATCATGGCGTGAGGCAGGCTATCGCCTTGGGGTCGCCGGCGAGCGGCGGACGTGAGTCCGCTGTTTCCGCGCCAGCCGATATCACCGACGGCTTGCCGCGTTCCGGGAAACAGGGGGCTCCCCGCTCGCGGAACGACCGCACCGTTCCCACAGGAAGAGAAACGTTTTCAGACAGGCTCCAAGGAGAAAGACCATGCCGTTTCGATTTCTGCACTCCATTTTCTCTGGCGCCAGCCAGCCCGGCAAATTCGACAAGGAGTTAATGCTGAGAGGTATCGAACGGGTGGTGGATGGCACCGATCCTCGCCTGCGGGCGGTGAGCCACTATCGGCGCAAGCTCTGGGACCCGGTGGAACGGACTATCGACTTCGTGGTGAACTTCGTCGACGCCCTGCCGCCCGCTATCGTGGCCGACCGGCAGGGTTACATGACCGATCCTCGCCTGCGCGCCCTGTTCGCCTCGCCCGAGAGTCTGCGAGAGATCCTGAGTTTCAGCGACGGCACCCGCAGTTACCTGGAACAGGCCTCCGATCCCCTGCCGGCGGAACTGTTCGCCGGACTCGGCGCGGTCCGGATCGAAAAGAACGTGCTCGGGATCGAGATGGACGGCGAAATTCTCCGGCGGGACGTGCCGCAAGTCGTCGTCAACTTCCGCGATCATCGAGTGGTCTTCCTGAACGACAACGAACAGGCTACCCGCCGGGAACTGATGCGGCGCGCGGCCGATTACCTGATCGCAACCGCCTTGCAGCGCCTGACCGCCGACCGGGTCGAAAAAACCCAACTGGAGCAGCAACAGCGCAAGCTGCTCCTGCAAAAGGCCAGCCTTCTGAAGCAGGGCCAGGCGGGTCTGGAATCGCTGGCGGAACCGGTCCCCGCGGAGCCGGTCGATTTGAGCGCCCTCGAACAGCAGCTTCAGGACCTCGAAACCGAATTGAACCAACTGCGCGCGGATACCGCCACGCTCGACCAGCATCTCGCCAAGGTCGCCGCCACTCTGAGCGAACCGGAACAATACCTGCAACTGGAATCGGTTACGCTCACCCTGGACCATACCAACACCAAGGTCGCCGTAGACTCGGGACGAGTCGCCAACTCGATGACTTTCCAGGAAGTCGTCATGGGGAAAGACCGCCGGCTTACCGCGCTGTTCGTCCGGTTCCCCAGCAGCGAACTGCTGCCGCAACCCGATTTCTTCAAGGAGGCGAATCGGCTGTTGCAGTCGATCCGGTGATCCAGATTTACCCCCGATGATGGTCGCCGAACCATCCGCAAATTGATTTCAACCTTGTTGCATGGCACGGTTCTCAGGAGGACTTCCCATGAGCGATAAATCCAAGCAAACCACCGATCTCGCGGCTGTCATCAAATCCCTGAAGAGTTACCTGCTGGAAAAGGGCAACCGCTTGGAGCGCGGTCCCATCTACGAGGGCCAAAGCAGGACCCCGGCCAGTGTCGCCGAGATGGTGCGGCGATATGAAGGGAGGGGCTACGCCAGGTACATGCAGGTCGGCGACCCGCCGGTTTATGCGATGCTGGGGCGCGGCCATCAGGAGGTTCATATCTTCCAGCCGCAAGATCCGAAAGTCCGGGAATGGCTGGAGGATGATCGGAAGGCGTTGAACGATCCGGCCGTCCGCGCCTATCTACTGCAGGGCGCCGGCCTGAGCGAGGGCGATCTGCCGGTCGCCCGCAAGCCGCAAGTGTTCCGCATCACCGAGACCGACGACGTGTTCGTCATCACCAACGAGGATGCTCCGCCTGGATGGCGGTGAGGGGTTCTGGGCGAGGGTCGGATCGGGTGGAATCTGTCGGTTGAGAGGGTCGTGACCCACTGCGCTGGCCCTACCCTTCAGGCCCGCGACGTCTCGAACGGGTTCAAGAGAGTCGCGGTGAAATCCGCGTTGTATATCGCAAGCAAGGATACCGATATCCAACAACCAATACCCAGACCCCGATTGCTGCGTCAGTTGGAGGAGTGTTCGATCACGTCGCCGGTGACCCGGAATTCTCGACATGTGCAGGCCGGGAACGCGCCGCTGGTGCTCGCGATGATCCCGCTATAAGAGTTGCTGGAGGTCCTGCCCGGCGTGCTTTTCCAGGGCGCCGCCCAGGTCGAGTCGAATTCTTTTATTGTGAGGACAGGAGAGACCATGGCTGAAATCACACCACGCTGGGAATGGCGTTCGTTTGGCCGGCGCTTCGGGGGGGCAGAGGAGCGGCTGGCTCAACTCACGCCGAGTGGCGTCCAGGAAAGCGACGAGATCTACCTGCTTTCCCCCGCCGGCGAGAACGTAAAGGTCCGCGATGCGCTGATGGACATCAAGGTGCTGCGGGAGGTCAACGCCGATGGCCTCGAACAGTGGACGCCGGTCATGAAGGCCGGCTTTCCACTTCCGGCGGCCGAGGCGGCGAAAGTGCTCGAGGCGCTCCGGTTGCCGATCCCGACGCCCGTCCGCGCGAGCTACACGCTCGACGAGTTCATCGGGCAGTTTGCCGCGCCGGGCGGGGCCATCCGCGCGGTGCAGGTCCACAAGCGGCGCACTCGCTATACGGTCGGCGGCTGCATGGCCGAACTCTCCGAGGTGGTGGCGAACGGCAAGCCCACCCGCACGATTGCGGTCGAGTCGGAGGATGCGGCCGGGGTGATGCGGGCGGTGCGGGAACTCGGCCTGGGCGACTACACGAACACCAGCTATCCCCGCGCCCTGGCGGTCCTGATCGACGACGAGCCGGAGCGCTACGCCGTGATCGACGCCGGCACCAACTCCATCAAGTTCCACATCGGCGAACACGACGCGGGCGGGAAGTGGCGAACCGTCGTCGACCGCGCGGAGCTGACTCGTCTCGGCGAGGGGCTCGCACAAGGGGGCGCAATCGTCGACGCCGCGCTGGAGCGAACGGTCGCGGCGATCGCGGCCATGGTCGACGAGGCGAAGCGGCACGGCGTGCGGGCGATCGCCGCCGTCGGCACGGCCGGCCTGCGGATCGCTGCAAACGGCAACGAAGTCGTGGCGGCGATTCAGGCGCGCACCGGCGTTCGTATCGAGGTAATCTCGGGCGAAGAGGAGGGACGGCTGGCCTACGTGGCCGCCAAGGCCGGGCTCGGATTGAACCAGGGCTCGCTGGTCGTCTTCGACACGGGCGGCGGCAGTTCCCAGTTCACCTTCGGGCACGACGCCGTCGTGGACGAGCGCTTCAGCGTCGACGTCGGCGCCGTGCGCTACACCGAACGTTACCGACTCGACCGCGCCGTTTCGCCCGAGGTGCTGCGCGAGGCCATGGCGGCGATTTCGGCCGACCTCTCGCGCATCGAGGGGCGCCCGGTTCCCGACGCGCTGGTCGCGATGGGCGGCGCGGTGACCAATATCACCGCGGTCATGCATCGCCTCGCTGCCTATGACCCTGCGGTCGTTCAGGGCAGCGTCCTCGACCGCGCCGAGATCGATCGCCAGATCGAACTCTACCGTTCGCGGGATGCCGACGCCCGCCGCGCCATCGTCGGCCTCCAGCCGAAGCGCGCCGAAGTCATCCTCGCCGGTGCCTGCATCGTCCGCACGGTCATGGAGAAGCTGGGCAAGCAGAGTTTTACCGTGAGCGACCGAGGCCTGCGCCACGGCGTGCTGGCCGAGCGTTTCGCAGCCTGAAGGGCGTGTTGCGTTTCCTGAAGAAGGCCCTGCGGAACAGGATGATTTCTTGGTTTATTACAACGAAAGGGATGTAGGCCATGATTGCCAAGACACCCACGAAAACCCCGAAACCCACGGCGAGCGCAAAGCCCGTGACGTCCGCGACGATCGATCAGCCCGCACTGGCGAAACCCCTTACGAGTGAGCAGTTGGTCGAAATGTTCAGGCTCGTGAAGGGGGCGACCAGCGTTGAACTGAAGTTGTCGGTCCCAGTCGGCGTCGGCAACGCGACGATCAAGAGCATCGGACTCGACCCGGTCGAGGCACAGCCGCGGCAGGCATTTTTCTTCGATACGCCCGATCTGGCCTTGAACAAGGCCGGCATCGTCGTCCGGGCGCGGCGTATCCAGGGAGGGGATGGCGATACGGTCATCAAGCTACGCCCGGTGGATCCGTCCACCATCGACCCGGATCTTCGCCGCTCGGCGGCCTTCAAAGTCGAGGTGGATGCGATGCCGGGCGGATTCGTCTGCTCGGCCTCCTTCAAGGGCGCCTGCACCGGCCAAGAGGTGCTTGACGTGGCCTCGGGCGAGTTGCCTTTGCGCAAGCTGTTCTCCAAGGAACAGCGCGCCTTCTATGACGCGCACGCCCCGGCGGACATCACGATGGACAAGCTGGTCCTCCTGGGTCCCACCTTCTTGCTCAAGGCCAAGCACCAGCCGAAGGCGAAGGACTTCGACCGCCCCATCGTCTTGGAAGTGTGGATTTATCCTGATGGATCAATCGTCATGGAAGTCTCCACCAAGTGCCTGCCGAAAGAAACCTTCCAGGTCGCTGGCGATTTCAGGGCCTACCTGGCCCGCCACGGCATCGTGCTCGGCGCCGATCAGGCGCCGAAGACCAAGACCGCGCTGGAGTTCTTCAGCGCCAGGCTCAAGGAGGAAGAACTGGCCGGCTGAGCGACCTCGCAAGGGGTGGGCGGAATCCGCGATTCCGTCTGGTGCGAGGATCGAAAGCAACCATTCAACCCCCCACCCCAGCCCTCCCCCACAAGGGGGGAGGGAGCCTTGCGAAACAGTCCGTTGTTAAACTCCCCCTTCCCTCGCGGGAGGGGGTTGGGGGGAGGGGGATGAACGGTTACGATCGAAACAGGGTATTAAGAGGCGTTCTTGTACAGCCTCTGGTGAGCTAAGTCGTTGAAAAAAGCCCTCACCCCCAACCCCTCTCCCGGAGGGAGAGGGGAGTTTTTGTACAGGTTCTAAGAAATCGGAGCGAGCATGATGACGGTCCTTGCGCATGAATCCGATTTGGAATTCGAGCTGGGTGGGCCGGCATACCGGCTCATGCAACGGATCGGTCTGATCCAGGGCGCTGGCCCTTCCATCGGGAGGCGAGCTATCGGATTCCTGCTGATCACCTGGGTTCCTCTTCTCATTTTCTCCTCGATCGAGGGCCGGGCGCTCGGGCCGACGCCCCGGGAATCCTTGTTGCTGGACTTTGCCGCTTATGCCCGTTTTTTCCTGGCCGTGCCGCTGCTCTTCCTGGCTGAAGTCGTCACCGGCCCAAGGCTCCGCGCGGCGGGACTCCATTTCGTCCAGGGCAGCTTCGTTCGGCCGGAAGACCTGCCCGCCGTCGAAGCGGCCATTGTCCGGACCGCGCGGAGGCGTGAAGCGCTCCTGCCGGAGCTGATCATGCTCGGCATCGCCCTGTTGGGCGCCTGGTATTTCACCGTCGAAACCCTGATCGGTGAGGACACGGCTACTTGGCGTTTTATCATGCGCCCGGATGGGATCGGCCTGTCGCCGGCGGGATTCTGGTACCAATTCATCGCGGTGCCGATCCTGCAATTCTTCGTTTACCGTTGGTTCTGGCGGCTGATCATCTGGACCCTCTTCCTCCGCGACCTGTCCCGGCTGCCGCTCAACCTGGTGGCCACCCATCCCGACCGGGCCGGCGGACTGGGTTTTCTCGGTGGAGCCCATGTCTCGCTGGCCATTTTCCCCTTCGCCTTCAGTTGCGTCCTGAGCGCGTATGTGGCTTTCCAGGTCTATTTCGAGGCCGTGCCGATCGACACGTTCAGAACTCTGTTCGTGATTTACCTGGTGCTGATGGAACTGATCTGTCTCGGCCCCCTGCTGCTCTTCGTGCCGATGCTGGCCCGGACCCGGCGGGCAGGGCTGCGCCAGTACAGCATCCTGGCCGACACTTACAACCGCGCTTTCGAACAGAAGTGGGTGACGGGCGAAACGTCGCCGGACGAACCGCTCCTGGGGAGCGCCGACATCCAGTCCCTGGCCGATCTGGGGAACAGCTTCGGGGTGATCCGGGAGATGAGGCTTTTCCCCTTCAGCCAGCAACAGATCCTCCAGATCGCGGTGATCGCGTCCCTCCCCGGCCTGCCCCTGATTTTCCTGGTGATGCCCGTGGGGGAGATGCTCAAGCTGCTCGCCGGGGCGCTGCTCTAAACGTGATTCTTCCGACGTTTGGTCTCGAAATTCTGCTGTCGCTCTTCACCGTCTGTCATCAGGAGAAAACACCAATGAAAGTCATCATCGTGGGTGGAGTGGCCGGCGGGGCGTCGTGCGCGGCGCGCCTGCGCAGGCTGGATGAAAAAGCGGAAATCCTCATGGTGGAACGCGGACCGTATGTTTCCTACGCGAACTGCGGACTGCCTTACCATGTCGGCGGCGTGATCGAGAAGGAATCAAGCCTGCTCGTGGCGAGCGAAAAAACCTTCCGCGAACAGTTCGCGGTCGATTGCCGCACGCGCTGCGAGGCGATCCGGATCTCGCCCGAACACAAGACCGTCGATCTGCGCGACGTCGCCACCGGCGCGGTGACGACCGAGTCCTACGACAAGCTCGTTCTGTCGCCCGGGGCGTCGTCGATCCGCCCGCCGCTGCCCGGAATCGACCTGCCGGGGATCTTCGAGGTGAGGACGGTGCCCGACGCCCGGTCCATCCGCGAGTGGATCGAGAAAGGCTCCTTGTTCCTGAGCGGGATGAACAGATACTCGGGATTCCAGACGGTGCGGCCCAAGACCCGTGCGGTGGTCGTCGGGGGCGGGTTCATCGGTCTGGAGACGGCGGAAAACCTCGTTCACCGCAGGTTCGACGTCACCCTCATCGAGATGGGCGATCAGATCCTGGCGCCGCTCGACCGGGAAATGGCGCTCGTCGTCGAGCGCTTTGTCGAGCGGCACGGCATCCGTCTGGCGCTCGGCGACGGGGTGGCCGGATTCCAACCATCCGCGAACGGCAACCTGGAGGTGCGGACGCAGTCCGGAAAGGTGCATCCGGCCGACATCGTCATTCTCGCGCTCGGCGTGCGCCCGGACACCAGCCTGGCCAGGACCGCCGGGCTGGAGATCGGCCCGCGCGGCGGCATCCGGGTCGACGACCGGATGCGCACGAGCAACCCGGACATCTTCGCGGTCGGCGACGCCATCGAAGTGAAGGACTTCGTGACCGGCGAGTGGAGTCTCGTCGCGCTCGCCGGGCCGGCGAACCGGCAGGGCCGCATCGCCGCCGATGTAATCGCCGGGCGCGACTCCCGCTACCGCGGCACCCAGGGCACCGCGATCATCGGACTATTCGGCGCGACCGCCGCCTGGACCGGCGCCAGCGAGAAGACCCTCAAGCGGCGCGGCGACCAGGATTACGAGAAGATCTACCTCTACCCGAACTCGCACGCCGGCTACTACCCAGGTGCCCGGCCGATCGCGATGAAGGTCCTCTTCCGCAAGTCCGACGGACGCCTGCTCGGCGCGCAAGCCCTCGGCGAGGACAACGTCGACAAGCGGATCAGCGCCCTGGCCATGGCGCTCCAAATGGGTGCGACGATTTACGAACTCGAGGAAGCCGAGCTGTGCTACGCGCCCCAGTTCGGCAGCGCGAAGGATCCAGTCAACTTCGCGGGGATGGTCGCTGCCGATGTTTTACGTGGCGACATGCCGCTGGTTCACTGGGATACGGCCAGGACGGGATTCCTCCTGGACGTGCGCGAACCGATGGAACTCGCGGTGGAAAATGTCCCGGAGGCTCTCGATATCCCCCTCGGGCAACTCCGCGCCCGTCTCGGCGAACTTCCCCGCGACCGCGAGATTCACGTCATCTGCCGTTCCGGCCAGCGCGCCTACCTGGCGACGCGGATTCTTCTGCAAAATGGATTCAAGGCCAGGAACATCTCCGGCGGGATGCTTTCGCTCGCGCACAACCACCTGTTCGGGACGGACCAGCAAGAGGGATATGGCAATCCTGCTTGAACGGCTGAAAATCAGCTATCGGATGGCCAATTTTCAGCCACACTTCGGAGTTCCACGGTATTTCAGAGGTTTCCGGCGCGCTGAAACTCCGTATTGACCGGAAAAATCTTCTCGGTCCGCCGAATGAAGGTGTTTTGTTTTCCGATCTTCATGGCGATGCGGGCAACAGCCAACCCCAGGGCAAGGCATGCAGATTTTCACCGAGCGGACGGGCCGATCCACCGTGCAGGACCGCGCCACGCCGAAACCGCCGACCGGCTCCCAAGCCTTGCTGGAACGCCTTGATGCCGGCGACATCCGCCAGCGTAACCTGGGACGCCGCCTTGATTTCCAGGGCGACCAGAACCCCATTTTTCTCCAGGACGAAGTCCACCTCCCGGCCGGAGCGGTCCCGCCAGAAATAAAGCCGGCGACTGGTCAAATCCAGCGCGCGCCACGTTTGCAGCGACTGGAAAATCGCCTGTTCCAGCCAGAATCCCTGATCCAGGCGGCCGGAGAGATCCTGTCGGCTCCGGATGCCCGCCAGCCAGGCCGCCAGCCCGCAATCGCTCCAGTACAGCTTGCGGCTTTTCACCAGGCCAGTGGTCGGGTTGGTGGCGTAGGGGGCAAGGCGGGCGATCAGGCAGCCGGTTTCGAGCAGGTTCAGATGGCGATGCACCGTCGGCTGCGGCAATGCGGCGTCGCGCGCCAGCTCCGATTGGTTGAGCAGGCGGCCGACCCGGTTGGCGGCCAGTGCCATGAGTCGCTGGAAATCCGGCAGGCTGGAGACGGCGCTGAGCTGTCTCAGATCGCGTTCCAGATAGGTTTGCACGTAGCCGGCGAACCAGAAGTCGCGGCTTTCTTCCGATGCGGCGGTCACCGCCGGGGCAAAGCCGCCACGCAGCAGCCAGTCCGGCCAGTAGCCGGTTTCCTCGGGCCAGTCCGTCAACTTGAAATCCGGTTTGAACAGCCGATCCAGCGGCGCCAGTCCCTCGGGACGCTCCAGCCATTCCGCCGGACAGAACGGCGGCAACTCCAGATAGACGGCGCGTCCCGCCAGCGATTCCGCGACCTGGCTCATCAGGAGCAGATTGGCCGAGCCGGTGAGCAGAAAGTCGCCGGGCTGGCGCTGGCGGTCGACCTGGCGCTTGAGGGACAGCAGCAGTTCCGGCGCCCGTTGCACTTCGTCCAGGGTGAGCGGCCGCTCCAGCAGCAGCGAATCGGGATCGGCTTGGGCCTGACCCAGGATGCCCAGGTCGTCCAGGCTCAGGTAGCCGCGCGGTTCGGGCAGGGAACGGGCCAGCGTGGTTTTGCCGGTTTGCCGAGCGCCGGTCAGAACGACGACCGGCAGCGCCTGCAAAGCGGCTTGCAACGGTTGGGTTAGCCAACGTATTTTTAAATTATTCATGATATGATTAAAATTGATTCATGATGTGAAATCAAGGCTTAACCTTTGGGGCCGTCCCCCGCAACGACCAGGAACTGGCTGTGCTCACCCGATCCATGCTGGATGTTCTGCTCGAGCTGGGTGCCTGGGTGGAGGCGCCGGCCACCGACATCGAGGTGGAGCGTACCTTACCCATTCGATCACGGCTGCGCCCCTCTCCCCTCGCCCTGAGCGAAACGCGACTGGCGACGTTTTTCACTGGGTACGGCGATCCGGAAATCCGTGATCCTAAGACGAGATACGCTCTTGAAAAGGCACGCATTGGCGATACCGATCTGGCTGATTCCGACGATTTATATGGGCGTGACCGCCATTTGCGGCCTGACTTTGCCGCGCCTGGAGCAGGAATATCTCCCCGCTTTCAGCCATGGGATGTCGATCGCGTCGGCCCAGGCGACGCTGTCGGCCATCGCTTCCGGCATGATGGCGCTGACCGGCATCGTGTTCGCGCTCGCTTTTGTCATGGTGCAATTCAGCGCCGTCGCCTATTCCCCGCGTCTGGTGGCCTGGTTTGGCCGCGACCCGGTGCTCTTCCACTCGCTCGGCCTGTTCGTTGCCACGTTTTCTTATGCCATCGCCACCTTGGCGTGGATCGATCGCGGAGGGGACGGTAGGGTACCCCTGTTCTCAGTCGTGCTCGTAACGGTGCTGCTGATCCTCAGCATGATGGTTTTCGCCAAGCTGGTGCAGCGGCTGAACGATGTTCAGATCACCAACGTCCTTCATTTCGTCGGCCAGCAAGGGCGCGAGGTGATTCGGGCGATGTTCCCGCGCCTGGACGCGCCCGCGGGCGCGACGCCGGAGTCGTGGCAAACCGCGGTCGAGGCAGTCCGGCAGCGCCCGGTCACCCAGACGCTGCGCTACTCGGGCGAGCCGCAGACGGTCGCTAACTTCCAGATCGCTGCCTTGGTCCGGCAGGCCCAGGCGGTGGATGCCGTGATCGTGATGGAGTGCGCCGTCGGCGACACCCTGACCGAAGATACCCCGCTGCTGCGCGTGCATGGCGGCCGACAGCCGCTGGCGGAGACCCCGCTCCGGCGGGCGATTCGGCTGGCGCGGGAACGCACCTTCGAGCAGGACCCCAAGTACCCCCTGCGCCTGTTGGTGGACATCGCCATCAAGGCCCTCTCCCCGGCCATCAACGATCCGACCACGGCGGTTCAGGCCCTCGACCAGATCGAGGATCTCCTGCACCGCCTCGGCCGGCGCGCGCTCGACGCCGGCTGCGTCGCGGACGAGCAGGGCAACCTGCGACTCGTCATCCCGACGCCCACCTGGGAGGACTACGTGACGCTCTCTTTCGATGAAATCCGTCAGTTTGGCGTCAGTTCGGTGCAGGTGATGCGCCGGCTACGTTCGGCTCTCCTGGGCTTGATGGATTCCGTGACCGAGGCCGAGCGAAAAGAGGTGGTGCAACGATATCTCCACCATTTGAACCTGGTGGTGGAACGTTCGGTGCTCGATGCCGAGGACAAAGTGATGGCGCTGCAGGAAGACCGGCAGGGCCTGGGACTGTCGCGCCGGCGGGCCGAGCAATAGGGAGACCGCTACCTAGTCCTGAGCAATCGGGGTGGGTTCGATGAATTGACGGAGGACGTGATGCAAACGGAAACAACCTCGACTGCCGCGCGCCTGCGAGCGCCGCGCGCCGCCGCCATCGCCGGCATCCTCTTCGCGGTCCTGTTGATGGCCAGCTTGTTGCTGATCCGGCTCGCCGTCCCGGCCGATCCGCTGGAAGCGGGAGCCTGGCTGCAAACCCGCTTGAATACAGTGGCGCTGGCGCTGAACCTGGTGCCGTTCGCCGGCATCGCCTTCCTGTGGTTCATCGGCGTACTGCGCGACCGCCTGGGGGAGCGGGAAGACCGCTTTTTCGCCACCGTCTTTCTCGGCAGCGGGCTGCTGTTCCTGGCCATGCTGTTCATGTCGGCGGCGATGGTGGGCGGTCTCATCATCGCCTACACGGCGGACCCCACCCGGATCGTCGGCTCCGCCACCTTCACCTCCGCTCGCGCCATCGCGTATGAAGTCATGAACATTTACGCGATCAAGATGGCCGGAGTGTTCATGATCGCGACGTCCACCCTCGCGCTCCGCACCCGATTCATCGCCCGCTGGATCGCGTGGCTCGGTTACGCGGTGGCGCTGCTGCTCCTGCTCAGCAGTCGCTACATCGAGGGGATTTTGCTGGTCTTCCCGCTGTGGGTGCTGCTGATCAGTCTTTACATTCTGATCGACAACCTGCGCCAACCGTCGCGAACGGCGGCTATCATTCTGGAAAACGAACGCCACAAGTAAGGGGCGTTTTTGTACAGCCTCTGGTGAGCTAAGTCGTTGAAAAAACGCCCTCACCCCCAACCCCTCTCCCGGAGGGAGAGGGGAGTTTTTGTACAGGTTCTAATACCGTTTCTCAATGGATTTTATGGTTCAGAATCGTAGGGCGGGTTAGGGC
>JAVMKJ010000169.1:0-6808 GCA_031732855.1 Candidatus Competibacter sp.
TCACCCCGTGGGGGGAAGTCAGACGCCACCGGGAGGGGGAGATGAACGCTTACTCGTTAAATTGTTAGAGTCTTCTGCAAGTTCATCGCTGGTGATGCGGTTAGCGCCACGATACAGTTTGAGGCAAAGGATCCGACCATCAGATGCAGAGACGATATAAGTTCCATCATCGGACATATCTTTACATAAAACTGCGCAATCTGCTTCCCAGCGCATGTGATGATCGATAAATTTAACGGTATTGCTAACAGAACTTCCTACAATATTAAATATTTTTGAGTACTGATACTGATATAGGATATTTTTAAAATCAGAAAATAATGTATGTTCATTTTCATCATAAATTTCATCAATATCAATGCCTTGAATTCCAAAAGTTCCATCATTAAGAAGAAAATAAATTTTATCCTCAACTAGTCCAAGTTTTTCTATAAATTGCTCATTTGTTGATAATACAAGGATTTTTCCTGTAGAGTTGCTTATGATTCTTAAGCCAAGTTTAGATCTATAATTAGACCAGACAAGAATATTGCCATTGCTCAAAATCTTGATTTTTTCGGGAAATGAAAAGGGAGATATAGTAATTATATTTTTATATTCGCCATTCAAAAAATACAGATCATCGTGAGAAATCAAGAGGACATTACCATTCGGCAGTTCGTAAACATTTTGCATTTGCAGTCCACTAAATATAAATTTATCACTATGATCACTATTGACTTTTATAGTATTTATAAGATCGCCACTTTTGTTATCCCATAAACGCAGGGTGTTATCTTTTGAACTTGATATGATGCAATTATCTGGTAATAAAAAAACTGATGTGATAACATCGTCATGTCCTTCCATAACTCTAATACATTCTCTATCTGTAGCGTTCCATAAACGCAAGGTATGATCTTCTGACCATGAAAGAATGCGGCCATCAGACATCACATATGCTCCAGTAACAGCATTTGTATGTCCTTCAAAGACTATTATACACTCACCGGTTGTAGTATCCCATAAGCGTAAAGTGCAGTCTTCTGACCATGAAAGAATGCGGTCATTAGGCAATAATTTTATATCTTTAATCCCTTTCGTATGTCCTTTTAGTTCTTTTATAACTCTACCGGTAGTTCCACATTGTATTTGAAGTTTATCGTCTAAACAAAGTAAATTTCCATCAGAAAGTTCAAGTATTTCACCTTGATCCACAATGTACCTATAAAAATTTTTACCATCCCATAAATGCCAAAAATAATCTTCTGTTGTTATTAAAAAACCACCGTTAGCCAGTATTTTTACTTTTAATATTGAGTCATAGTAGTCTATCCTTGGATAGATAGGCGACACAACAATATTTTTACCTGTATTTTTATCCCATAAACCTATGGTGGTTTGATCCCAAGATAGCAAACGGCTATCTGATAGTAGTTGAACATCATTGACTAATCCAAGATGATGACTTATATTAATGACTTTGCTGCTATTTTTATTTGATCCCGCCTCTTGATTTTCTTTGGGATATTTGTAAAAACCTATTTCTTGATATTTTATTAAAGGTAAGTCAGAGGAAATATATATCAGTTTAATATCTTGTTTTCCCCAAATAAGAATATAGCCATTAGGTAATATTTTAAATCCGCTTATATATCCATTATGTATTTTTCTGATTACTGGAAGATCCTTATCTTTATAATCAAGCAACCACAAAAAATCGATTCCCATTTTTAGGATTTTATATTTATCAGATATAATATATACTCCTTGTAGAGAATGATCGCCAAACTCTTCTGAAATTGAATTTAACATTTCCAATGCATCACTATCTTCTTCAATAAACTCTGATCTTTTGATGTTATTCAATATATCTTCCTCTATTGAAACCTGTTTTCCAGTATCACCATTCCAGCAATAGAATTTATTTTGATCCCAAGAAACAATTGTATTATCAGATGTTACTTTTACATCATTAATAGATCCATTAAACCCTGTTAATGAAATACTCTTTCCATCGCTGTCAATAATTTTCAAAACATTCTCCTTGGTCCAGAATAAGATATTTCCATTGGGCAATGCCTCAACTCCAGCCAACTCTCCTTGACCCACTTCCAGAACTTCTAAGGATGCACCGGTTTTACCATCCCAGACTCGCAAGGTCCCATCTTTTGAGCAGGAAAGAATACGATGATCAGGTAATTCCTTCGCGCCGGTGACCGCATGAGCATGTCCCTTTAACTCAACAAATTCCGTGCTGTCGTTACGATCCCAAATTCGGAGCGTGCAGTCCTCGGACCAGGATAAAATGCGCCCGTCCGTCAAAGCCATCGCCCCATTCACCGTATCCGCATGGCCCTCGAACACCCGCACGACCGGATTGACGGGAACATGTTCCGGCCGACAGGGATTACGCAACCACACCCAATCGCAATTGCCCGGTTGCGCCAGCCACGCTTCCGCCTGCTGGGTGATGGGGCTATCGTCGGCGTGTTCGATCGCCAGTTGCAGCAGAATTTTGTAAGCGGGCCAGTCGTCATCGCCGCGCCGCAAGATGTGTTCCTTCTCGTGGAAAAAGGTTTCCCAAATTCGCGTTTCATCATCCAGCACGCCACCGCTTTGAAGATAGGCTTGCCAGTCGAGACGCAATTCAAGCGCCGCATCGGTATCCCGCAAGGCGTGAAACCGCGCCATCAAGTAATCGAACCGGGTCAGCAGGCGTAAGGCGTCTTGATGCCGTCCTGCGCCCTTTTTGACCAAATGATAAATTCCATAGCAGTAGAGATAAGCGGCGGCGGCATCGGGCTTGACCTGCAACGCGGCATCGCCCAGAAACTCCCGCGCCGTTGCCACCGCCTGACGAGTCAGTGGGCTTTCCTCAATGTGCTGGCGCAATGAGTGATGATGCAGGGCATAGCGAACCTGACCGTCCTCATCCCGCTTGCGGCGCACCATGGATTCCAGAGCATTCAACCCCTCCCTCACCAATGCAACCCCCTCCTCCCCGGCGGGAATCAAGGTGCGTTGCCGCAACAGGGCGGCCAGAATATCTACCGTCGGCTCGTCATAAACCACGGCCAGCAAGGCCACCATCGGGGTCAAAATCTGGTGCAAACTGCTCACCGAGCAACGTCGCAAATGGTCTTCATGATAAGCATTTAAACTGGGCGGCAGCCGCTCGCCCGCATCCAGCATTCGATAGCGGCCGGCCCAAATGTCGTTGATGACATACCGCACGTACAGCGGCAGGCCGTGCGCGGCCTTGGCGACGCTATCGATGAACGGATTGATGACCTGATCGCCGCGCTCGCGGTCCTGGCCGACCAGTCGCTTGCGCAATTCTCCGGTCAGGCTGTCCAGCAGCATTTCGCGGATGTCGCCTTCCCGCATCGGCGGCAGCCCGTCCGGGAACGGGTGATGCGCGATCTCCGGGCGAAACAGTTGGGGCAGGTCCCGTTCCGGCCGGCCGGCGCACAACCACACGACGCCGGGCAGGCGCAGGTCGAGCGGCACGTCGCGGGCGAAGTGCGGATCGCGTTCGGTGATTTCATCCAGGCCGTCGAGCACGAACAGCACGCGACGGCCGTCGAGCTTCTGGAGAACATCGCGGAGCTGCTGGAGCGGCTTGGGCGATTCCTCGCCGTCTTCCGGGGGCGCGATGCGGAGCCAGTCCCGCAGCCGTTCGAGGGCAAAGCGCAGAAACGTCTCGCGCTGGCACCGTTCATCGCCGGCATCGAACCAGTAAGGCAGCACCAGGGTATTGGCGGGTGGAGCTTCGAGCTTATCCCGCGCAACCCGCGCCAACAGGCTGGACTTGCCGATACCGGCCGTGCCCGCCACCCAAATCACGCCTTCAGAAGTGGCATCCAGCAGGCCCCGGAGCGTCGCCAACTCCACCATTCGCCCCACCAGCCGGTCGGAAAGACCGCGAATCCGATCCTGAAAATCCCGGACAGTGAAGCGGGATTTACCGGCTCGGGACAATTCCCGATCCACATGAAACAGTTCTTGGAAGCGGGCCAGCGCCGCGTCCCCGGCCTGGCTGTGACAGACCGTTCCGCCCAGCGGCGTGTACTGCAAATGGATTTCCCCCTGGCGCACGTAGAGTTGCGGAATGCTGTCCTCGCCGGGACAGTCGTCGTAGGGGTTGCGCGGCGGACCGTACAGCACGAAAGGCCACAACGGCATGGCACGGTCGTGCCGTACCACCACGACCGCATCTGCCAGCGCCAATGCCTCAGCCACCGCCGCCAGATTGCCCGGCGTGTAGGGGCAAGCATCCGGCGTGGGACCGCGCAAGCAGCCATAGCCGTCGGGCTCCCGCACCACCAACACCAACTCACCCAACCAGGCGACCGTCTGCATCGCCTGCTCGAACGGTTCCCGCCAAGCCGCCAGCAGCCTCGTCGCCAACGGCCGCGACACCCCGCCGCCGTGGGCCAGAAAGTTACGCAATGCGAGCAGGGAATTCTGTTCGGTGCTTCCATCCAGCAGGGGAAGGAGCATGTGTTGCAGCCAGGGCGCCAGTTCGGGAACCAGGCTATCGGTTTCGCCCGCCAGCGTTTGCGCGACCGCCTCCGCCATGTCGGCCCAACGGCCGAGCGTCGGCCGCTCGATCGGCTCGCGCAGCCTGGCCCGCAGCGCCTGGGGCGGTTTCCCGTCCGGACGCGCCAGATCGACGATGCCGACAAACACCAGCAGCCGCAACAACAACTCCACCGTCTCGCACATGGCCCACAGCTTCAGGCGCGGATTTGCTTCTTCCAGATAGCCTTGAAGCGGAAGCGCTATCGGCGACGGCAGGCGTTCGAGCAATTCGGCAAGCGGCATGGAAGGTCTCCGGAGCAGCCGGGGCACAGGACGGCGCATCGGGCGCGGTCCGTCGCGCGCCGGCACGGCGCCAGTCGGATTATCCCCCAGAACGGTGCGGAAAGGGGTGTCGTTTGTTCCCGGGATCGGCGCGCCCCGCGCGGGCGCGGCGGCCTTCGATCTCTTCTGGCCACGCTATCGCCGGCCAACAACCGCCTTAACATACGGAGGTCGGCAGGCACCGCCATCGTCGGATGGAGTTCGTTCCGCAGACTCTCCAGAAAGCCGGCGGGCAAGGTCTGAAAGGGGCTCTGTCCACCGAACTGTGGCGGACTGGCACACTCAAGGGCTCCTCACGACCAGCCGAATATCTCCTTGACCTCTTCGGCAGCCTGCCCCAAGGCATCCAACAAGCAGGTGCGCTCCTCTTGGTCTAACGCCTGGATTGTTTGCGCGAATTCAACCACAACCGGCTCCCACGGCGGTTCTTCTTCACCATCGTGATCCAACCATTCCATTTGAAGACGAGCATGGAAGGATAGAAATTGTAGAAGACACTGGCCAGCTTCAGGCCAATTGCCCAAATCCCGGAACCCACCGAGTTGCCACCAGACGACTTTGAGAAATTGAGGTCCTGCTCGTAGCTGTCCATGTTCAACCTGGTTCAGATAAATTTTAGCGGCTCGATCCCAGTCCGTGATGGCGTCTTCCAGGCAGCTGCTTTCTTCCAGGACGATTCCCCGATTCATATAGGTCCTCGCCAAGCTGTTGGCCCATTCCGGCGGCCACTCCGTCCCCAGTTGGTGGCGCAAGGCTTCCCGCAGCTCGATGGCCTGCTCGTAATCCGCCAGCGCCCCGCTCAGGTCCTGGCCGTCGCGGCGCGCATTGCCCCGGTTCACATAGGCCCCCGCCAGGTCGTCGGCCCAGGCCAGCGGCCACTCCGTCCCCAGTTGGTGGCGCAAGGCTTCCCGCAGCTCGATGGCCTGCTCGTAATCCGCCAGCGCCCCGCTCAGGTCCTGGCCGTCGCGGCGCGCATTGCCCCGGTTCACATAGGCCCCCGCCAGGTCGTCGGCCCAGGCCAGCGGCCACTCCGTCCCCAGTTGGTGGCGCAAGGCTTCCCGCAGCTCGATGGCCTGCTCGTAATCCGCCAGCGCCCCGCTCAGGTCCTGGCCGTCGCAGCGCGCATTGCCCCGGTTCATGTACGCCGCCGCCAGGTCGTTGGCCCAGGCCGGCGGCCATTCCGTCCCCAGTTGGCGGCGCAAGGCTTCCCGCAGCTCGATGGCCCGCCCGAAATCGGCCAGCGCCCCGCTCAGGTCTTGGCCGTCGCGGCGCGCATTGCCCCGGTTCCCATAGGCCCCCGCCAGGTCGTCGGCCCAGGCCGGCGGCCACTCCGCCCCCAGTTGGCGGCGTAACGCTTCCATCAACCTGATGGCCTGCTCGTAATCTTCCAGTGCTCCCCTAAGGTCTTGGCCGGCGCGGCGCGCATTGCCCCGGTTCATGTACGCCGCCGCCAGGCCATTGGCCCAGGCCGGCGGCCACTCCGCCCCCAGTTGGTGGCGCAAGGCGTCCATCATTTCGATGGCCCGCCCGCAATCCGCCAGCGCCCCGCTCAGGTCTTGGCCGTCGCGGCGCGCGTTGCCCCGGTTCAGGTAGGCCGTCGCCAGGGCGTTGGTCCAGGCCGGCGGCCACTCCGTGCCCAGTTGGCGGCGCAAGGCTTCCTGCAACTCGATGGCCCGCCCGTAATCCGCCAGCGCCCCGCTCAGATCTGGGACGTCCAAGTGGGCATTGCCCCGGTTCACATAGGCCCGCGCCAGGGCGTTGGCCCAGCCCGGCGGCCATTCCGTCCCCAGTTGGCGGCGCAAGGCTTCCCGCAGCTCGATGGCCTTCCCGCAATCCGCCAGCGCCCCGCTCAGATCTTGGCCGGCGCGGCGCGTCATGCCCCGGTTCAGGTAGGCCGTCGCCAGTTCGTTGGCCCAGGCCGGTGGCCACTCCGTCCCCAGTTGGCGGCGCAAGGGTTCCA
>JAVMKJ010000169.1:6908-13690 GCA_031732855.1 Candidatus Competibacter sp.
CCATCAACTCGATGGCCTTCCCGCAATCCGCCAGCGCCCCGCTCAGGTCTTGGCTGTCTGCGCGCGTCAGGCCCCGGTTCACATAGGCCCGCGCCAAGTCGTTGGCCCAGGCCGGTGGCCACTCCGTCCCCAGTTGGCGGCGCAAGGGTTCCATCAACTCGATGGCCTTCCCGCAATCCGCCAGCGCCCCGCTCAGGTCTTGGCTATCTGCGCGCGTCACACCACGGTTCATATAGGCGCCCGCCAAGTCGTTCATAGCGTCATCGCCAGGTTGCAGAAGCACACGCTGCTGCGCTACCGCCAACAGAATCGACCAATATCGGGCGGCCAGCGTGTAGAGAGCGCCAGAATGCGCTTGCATCCCCAGCCGGTGATAAGCCCTTGGAATCACAGCATCTTCGATCAGCCGCTCCCGGTAAGCCGCCGGTTCCTCGGTATACTCCACATGCGCCACCAGATACCGCAACCGCCAGCGGTCGAACGGATCGTCGCCACTCACTGACTCCCAGCGCCCCTCCAGCGCCTCCAGCGTCTGGGTGGCCAGCAGCCGATGCGTGTCGGTCAGAGCCTGGGGCCAAAGGGCTTCCACCGTAGCGACGAAATCCTTCAAGCCCAAGGCGTAGCGGGCATCGCGGGCGTCATCTCCCTTCCAGGCGGTCAGAATGCCCTTGAGGCTGTAGAGGGTGAAGGTCAGTCGCACGGTGCGGCCCGGCTCGTCCAGCAGCGCCGCCAGAATTTCCAGCGGCACCCCCCGGAACACTTCTTCCCGCACGCTGGCGGGCAACATTTCCTGGTAAGCGACATCGGCCTGTTCGGCGGCGGCCAGGGTCAGAATCACGCGGCGAGCGAACTCCCACGGCTTGCTACCCGCATCGACGGCGGCGTCGGCCGTGGACCCGGTGGGCGCGGTCAGCGTTTTTTCCAGTTGCCGCAGATAGTGGGCGTACAAGCCGGCGCCCGCCGGCAGATCGGTGATGCCGCCGAACGCCAGCCGTTCATCACGTAACAGCTCGGTCAAATGGGCGACGTAGAGAAACCGGCCATCGGCCTTGCGCACGACCTCGTCGAAGGCCGCGCCATAACGGTCGAGCAGCGGCTGGACCACGGTCTCCTTCAGACTGGGCGCCTCGCTGGGAGAACGCACTTTCTTTACCCCGTGGGTTTGCTTCAGCGCCTGCCATTCCGTGCGGGCAAATTCCCGCAGGGCGGACGACTGGATCTGACCCAGATCTTCATGGCAGATCACGGTCGTTTGACCTTGTACCACGCCGGCCAGCGCCTGGTGCAGGTCCGCCTTCAACCGGTCCGTCAACTCCCGGTCGAAGTAGGCGCGCAGCAACTGACGATAGGCATCGCCGCTGGCGTCGTCCAGACTCAGGGCGTACCCGGCGAAATCGGCGCACCCGGCAAACCGGTCGGCCAGCGCCTGGCGGACGTGGGGCGGACACTCGGCCAGCGGGCGCGAGGTCAACAGCAGGAAACAGCCTTCCGGCAATGCGTCCGGGCGGGGGATGAAATCGGCGATGCCGGCCTGATGCCCGGGATTGGGCGGCAGTTCGTCCAGCCCGTCCAGACAAAGGACCAGCCGGGCGATCCGGTCCGGTTTCAGGCGGAACGCCTCGTGCAGCAACCGGGCGAAGGCGGCGGCCGGGTCGGCGGCCCGCACGTCCAGTTCCGGCAGGCGCAGCCGGCCCGGTTCCCGGCCAAAAGCCTGATGCAGCACCGTTTCCAGGACGAAATAGCGCAACTGCTCGGGCCAGGTCTTGAACTCGCGCCGGATGTGAAACACCACCACGGCGGTATCCGGCCACAGCGGTGGGTCGCCCACCTCGGCGGGACACGCCAGGCCATGGGCGAACACGCTCTTGCCGGTGTGGCTCGGCGCGGTCAGCCAGAACACGCCCCGGTCGCGGGCCGCCACGAAGCGCCGCAGCGGTTCGCGCAGATAGTCTGGCCGCAGGTAGCGGGCTTCCAGCAGCCTGGTTTCCAGCAACTCGTTGATGGCCCGCTCGCCGTAGTCGTCGTCGAGCAGGCCGGGACCGGCCGGCGTCCACTCGCGTCCATCCAGATCGCGGGTCTCGGCCGCCAGCTCCCCGGCGCGGTGCGCGGGCAGGGTCAGGCGATGGCCGCTCAGGTAATCCAGCAAGATAAAACCGTTGCCCTGGTCGCGCCCGCTGCGCGTGTCGTACAGAAACACGTCCTGCTTGGCGCACACGACGCAGCGGCGCAGCGTCTCCAGCGGGGTCAGCCGCAAGGTCCGCCCGGCCCGCTCCAACACCAGCGGCGCTTCCAATTCGCGGTGGGCGCCAGCGTCGCCGTCGTGCCAGTGGCGGATCGCCCGCCAGCCGGTGAGCGGTGGCGTTCCCGCCTCGCCTCGCAGCACGACATCGGCCCACAGCCCTTGGGCGACCTGTTCGGCCAGATGCTGGTTGATCCGGCCCACCTGATGTTCCAGGTCCGGCAGATAGTCCTGTGGGTCCAGATGAAACGCACCATGGCCGAGGGTTTCGTTGCGCCAGTTCACCAATGCCTTCAGCGTCTTCCGCCACGGCGAAGCCGCCGTCTTGCCGCTTTTCCCCTCGGTTGCCACAAAAACCTCGCCAAGTTCGGGTAGCAGCAATCGCCCGGTCGGCGCCAGGCGCATCATCTGTGGCACGAGTTGTCGGCCGACGATCCCGTCAACCCAGTGGCCGAAGGACAGTAGTCCACCGAACAGACCGCGCCGCGCCGCTTGCGCCGCCTCCAGGTCACCGTGCGCGATCAGATCGCGGGCCACGACCAGCGCCGGGAACTTGACCAGTACCTCGGCCAGGTCCTTGAGCTGGAAAATGGCCGCCACGATCTGGCCCTGTTCCAGCAGTTGCCGCAGGCGCTGGTATTCGTGGGCGATGGGGCCGGGCCAGGTGTCGGCGACCGTCTCGACCCAGGGCACCGGCGGTTGTTGCCCCAGCGCCTGGCAGCGGGCGATGGCGGCCTCGGTCAGGGCCGGGGCATAAGTCGGCGCCTGCGATTCGGGCAGGGTCGGCGGAGCATCGCCCTGGCGCAGGGCCGCGACCGCCAGCATCACCGCGCCGCGCTGGTCCTTCGGCACCCCCAGATCGGCCAGTTCCTCGCGGGTGAGATCCAGCAGTCGCTCGCCCCGCCAGCCGCCGGCCATGAAGGCTTCAGCCAGATGCGCCAGCTTCAGATCCGCCAGCCAGTCGCGTAAACCCGCTTTTGTTTCCAAGTGGTTCATAGCGCTTGATTCTCAAGATGGGGGCGTTATTGGCTGGCCGAGAATATTCCACATTGCGGCGGACTGGTATGGTCGGATCATCATCCGGGTGCAGAGCCGGGTGAAGTTCTGGATCATGCGGACTCCGTGCTGCTATAGCGCTCCTATCTGAGTTGTGGAATCGCTACGGTCGAACCACCCCGGCGCTCTGCGCCACCCCTCCTTAGCCAAGTAGGGGAATCCACAACTGGCATAGGAACGCTATATCAGCGAGCCGGTGCCAAGCAGGTGGACGACCGCCTGCCGCCCTACCTGCCGCATCGCTGGCAGCCCCTGCCGCAGGGCGTCCGCTTCAGCCCGCTGCTGCTCAACCCCGCTCTGGGTTTCGGGCGGTATCGGTGGCGGTGTGCGGCAGAGTAATCAGCAGGTTGGGTGGGTTCGGCGCTACGGTGTCCGCGTCCTGATTTCAGCGGACTGCGCGCCACCCGCGAGGAGTGGGTGCAGGTCCAGCACCATGCGACAGGGAAAGTCCTCTCCCAGCGGAGCCAGACCGAAATGCATATAGAAGCGCATCGCCGCCGCATCCAGGGCATCGGTCACCAGCAGGCGAAAGGCCACCGGGCCATCGTGCGCCAACTGCAGCGTCAATCCCAGGGCTTCCTCGAACAGATACCGGCCCAGGCCCTGACCCCGAACCCGGGTATCCACCGCGAGGCGGGCCAGCAGGACGCCAGGTATCGGGAAACGCGGCAAGCGATCGAGTTCGGGCAGGCGGGCCGCCGCGGCCCGCTCGACGCTGACGGTCGCCAGGCTGAAATAGCCGGCCAGCCGGGACATCCCCCCGTCCTCATCAATCGCCAGCCAGGTTCGCGCTAGGTGATCCTTCTCGGCATGGCGCAGGGCATACCGCCGCAGGTACTCGACCAGCGTGGTCTGGGGATTCTGGAAATCCGCCCACAGCGGGCGATGCGCCCGGCGGATGGATTCAAGCCGCAACGCCATGATTCAGGCGGCTGGTGGCCAGCGCAGGGCCGGCGGTTCGCGGTGGGGTTGCGCCAGATTGGCCAGCGCCGCCCGCAAGGCAGGCGGCGGATCGAACCCTCCCTCGAGGATCGCCACCAGCCGCTGGGTTTCCTCGGCGCCGAGCGTCAAGCGGTCGCCGGCCGGACGCCGCCGCGCCGCCTGCAAGCGTTCCAGGGCCGGATGCCGGAGTTGCTCGACTTCTTTGCCGTGATGGGCCTCGATCACCCGCCCCTGTTCGGCCTGGCACACGACCCAACCGGCGATAGCCGCCACCTCGCGCAGCAATTCCGCCTTCTGGTTCGGTTCGAGCGCCAGGCGCTCGCGCAACAGGTCCAGTTCGGCATCCAGTACCGGATTCGTCAACGCCTGAAAGCGGGACATGATGAGCCTCCTGTGAGTAAAAATTGGCTCATTATAGCGGAATCGGGCTTCAAGTTCACTCCTGGACGGACGCCAGGATTTTCAGCAACCCCATGTGTTCGATGTATCATCGGTTAGTGGCCGAGGCCGCCCGCGCCGGACGATTTGTTCCATCGGCGGGACTGGCCGACCGCCGCCAGGCGCCAGCGCCAGCCCCAACAAGGCAGTACAGTGGGAGGATCTTCCGATGAGATACCTGGCTATCGCCGTGCTCCTGGCCATCGTGGCGGGAGCGATCGTCCACTACGTCAACCACCGCGACGATCCACCCCCCGCCGCATCCGGCATGGGGTGGATGCAACGCTGATCCCCGAAGCCGCGAACCACGCGGCGCCGGTTCTCATCAATGCCGTGCGCCGGATCGGGCAGGCGGCATCCGGTGAGAGCGTGGCAGTTGCGGCGCGACCGTTCCGCGCATTCGACCCGATAGCGGTTGGCGGGGCAGCGAGCGGACCATCAGGGTGGCGACGCGGCGTCGATGAAGACGGTCCCGGTGGGACCCATGCCCGTTTCCTGGTACGAAACCTCGCCCTCCTTGGCCCAGACGAAGTGCGGAATTCCGGATGGGGCGACGTACGCCGCGCCCGTCGGGATGGAGACGGTCCCGGCTTCGGCAAAGGCGGTCCCGAAACCCACATGGAGCGTGCCGGACAGCACGGTCGTGATCCGCTCGTCCGGGTGGATATGCGGCGGGATGCGCCCCCCCGGCGCCAGCTTCACGCGGAGGAGGTACAGACCGGCCCGTGATTCGGTCCCCAGCACCCACGCGCTTCGGAGGGCCGGGATCCGCGGTGGACTGACCCAGGCGAGGCGCTCGGGCAGAATCGGGGTGGGAACGGCGAGCTCCGCGAGCGCGATGCCGGCGGAAATCACCATCCAGAGAACGGCGGCAAAACGGGTTAAAGGCATCTCCTCTCCTTCGGGCGATCAATGTGGCGGGCGGCGGCTGTCATCGAGTTGGCGGGGCGTCATGCGGCCACGGGTTATCCCTGCCCTGATGCCACAGATGGAACGTACGCCGGTCAGCCGGCTAGAAGGCCCCGCTCCCGCGCCTCGACCAGCCACCGCGGGAACTCGTTCAGCAGCCGGTCGTAGAGTTCCAGGTCCTTGATGGCATCGATGTCGTTGACGCGCATGAACCCGGCGTTGTCGATCATCCGTCCCGGCAGCTCGTCCAGCTTGTGCAGGAACGGGAAATCCTCTTTACCGATCCCGACGAACTGCACGAACACCGGCTGGGAAGAGAGTTCGCGAATGGCCTCGGCGCTGGCCGGTTTGTCGGCGTTGCCGCCGTCGGTGAGGAAGATCACGAACACAGGCGCGGGCTGTGGTGTCCGGTATTTGTTCGACAGCAACCGCAACGGCGGGGCGTAGTTCGTCGCTTCCCGAATTTTGTATTGCGCCAGGATCACCCGTTCGACGTAGCCATCGATTTCATCCAGGGTGACGGGCGGCAACTGGTAGGCGTGGGTGCCGAACAGCAGCAGGTCGATCCGTCCGTCGTCGTCGAAGGCGACGGCCAGGCCGAGGATGCGCTCGATCACCCGCTGGATCGCGCCGGACTGGTAAAGCGCGTTCATGGAAGCCGAGATGTCCAGCACCAGCACCACTTGGGCGCGCTGGCCCTCGATGCCGTGCCGGTTGGCGGCGAACGCGGCTTTCTGGCCGAGATCGACGATGCGCTTGTGGAGATCGACGGACATGGAAAGTTATCCTGGTTAGCGTTGCATTGAATCGACCGGCTCCGCGATCCGGGCGTCGATGGCCGGCAGCAGCACGCCCAGGCAGAACTGCTGCATGCTGTCCGGGGTGCGCTCGACGATGTGCTTGAGTTTGAGCAGATAAGGCTCCGGCAGGCGCAGGTTGAACACCTTGGCCACGTCGTCCCGCACGCCGGGCGCTTCCCAGGGATAGGGCGCGACTGCCGGAGCGGCGGGCGGTTCCGGGGTGGCGGGTGCCCCCCAAGCGCTCCAAGCAATGGCGAGCGTCCGGTGACCGACCGGCTCGGCCGCCGGCTTCACCTTGATCTCGATGTCGTACCCGAGCCGATTCAAGCAGTCCATCAGCTTGTGCTCGGACAGGTTGGCGAAGTCGCCGCGCAGCAGCGCCGAGACTTTCGGCTGCG
>JAVMKJ010000170.1:0-13578 GCA_031732855.1 Candidatus Competibacter sp.
ACCAATATCATCGCCCATCACCATAACTTGTTCCACTTATTTTTGGACAAGCCCTTAAGCCGGATTCCCGACAAGAGGTTTGGTCGCGCCAAATCTTCGGGGGTTCTTCTGTTAAGCATAGTCCCGCTCCTTGCGGGATGGCGCGCCACTGCCGGTGGCGGGAAACGCTGGTAAACTGACGTGCCCGCCACTCACGAGGATCGCGACATGCTCAGAATCCTGCTTGCCAGCCTGCTCCTGCTGTCCGGCGGCATCGCCATCGCCGCCGAACAGCAGACCCTGGTCGTCTACAACTGGGCGGAGTACCTGCCGAAGAAGGTCCTCCAGCAGTTCGCCCGGGAAACCGGCATCAAGGTGCAGTACTCGACTTATGACAGCAACGAGGCGATGTACGCCAAGGTCAAGACCGTCAAGGGCGTCGGCTACGATATCCTGGTGCCCTCCACCTACTATGTGGACCGAATGCGCCGGGAAGGGCTGCTGCAGCCGCTGGATAAATCCCGCTTGCACAATCTCGGCAATCTCAACCCGCGCCTGCTCGATCAGCCCTACGATCCCGGCAACCGGTACAGCATTCCGTATCTGTGGGGCACGACCGGCATCGCCTACGACGCCGACAAGGTGGCGCCCGGCACGTTGACGCGCTGGGCGGAACTGTGGGATCCGGCCTACAGGAACAAGCTGTTGTTGTTGAACGACATGCGCGAAGTGTTTTCGATGGGGCTCAAGGTGCTCGGCCATTCCATCAACACCACCGACGAGAACCAGATTCGCGCCGCCTATGAAAAACTGGCCGAACTCATGCCCAACGTGCGGGTGTTCGACGCCGAATCGCCCAAAACCAAGTTTCTGTCTCGGGAGGTGGCGGCGGGGATGCTGTGGAACGGCGAAGCCTATCAGGCCAGCAAGGAGAATCCCAAGATCCGGTACGTCTACCCGCAAGAAGGGGCGATGCAATGGATGGACAATCTGGTGGTGTCGGCGGGGGCCAAAAACGTGGACGCCGCCCACCAGTTCATCGACTTCGTATTACGCCCGGAAATCGCGAGGCAGATCAGCGAGGAGGTCGGCTATTCCTCGCCCAATCTGGCGGCCATCGAGCTGTTGCCGGAAAAGGTGCGCGACAATCCCACCGTCTATCCGTCCGAAGAGGATCTGAAGAACGTCGAGTTCCAAACCGACGTCGGCGCCGCCCTGCCGGTTTACGACCAGTACTGGCAGCGGTTGAAGGCCCGGCGTTGAGCATTAGGCTGTTATTTTGTAACTGCCCAGGTACCGGTGGAAAAAACAGCTTGACAAGCCGGGCATGAATGGATGGTAAATCGCCCCATGACCTCCGTGACTGACCCGCCGCTCGGCGATGCCGATCGCATGACTGCTGCCATCCCCACGGCGGTCGCGGAGGAGATCGCGCGCTTGCAGGTCGAGAACGTGGCGCTGCGGGAGACGAATGCCGTGCTTCTGGCGCGCATCGCGGAACTCGAGCGCCGGCTGGGGCTGAACGGTGGGAACAGCGGGAAGCCCCCCGCCAGCGATGGACTGAAGAAGCCACCCCGGACGATGAGTTTGCGGGAGTCTTCGGATCAGAAACCGGGTGGGCAACCGGGCCACCCCGGCGACACGCTGCGTCAGGTGGCCGAACCGGACGTTATTCTCGACCACTACCCCAACCGCTGCCCGAACTGTGGTGCGACCCTGACCCGAGACCTGGCTGCGGGGTACCGCGCCCGGCAGGTCTTTGACCTGGCCGAGCCACCACCGCGGGTCGTGACCGAGCATCGCGCCCACACCGGCTGCTGTGGCCAGTGTGGTGAGGCGACCCGGGCGGCGTTTCCGGCGGAGGTCACGGCGCCGGTGCAGTACGGCGCGCGGATCGGGGCCTTCGTGGTCTATCTCCTCAACGACCCATTCATTCCCGAGGATCGGCTGGCCGAACTGATGGCCGACCTGTTCGGGGTGAGGCTGGCCGCGGCCACGATCGCCCGGATGAGCACGAAGGCGGTCGAGCCTTGCCAAGAGTTCGTGGCGGCGGTGAGTCAGCTCGTCAAGACCGCGGCGGTCAAGCATCGGGATGAAACCGGCTTTCGCATCGGCGGCAAGGCGCAATGGCTCCATGTCGCGGTGACCGCCTGGCCGAGCGTCTACCGCGTGTCCCCCCAGCGGGGCAGTCTGTGGGAAGGAATGATCGGCATCGTCGTCCATGACCACTGGAAGCCCTACTACACCCTGAACGGGGTGCTGCATGCCTTGTGCAACGCGCATCACCTGCGCGAGCTCAAGGCCTTGATCGAGATCGAGCAGGAACCCTGGACGCTGCGGATGCAACGCCTGTTGCGTCGGGCCTGCCATGCCACCCATCGGGCCCGCGAACGCGACGGGCCGCTGAAACCCAGTCTCATGCAGCGGTTCCAGCGCCGATACGACGCCATCGTTGCCGCAGGGCTCGCCTTTCATGAGGTCCAACCGCCGCTGCCCGTCACCGGGCGTCGGGGTCGTCCACGGCGCCGCACCGGCCACAACCTGCTGCTGCGCTTGAGTACCCGCAAGGACGACGTGTTGCGGTTCCTGACCGATCCCCGCGTACCCTTCACCAACAATCTGGCCGAGCAAGCCGCCCGCAGGATGAAGCTCAGACAGAAAATCTCCGGTGGATTCCGCTCCGAACAGGGCGCCCGCGACTTCGCCGTCATCCGCTCCCTCATCGCGACCGCGAAAAAACAGGGCTGGAACATCATCGATACCCTGACCCAATCCCCAACGGTCCTCCTCAGCAAACTCCGTACGGCCTGATCACCGACGAGGCACCTGGGCAGTTACGAAATTAGATTATCTTTTTTGATAATAAATCAAACAGATAAATCTGACAAAGTGGAACTAAGTTCATGTTTCGAAAACATCCAGAATGTGTCCAACCCGGCTAACGCAACGCCATTCTGGCTGCGGGAGCGATTGATTATGACGCTTGTCCGGTTCGGTGCGATGCCGGACAATGCAACGTGATTCGCAATCCAACGTGACGCTCATGAAAGGGAGTATAAATAAAGTGAAACGGCAAGTACGCAAAGCGGTATTCCCGGTGGCCGGCCTCGGAACGCGATTCCTGCCGGCGACCAAGGCCAGTCCGAAGGAAATGTTGCCCATCGTCGATAAGCCTCTGATCCAGTACGGGGTCGAGGAGGCGGTGGCGGCGGGCGTGGACACGCTGGTCTTCATCATTGGACGTACCAAAAACGCTATCGCCGATCATTTCGACAAGGCCTACGAACTGGAAGTCGAACTGGAGACGCGCGGCAAGACCGATCTGCTCCAAGTGGTGCGCGGCATCGTCCCGTCCGGCGTGGAGTGCGTCTACGTGCGGCAGGCCGAAGCGCTCGGTTTGGGCCATGCCGTGCTGTGCGCCCGGCCGGTGGTCGGCGACGAACCGTTCGCCGTCATCCTGGCCGACGACCTGATCGAGGAAGACCCCAGGGAGGGCGGGGCGCTGAGCCAGATGGCCCGCCATTTCAACAAATACCAGTGCTCGATCCTGGGCGTGGAGCGCGTGCCCAAGGAGGAGACCAACAAGTACGGCATCGTTCATCCGCTGCCGTTCGCCACCCGGATCAGCAACGTCGACGGCATCGTCGAAAAGCCGAAACCGGAACAGGCCCCCTCCAATCTGGCGGTGGTGGGTCGCTACATCCTGACGCCACGCATCTTTGATTTGCTGCAAAACATCCCGCGCGGCGCCGGGAACGAAATCCAACTGACCGACGGCATCGCCGCCCTGCTGGGCGAAGAACAAGTGCTGGCCTACGAATTCTCCGGCCGGCGCCACGACTGCGGCAGCAAGCTGGGCTATCTGGTCGCGACCGTCGAATACGGCCTGCAACATTCGGAATTGGGCGATCGGTTCCGCGACTACCTGCGGCAACTCGGCGGGCAACTCGGCGGCGCCGGCCCATCCGAGGAAGCCTGAGCGCGGCGTTCGCCCGACTGAAAACGCGGGTCGTTCGCGACTGCGGCAAGGCCATTGTATCCAACGGATAAGGGGGAAACTGAGATGTCCCGCGGCATTCTGGTTTTGAACGCCGGATCGTCCAGCATCAAGTTCTCGGTGTTCGCTCTGCCGGCGGACGGCGGCGAACTGGCGCTGGTCTGTCGCGGCTTGCAGGAAAACATCGGCGAGGACGATCCGCATTTCAAGGCGTTCGACCGCGCCGGGCGGGTGTTGATCGATATCCACCCGGCGCCGCCGTCCGGCAAATATCGGAAACAGGCACCCACCCATCGCAGAAGATCGACCGATACCGAGACGACCTCGGCGGCGGACGAGATCTACGATCATCAGGCGGCGCTACGCGACCTGCTGGCTTGGCTCGAAAAGACGCCCGACCTGCCCGATGTGATCGCGGCGGGCCACCGGGTGGTGCACGGCGGCAAGGAGTATAGCGACCCGCAATGGCTGACCCCGGACCTGGTGGCGCGGCTGGCGGCTTTCGTGCCGCTGGCGCCGCTGCACCAACCGCACAATCTGGCCGGCATCCGGGCCCTGACCGCGGTGCGGCCCGATCTGCCGCAGGTCGGCTGTTTCGACACGGCCTTCCACCACGGCCAACCCGAACTGGCGCGCTTGTTCGCGCTGCCGCTGATCTACCGCCAGGAAGGCGTCCAGCGTTACGGCTTCCACGGCCTGTCCTATGAGTATATCGCTGGCGCCCTGGCGGAAATCATGGGCACGCCGGCCACCGGCCGGGTGGTGGTCGCCCATCTGGGTAACGGGGCCAGCATGTGCGCCATGCGCGACGGCCAAAGCGTGGCCAGCACCATGGGCTTCACCGCGGTGGAAGGACTGCCGATGGGTACCCGCACCGGTTCGCTGGACCCCGGCGTGTTGCTTTATTTGATCGAGCGGCACGGCATGGGCGCCAAGGATTTGACCAACCTGCTGTACAAGCAGTCCGGCCTGTTGGGACTCTCGGGGATCAGCAACGACATGCGCGAATTGCTGGCCAGCTCCGATCCCAACGCGAAACTGGCGGTGGACTATTTCTGCTACCGCATCGCCCGCGAACTCGGGTCGCTGGCGGCGGCGCTGGGCGGGTTGGATGCGCTAGTATTCACCGGGGGTATCGGCGAGCACGCGGCGGCGGTGCGCGAACGGGTCGGCGTCCGCTCGGCCTGGCTGGGTATCGAACTGGACGCCGCGGCCAACGCCGCCGATGGCCGGCGGATCGACCGGAACGGAAGCGGGGTGGCGGTGTGGGTGCTGCCTACCAACGAGGAACTGGTCATCGCCCGACATACCCGGCGACTGGTGTTACAAGGTTAACGAGCAAGGCGAAAGGTCGAGAATTATGTGTGGAATCGTGGGCGTCATCGCCGAACGCAATGTCACTCCCATCCTGCTTGAGGGCCTGCGGCGGCTGGAGTACCGGGGCTACGACTCGGCGGGCATCGCCACCCTGGACAGCCGGGACGGCCAATTGCACCGGGTGCGCACAGTCGGCAAGGTCAAGGCGCTGGTGGATCGATTGCAACAGGAACCGATCCGCGGCTCGCTGGGCATCGCCCATACCCGCTGGGCCACCCACGGCGAGCCTTCCGAGCGCAACGCCCATCCCCACGTCAGCAGCGATTCGGTGGCGGTGGTGCACAACGGCATCATCGAGAACTACCAGGAACTCAAGAACGCTCTGATCGCCGCCGGCTACCAATTCGAATCCGACACCGACACCGAGGTGGTCGCTCACCTGATCGACCGGCACCTGCGGGAGAACGGCGGCGATCTGCTGGCGGCGGTACGACGGACCGTGGCGCAACTGACCGGCGCCTACAGCCTGGGGGTGATCTGCCGCGAGGACCCGGAACGGCTGATCGCGGCCCGGGCCGGCAGCCCGCTGGTGCTGGGCATCGGCATCGAGGAACACTTCATCGCCTCGGACGTGTTCGCGCTGGCGCCGGTGACTCAGACCTTCGTGTTCCTGGAGGAAGGCGATCTCGCCGACGTGCGGCGGGAAGGCTTCACTCTCTACGATCGCGACGGCCAGGTGGTGGAACGGCCGCTGTCCTATTCCGGCCAGACGGGCGGCGTGGCCGGCAAGGGCGGCTACCGCCATTTCATGCTCAAGGAAATCTTCGAGCAACCGGCCGTGGTCGCCGAGACCCTGGAAGGGCGCGTCCATCAGGGCCGGCTGCTGGAGGACAGCTTCGGGCCGGAAGCGGGCGCGCTATTCGATCAGGTGCGGGGGGTCCACATCGTCGCCTGCGGCACCAGCTATCACGCCGGGCTGGTCGCCCGCTACTGGCTGGAGAATCTGGGCGTGAGCTGCACCGTCGAGGTGGCCAGCGAGTACCGCTACCGTCGCGGCGTGACGCCGCCGGGCACGCTGTTCGTCAGCATCTCTCAATCGGGCGAGACCGCCGACACGCTGGCCGCGCTACGCGCGGCCAAGACGCGCGGCTACCTGTCCTCGCTTGCCATCTGCAACGTGGCCGAAAGCTCGCTGGTGCGCGAGTCGGCCCTGACCGTGCTGACCCGGGCCGGCCGGGAGATCGGCGTCGCTTCCACCAAGGCGTTCACCACCCAGTTGGTGGCGTTGCGGCTGCTGGCGTTGCGGTTGGGCCGGCGACCGGGCTGGAGCGAGCAGGACGAGGCGGTTCTGGTCCGGGATCTGGAATTGCTGCCGCGGGCGCTGGAGGAGGCGCTGGCCCTGAACGGCGCCATCGAGCGCATGGCCGAGCATTTCGCCGAAAAACACCATGCCCTGTTTCTGGGTCGCGGCCCCCAATACCCGATCGCCATGGAAGGGGCGCTCAAGCTCAAGGAAATCTCCTACATTCACGCCGAAGCCTATCCGGCTGGCGAACTCAAGCACGGGCCGCTGGCGCTGGTCGACGCCGACATGCCGGTGGTTTGCGTGTTGCCCAGGGACGGCCTGCTGGAAAAGGTGCTCTCCAACCTCCAGGAGGTGCGGGCGCGCGGCGGCGAGTTGTTCCTGTTCGCCGACCGCGAGGTGGACACCCATCTCAGCGGCGTCAATACCCACGTCCTGTCGCTGGGCGCGGTGCCGGAATCCATCGCGCCGATCGTGTTCGCCGTGCCGCTGCAATTGCTGGCCTATCACGTCGCCATCCTCAAGGGTACCGACGTCGATCAGCCCCGCAACCTGGCCAAGTCGGTGACGGTGGAGTAGACCTCGACGCTTCCCCCTCTCTATCTCTCTCGGGGAAAGGGGGAAGTTATGTCCGGTTCCAAATCCCGCGAGCATAATCGCCCGAATCCTGTTAAACTGTGCCCACGCGGTATTTGCTCCAGTCTCCCACGCCGCGCCCCATCCCGGTTAACTCTCATCCATCCGCCGAAGACTGGCGCCGCAACCCGGCGACAGGCCGATGTCGTTTTTTCTGGAGTCTCATGTCGTTTGCTTCCCTTGGACTGTCCGATGCCCTCGTCCGCGCCGTCACCGAACGCGGCTATACCGTTCCCACCCCGATCCAGCGGCAGGCGATCCCCGCCGTGCTGTCGGGCGGCGATCTGCTTGCCGGCGCCCAGACCGGCACCGGCAAGACCGCCGGTTTCACCCTGCCGATCCTGCACCGCCTCGCCGCCGATAGCGGCAGGGGCTCGAATGCCGCCGGTGGTCGCGCGCCGATCCGTGCCCTGATGCTCGCGCCGACTCGCGAACTGGCCGCGCAGGTCGAGGAAAGCGTGCGCGAGTACGGGAAGTACCTCAAATTGAAGTCGATGGTCGTGTTCGGTGGCGTCGGCATCCAGCCGCAGATCCAGCAATTGAGAAACCGGGTCGATATCCTGGTCGCCACGCCGGGCCGCCTGCTGGATCACGTGGGTCAAAGGACGCTGGACCTGTCGCGGGTCGAGGTGCTGGTGCTGGACGAGGCCGACCGCATGTTGGACATGGGATTCATCCACGACATCCGGAAAATCCTCGCGCTGCTGCCCCGGCAGCGGCAAAACCTGTTATTTTCGGCAACCTTCTCCGACGAGATCCGGACGTTGGCCGACAACCTGCTCGATCGGCCAGCGCTGATCGAAGTCGCGCGCCGCAACGCACCCGCCGAAGCGGTGACGCATCGCGTGCATCTGGTGGATCGCGAGCGGAAGCGCGAATTGCTCGCCCATCTGATTCGAGAACATGGCTGGCGGCAGGTACTGGTGTTTACCCGAACCAAGCACGGCGCCAACCGGCTGTCCGAGCAACTGAACAAGGGCGGCATTCCCTCGCTCGCCATTCATGGCAACAAGAGTCAGTCGGCCCGTACCCACGCCCTGGCGGAATTCAAGAGCGGCGCGCTGCCGGTGTTGGTGGCGACCGACATCGCCGCCCGCGGCATCGACATCATCGAATTGCCGCACGTGGTGAATTTTGAATTGCCCCACGTGCCAGAAGATTATGTCCACCGCATCGGCCGTACCGGCCGGGCCGGCGCGCAAGGCGAGGCGGTCTCGCTGGTCTGCGTGGACGAACATAAGCTGCTGGCGGACATCGAGAAAGTGATCAAGCGCTCCCTGCCAAGGGAGGTGGTGCCCGGCTTCGAACCGGATCCGCGCATCAAGGCCGAGCCGATCCCGAACGGCCGCAACCGCGGTCCTGCGCCCGGGCGCGCGCCGCGTTCCGCCAGTTCGGCTCCGATTCATTCCGAGTCGGCGCGGTCGGGCCATCCGCATGGGTCGATGTCGGGTCAGGGCCAGCCGTCAACTCGCCCCTCCGCCCGCTCCGTTCCTGGAACATCGGCCAGACGCGGCAGCGGCGGCCATTCCGGCACGCGTTCCTCCGCGCCGTCACGGCGATCGGCCGGGCGACCTTATTGAAGGCGTGGTGGTGTTTTTTATAGACTCAACCCCATTCTGAGTTCGAGCAAAATACCATCGTCCCCGCAACAGACCTTCGATCCGTACCCAATGGCATATAAAGGCATCGTTCTCGCAGGCGGTTCCGGCACCCGGCTGCACCCGCTGACCATCTCGGTCAGCAAGCAACTCATGCCGGTCTACGATAAGCCGATGATTTATTATCCGGTTGCCACCCTGATGTTGGGGGGAATCCAGGATATTCTGATCATCACCACGCCGCGTGACCGGGAGGCTTATCAGACCTTGCTGGGCGATGGCGACCAATGGGGTGTGAGGTTCCAGTATGCCGTGCAGCCGAGTCCGGAGGGACTGGCCCAGGCATTCCTGATCGGCGAGGATTTTATCGGTGGCGATCCGGCCTGTCTGATTCTCGGCGATAACATCTATTATGGTCAGGGGCTGTCGACGGTGCTGCGCCGGGCCACTACCCGCGAGCGGGGCGCCACGGTATTCGGTTACTACGTGCGGGATCCGGAGCGATATGGAGTGGTGAGCTTTGACGCCGGAGGCCGGGCGGTGGACATCGAGGAAAAGCCGAAAAAGGCCAAGTCCAACTATGCGGTAACCGGGTTGTATTTTTACGATAACGAAGTGGTGAATGTCGCGAAAAACATCCGCCCCTCGGCGCGCGGCGAATTGGAGATCACCGACGTCAACAAGGTCTATCTGGAACGCGGCGAACTCAACGTCGAGCTGCTGGGACGCGGCTACGCCTGGCTGGATACCGGCACTCACGAGTCGTTGTTGGCCGCCGCCCATTTCGTCCAGGTGGTGGAGCAGCGGCAGGGTCTGAAAGTTGCCTGCCCCGAGGAAGTGGCCTGGCGAATGGGTTTTATCGGCGACGAAGATCTGGCTCGGCTGGCGCAACCGCTGGCGAAGAGCGGCTACGGCGAGTATCTGATGGAATTGCTGGAACGGAGAATCGCTCAATGAAAATCGTCGCGACGGAACTGCCCGGCGTGCTCCTGCTGGAGCCGAACGTGTTCGGCGACGCGCGCGGCTTTTTCATGGAGACCTGGCAGGCGGCGCGCTACCGCGAGGCCGGCATGCCCGAGCGCTTCGTCCAGGACAACCACTCCCGGTCGCGGCGCGGGGTGTTGCGTGGCCTGCATTATCAACTGGCGCAGCCGCAGGGCAAGTTGGTATGGGTCACGCGCGGCGCGGTGTTCGACGTAGCGGTGGACATCCGGCGGGGTTCGCCGACTTTCGGCCGCTGGTACGGCTGCGTGCTGGACGATGTGGATCACCGGCAGTTGTATGTTCCGCCGGGTTTCGCCCACGGCTTCTGCGTGCTGTCGGACGAAGCGGATTTCTTCTACAAATGCACCGATTACTACCATCCGCCATCGGAGCGTGGTATTGCTTGGGACGACCCGCAAATCGGCATCGAATGGCCGCTGGGGGATGTGTCGCTGTCGACCAAGGACCAGCAAAATCGATCGTTGGCCGCGCAACGTCCCGAGGATTTGCCGGCTTACGAGGGCTGAATCATGCGAATCATCGTTACTGGTGCCCAGGGTCAAGTCGGCTGGGAGCTGACGCGCCGCGCCCCGACGTTCGGCCATGAGGCGCTGGCTTGGGACGTGGCCGAGCTGGACATCACCGATGCCGCCGCCGTCGATCGCGCGCTGGCGGCCAGCGGTGCGGACGCGGTCATCAACGCGGCGGCCTACACCGCCGTGGACCGGGCCGAGCAGGAACCGACGCTGGCGCTCGCCGTCAACCGCGATGGCCCCGCCCATCTGGCCGCCGCCTGCGCCCGGTCCGGCATCCCGCTGCTGCATGTTTCCACCGATTATGTATTCGACGGAACCAAGACCGGTTCCTACAGCGAGGATGATCCGGCCGCCCCACTGGGCGTGTACGGCCAGAGCAAATGGGAAGGCGATGAGGCGGTATGCCGGCTATTGCCCCGGCATCTGATCCTGCGGGTGAGTTGGGTGTTCGGCGTTCGCGGCCACAACTTCGTCAAGACCATCCTGCGGCTGGCGCGGGAGCGTGAGGAATTGCGGGTGGTGGCCGACCAGCACGGTTGTCCGACCTGCGCGGGCGATATCGCCGACACTCTGCTGGAACTGGCGGGACGCAGCGCCGAGATCGACGCCCATGCTGCCTGGGGTGTCTACCATTATTGCGGCGAGCCGGCCACCACATGGCATGGTTTCGCCAGCGCGATTGTCGAAATGGCCCGCGCTGATGAACCCTTGCGGGTCCGGTCGGTGACCGCCATTACCACCGCCGATTATCCGACCCCGGCCATCCGGCCCGCCAATTCGGTTCTGGATTGCACGAAACTGGCCGCCCGGCTCGGCATCCGGCCACGCCCGTGGCGGGCGGGTCTGGAAGTGGTGTTGGCGACCGACCGCCGACCACCAGCCACTAACCACTAACCACTAACCACTAACCATGCCCGTTGATCTAGGCGAGCTGCTGGTCGAGCACCAAAAGCTGGCCGATGCCGACTTGCAGCGTGCCCGACGTGTCCAGGATGGTACCGGCGAGGCGCTGGATACACTGCTGATCAAGCTGGGCCTGGTATCGGAACGCGACTTGGCCGAAGCCCTGGTCGCGCGCCTGAACCTGCCGTTGGTCCGGCCCACCGATTATCCCGAAGTGCCGGTGGCTAATGGCGCCATCTCGCCGCGGTTTCTCAAGGAGGCACGGGCCATCCCGCTGTTCGAGGACGAGCAGGGATTGACGGTGGTGATGGCCAATCCCACCGACAGCTACGTGCTGTCGGCGCTGCGGCTGGCCACCGGCAAGGCCATCCTGCCGCGGGTGGGGATTTCGTCGGAACTCGATGTGGCCTTCGAACGACTCTACGGCGGCGGACGTTCGGCCATGGGTCAGATCGTCGATTCCATCGGCTTGGCCGAGGACCTCACCGACGAGGAGCAGATTCAGCATCTCAAGGATTTGGCCAGCGAGGCGCCGGTCATCCGCCTGGTCAATCTGATGATCGCTCGCGCGGTGGAATCGCGGGCTTCGGACATTCACATCGAGCCGTTCGAGAACCGGCTCAAGGTTCGCTACCGGGTGGACGGGGTGTTGCGCGAGGTGGAATCGCCGCCGTCCCGGCTGTCGGCGGCGGTGATCTCCCGCATCAAGATCATGGCCAAGCTGAACATCGCCGAGCGGCGGTTGCCCCAGGACGGGCGGATTCAGTTGCGGGCCCAGGGCAAGGAAATCGATTTGCGCGTGTCCACCGTGCCGACTTTGTGGGGCGAAAGCGTGGTGATGCGTATCCTCGACAAGGCCAGCGTGGTGCTGGATTTCGACGTGCTGGGTTTCGGCCCGCGCACCCTCAAGCGTTTCCGCGACGTGCTGGAGTTGCCGAACGGCATCCTCCTGGTCACCGGCCCGACCGGCAGCGGCAAGACCACCACCCTCTACACCGCGCTGCAAACGCTCAACACCCCGGAGCGGAAGATCCTCACCGTCGAGGATCCGGTGGAATATCAGTTGGAAGGCATCAACCAGATTCAGGTCAAGCCGCAGATCAACCTGACCTTCGCCAACGCCCTGCGCTCCATCGTTCGCCAGGATCCGGACGTCATCATGATCGGCGAAATGCGCGATTTGGAAACCGCCGGCATCGCCGTGCAGTCGGCGCTGACCGGTCATTTGGTGCTGTCCACCCTGCACACCAACGACGCCGCGGGCAGCATCACCCGCCTGCTCGACATGGGAGTCGAGGATTATCTGCTGACTTCGACCATCAACGGTATCCTGGCCCAGCGGCTGGTGCGTCTGCTCTGCGCGCATTGTCGCCAGCCTTATCCCGTCTTGCCGGAACTGGTCGATGAAATGCGGTTGCGCCGCTTCAGCGAGGGGCGAGACATCACCTTATATAAACCCATCGGCTGCGAGCAGTGCGGTGGGACCGGCTATCGGGGGCGAGCCGCAATCATGGAATTCTTGGTGATGAGCGACCCGCTGCGCCGCATGGTGCTCAAGCATGCCGATGCCACCGAGCTGCAGGCCGAAGCCCAGAAGGAGGGCATGGACACCATGTACGAGGACGGCTTGCGCAAGGCAGTCGCCGGGCTGACCACCATCGAGGAAGTGCTGCGAGTAACCACCCAGCAGGAGCAGGAAGCGTAAATGCCCCGCTATCGCTACGAGGCGGTGGACGCCGCCGGGGAGACCGTCCGCGACGAACTGGAAGCGCCCACTCCGGACGCAGCGGTCGAACAATTGCGCGATCAGGGCCTGCTGCCCCTATCGGTCGACGAATCGAGGGGGGGGATGCTGCGCGGTGGCTTTCTCGGTCAGCCCCTGTTCAGCAAGCGCCCGACATTATCCCGCAAATCCGTTGCCCTTCTCACCCAACAGCTCGCCAGCCTGCTCAATGCCGGGATGCCGCTGGACCGGGCGCTGACCATCCTGATCGGCGTCGCGGAAGACGGCCAGGCGAAAACCTTGCTGGAACGGGTGCAGGAAAAGGTGCGCGGCGGTTCGACCCTGGCCGACGCCTTGGAGGCGCAGGGCACCTTCTCGCGCTTCTACCTGAACATGATTCGTGCCGGCGAGGCGGGCGGAGCGCTGGAAGCGGTGCTGAAGCGGCTGACCGAATTCCTGGAGCGGTCGCAAGCCTTGCGGGAAACGGTGACCTCGGCCCTGATCTATCCCATCATCCTGCTGACGGTATCGGCTCTGTCGGTGATTGTTTTGTTGACCTTCGTGGTACCGCAATTTCAGCGTTTGTTCGCCGATGCCGGCAA
>JAVMKJ010000171.1:0-13461 GCA_031732855.1 Candidatus Competibacter sp.
GCCAAGGCGCAGGGCGAACTCACGGTCAAGGTCTCGAACGTGCAGGAGAGCGCCAATCCCAAGGGCGCGACCGTGATCGCCAACGTGGTGTTCGGCGGCAAGAACGACATCAAGGTCCGCTACGTGCTGGTCTATCGCGACGGCAAGATCGTCGGCGAAGTCTGGCAGATCGATCCGAATCTGGCTGGCTGAAGGAGAGGGGATCGTCATGGGCAAGAACGTGGGCGGTATCGACCGCATCGCGCGGATCGTGGTGGGATCGATCCTGCTGGCGCTGGTTTTCGTCGGACCCCAGACGCCGTGGGGCTGGATCGGACTGGTGCCGTTGCTGACCGGTCTGATCGGTTGGTGTCCGCTGTATACGGCGCTGGGTTTCAACACCTGCCCGGTCGGCCGCAAGACCACCTGACACGGATCGGGCCGTGGCCGACTTCGCCCGACTCGTGACCGAGCAGATTCCCCGCCTGCGCCGCTATGCCCGGGCGCTGGTGGGAGCGCAGTGGGCCGACGATCTGGTGCAGGATTGCCTGGAGCGGGCCTGGAGTCGGCGCCGGCTGTGGGATGGCCAGGGCGAATTGCGCGCCTGGCTGTTCACCATCCTGCACAATCTATATGTCAACAGCGTGCGCCGCCAGGCCGGCGCCCCGCCGTTCGAACCGCTGCCGGAGGAGGAGCCGCCGGCGCTGGCGCCGTCCCGGCACGAGGTGGCGCTGGACCTGCGGGATGTGGAGCGGGCGCTGGACGGGTTGAGCCTGGAGCATCGCGAGGTGGTGCTGCTGGTGGGGCTGGAGCAACTGGATTACGCCGAGGCGGCGGCGATTCTGAACGTACCGCCGGGCACGGTGATGTCGCGGCTGGCGCGCGCCCGCGAGGCGTTGCGCCGCGCTTTGCGGGAACCGCCCCGCGCCCGGTTGCGGAGGGTCAAATAGTGAGCGCCGACTCGGTCGACGAGACCGATCTGCACGCGTATGTGGACGGTCGTCTGGAACCCGCGCGCCACGCCGCGGTGGAGGCGTATCTGGACGCCAATCCCGCCGAGCGGCAAAGACTGGCGGACTATCGGACCATCGACGCCGAGTTGCATCGGCTGTTCGATCCCGTGTTGGACGAGCCGGTTCCGAGCCATCTGACCGTCCCGCCGGCGCGTCGGCGGGCGCCGCCGGCCTGGCTGGCGCGAGCGGCTGCCGCGGCCGGATTGATGCTGTTCGGCGGCATGCTGGGCTGGTTCGCCCACGAGCACGCGCGGCACCCGCTCGTCGCCGACCGAGCCTTCGTGCGCCAGGCGCTGGCGGCGCATGTGGTTTATGCGCCCGAGGTCCGCCATCCGGTGGAGGTGGACGCTGGCCAGCAGCAGCACCTGGTCGGGTGGCTATCCAAACGGCTCGGTACCACGATCCGGGCGCCGGCGCTGGAGGAGCTGGGTTTCCAGTTGCTGGGGGGGCGCTTGCTGCCGGCCGACGACAAGCCGGCGGCGCAGTTCATGTATCAGGACGCCGGTGGCCGACGCCTGACCCTGTACGCGCGGCGGGGGCTGGACGGCAACCGCGAGACCGCTTTTCGGTTCGCCGAGCAGGATGGGGTCGGCGCCTTCTACTGGGTGGACGGCGATCTCGCCTACGCCCTCATCGGCGATGTGGACCGGCCGGTGCTGGATCGGGTCGCGCACGCGGTTTACCGGCAGCTCAATCCGTGAGGTTCCCGGCCATTCCATCGGTTTCATGCGGCCGGATACCCTGCGCGGCAACCGGGTGAAAATCGTTCCCGACGCCACCCTCTATCTGACTTCGTTGTGGCCGGCGGAAGGCGCTAAGATGGAAGAAACGCAAGAACCGTCGAGCGAGCAGGAGGTGCCCCCGTGTCCGCCGTGATGAAAAATTCAGTGCCTTCGGTCGATCTCTATGCGCAACTCGAAGCGCTGCCGGAAAACCTGACCGGCGAAATCATCAATGGACAGCTTTATACCCAGCCGCGTCCGGCCGGCCCTCATACAGGCGCGGGTTCGGGATTGGGCGGGGAACTGTATGGTCCATACCATCGTGGTCGTGGCGGGCCAGGCGGTTGGTGGATACTGGCCGAGCCGGAAATCCATTTCATCCGCGACACCGAAGTGCTGGTTCCCGATCTGGCCGGTTGGCGGCGGGAACGGATGCCGCGCCTGCCCCGCGATCATCGCTTCAAGGTCACGCCGGACTGGGTTTGCGAAATCCTGTCGCCGTCCACCGCCAAAACCGACCGGGTCGTCAAGATGCCCGTATATGCACGTTATGGCGTGCCTTGTCTCTGGCTGGTGGACCCGCTGGCTCACACGCTGGAAGCTTTCGCCCTGCACGGCGGACGCTGGACCGTGATCGGACTGTTTCAGGAGCAGGATTCCGTCACCGTGGAGCCCTTTACCGAAATTGCCCTCGAACTGGGCGGGCTGTGGGCGGATTTGGAAGATCAGTAGTTTAGCCGGTCAGCCCCGCCAGCATGGCCTGGCCGGTCGGGGAACCGGCTTCCAGCCGGCAGGCGCGGCCGGCGCCGGCATAGTCGAGCGTCACCGCCAAATCCGCCGCCGGCAGTTCGCCCCGGCCGCGTTCCGGCCATTCGATCAGCAGCACCGCCTCGCCGTCGACTTGGTCCCGCAGGCCGAGAAATTCCAGTTCCTCGGGATCGGCCAGCCGGTACAAATCCCAGTGAAACAGCCGCCGGTCCGCCACCTGATAGGGCTCCACCAAAGTGTAGGTGGGGCTCTTCGCCGTGCCGCGATGGCCGAGCGCGTGCAGCAGGCCGCGCGCCAGCGTGGTCTTGCCGGCCCCCAGTTCGCCGCTCAGATAGAGCACGCAACCGGGCGCCAGCGCCGCGGCCAGCCGCCCGCCGAGCGCTTCGGTGGCGGCGGCGGAATCGAGATACCATTCCAGCATGGTTCAGGGATTGACCAGCTGTCGCAGGAACGGCAACAGGTCGGTCGCCAGCAACCCGCGTTCGCCGCCGGATTGCGCGGCCAGATCGCCGGCCCGACCGTGCAGGTGGACGCCGGCCTTGGCCGCCGCGAACAGCGACAGGCCCTGCGCCGCCAGCGCGGCGATTACCCCGGTCAGCACGTCGCCCATGCCGCCGCTGGCCATGCCGGGATTGCCGGCGGCGCACAGGGCCACCTGTCCGTCCGTCCTGCTGGCGATCAGCGAGCCGGCGCCCTTGAGCACCGCCACCCCGCCGAAGCGCAGCGCCAGATCCTCGACCGCGGTGAAGCGGTCGGCCTCGACCTCTGCCGGCGTCATCTTCAGCAGTCGGGCCGCCTCGCCGGGATGCGGCGTCAGGATCCAGCGGTCGCGATACGACGGCTCGGCCGCCAGCAGGTTCAGCCCGTCGGCGTCCACCACCAGCGGCTTGTCGCTGGCCAGCGCCGCGCGCAGCATGTTCCGTCCCCAGTCGCCGCGGCCCAGGCCCGGTCCGATGGCGACCACCGTCGCCCGATCGAACAGCGGGGCGAGGTCGCCGGGGTTTTCGATGCCCTGGAACATCAGTTCCGGCCGGGCCGCCGCCTGCATGCCGGCATGAGCGGCCCGGGTGGCGACGCTGACCAGCCCCGCCCCGCAACGGGCGGCCGCTTCGCCGGCCAGCCGCGCCGCGCCCGCCAGGCCCAGTTCGCCGCCGATCACCAGCACGTGGCCGAAATGACCCTTGTGGGCGCTGCGCCGGCGCCTGGGGAGCACGGCCGGCAGATCCTCGCCGGCGTAGCGCCAGCAGGCCGGATGGATCGCCGGATAGATGTCGGGGGGTGCCCCGAGATCGGCGAAGCTGACCTCGCCGCAACAGGCCGGTCCCTGACCGGTGAAAAGGCCCTGCTTGAGGCCGATGAAGGTGACGGTGGCCGCCGCCTCGATGGCGACGCCGAGGATGGCGCCGGTGTCGGCGTGCAGTCCGGAAGGGATGTCGAGCGCCAGGATGTCGGCGGGACGAGCGTTCATGGCCTCGATCGCCCCCCGCCAGGTACCGCTTACCTCCCGTTCCAGACCGGTGCCGAGGATGGCGTCCACCAGCAGTTCGGCTTCGGCCAGACCGTCGGCGGTAAAGATCGTGGTCGCAACGCCGGCGGCGCAGGCGTCCCGCCACGCGGTCAGGGCGTCGCCACGCAGTTCGTCCGGATTGAAGAGCGTCAACACCCTGACATCCAGGCCAGTCCGACGGGCCAGCCGGGCCACCACATAGCCGTCGCCCGCGTTGTTGCCGCCGCCGCAGACCACCGCGATCCGGGACGCATCCGGCCAGCGCTGGCGCAGCAGTTCGAACGCCGCCTCGCCGGCCCGGTTCATCAGGGTGTAGCCGGGAATGCCGCGCTCCTCGATGGCGATGCGGTCCAGTTCTCGCACCTGGGCGGCGCGGTACAGTTCAAAAGGCAGTTCGCGCATGGAAATCTCCTTCGCCGCGATGAATGAGGGCACAATACGCCCGTCGCTTTCTCAATTCCAGCCGTTGCCATGACCGTTACCCTTGCCGCCGCCGAACTCGCCCAACTGGCCGCCGCCATCAAGACGTGGGGCCGGGAACTGGGGTTCCAGCAGGTCGGCATCGCCGGCATCGATCTGAGCGGGCACGAGGCACGGCTGCTCGAGTGGCTGGCGGCCGGGTTTCACGGGGCGATGGCTTACATGAGTCGGCACGGGGTCAGGCGCAGCCGGCCGGCGGAACTGGTCCCCGGCACGGTGCGCGTCATTGCGGCCCGGATGGATTATTGGCCGCCGGAGTCCGCCGAGCCCTGGAGCGTGCTGGACCGGCCGGAACTGGGCTATGTCTCCCGCTACGCCGTGGGTCGGGATTATCACAAGGTCGTCCGCCAGCGCCTGCGACGGCTGGCCGGACGCATCGCCGCCGCCATCGGTCCATTCGGTCACCGGGTGTTCGCCGACAGCGCGCCGGTGCTGGAAAAGGCGCTGGCGGAGAAGGCCGGGCTGGGCTGGATCGGCAAGCACGGCAACCTGCTGGACCGGCGGGCCGGATCGTGGTTTTTCCTCGGCGAAATCTACGTGGATTTGCCGTTGCCGGCGGATCGGCCGGCGACCGGGCATTGCGGGCGCTGCGTCGCCTGTCTGGAGATTTGCCCGACCCGGGCCATCGTCGCCCCCTTCCGGGTGGACGCTCGCCGTTGCATTTCCTACCACACCATCGAACTGCACGGATCGATTCCGCTGGAATTCCGCCGCGCCATCGGCAACCGGATTTACGGTTGCGACGACTGCCAGCTGGTTTGTCCGTGGAACCGCTTCGCCCGGCCGACGGTGGAACCGGATTTTCGCGCCCGCCATGGCCTGGACGCGCCGGGATTGCTCGAACTGTTCGGCTGGGACGAGGCGGAATTCCTGCATCGCGCCGAAGGCAGCGCCATCCGCCGGATCGGTCACGAACGCTGGTTGCGCAACGTCGCCGTGGCCCTGGGCAACGCCCCGCGTTCCTCGGCGATCGCGGCCGCCCTGCAAGCCCGGATGGCGCATCCGTCGGTACTGGTGCGCGAACATGTGGCCTGGGCGCTGGCGGAACAGGCGGGCAAACCGGCGACCGCGGCGTAGAAGCCGGTGGCGCGCGGTTTTCGGAACCGCCAGGGTCCGCCGTACTCGGGTATCATCCGTCACTCACCGCCAAGGAGACCGAAACATGATCACCGCCCAGCCTGGCATCCTGCTTCCCGTGCCGCCGTTCGCCCGGTACCTGACGTTTTCCCTCAAGCCCGACGCCGAGCCGCGCGAGAGCCTGCGCGCGCTGCGCGACGCGACCGACGGCGAACGCTGGGTAGTCGGATTGGGGTTGTCCACCGTTCTGGCGCTGGGCGCGGAAGTGGAAGATTTGTGGCCCTTTCCCAATCTGATCGGCCCTGGCTTCGATATTCCGGCGACGAATGGGGGATTGTGGGTTTGGATTCGCGGCGACGACCGGGGGGAAATTTTCCATCAATCCCGGCGGATCGAGCGGATGCTGGCTGGCGCGTTCGAACTGGAGCAGGTGATCGACGCGTTCCGATACCTCGACGGGCGCGACCTGACCGGCTACGAGGATGGCACGGAAAACCCCAAGGGCGAAGATGCCGAGGCCGCCGCCATCGTCCGGGGCGGAACCGCCGGCCTGGAGGGTTCGAGCTTCGTGGCGGTGCAGCAGTGGCTGCATCGGCTGGATTGTTTCGAGGCAATGAGTCCGGAGGAACGGGACAACGTCATCGGCCGCCACCGCGCCGGTAACGAGGAGATCGAGGATGCGCCACCCTCGGCCCACGTGAAGCGCACCGCCCAGGAGAGTTTCGAGCCGGCCGCTTTCGTCGTGCGCCGCTCCATGCCGTGGGCGGACGGCCACCGGGCCGGTCTGGTGTTCGTCGCGTTCGGAGCGTCCCTGGGTGCGTTCGAGGCCCAGTTGCGGCGGATGGCCGGTTTGGAGGATGGCATCGCGGACGCGCTGTTCAAATTCACCCGGCCGGTATCCGGGGCCTATTACTGGTGTCCGGGGATACGTCGGGGACGGCTGGATCTGAGCGCCCTCGGCCTGTGACGCGCGCCGTCGTCGGGCTGGTGTTCGCGGGCTGGCGAGCCGCCGGTCTCCACCCGGCCCCGGCGCCCGCTACTCCGCCTCGTCCTCGTCGTCGACCTGATAGTCCTTGAGGCGGCGCTTCAGCGTCGACAGGGGGATGCCCAGTTCCCGCGCCACCGCCGCCTTGTTGTTCCGGTTCCGGCTCATCGCTTCCAGAATCATCTGCCGCTCCATGTCCTTGAGATGAGCGCGGGCGTCCGCCGCGCCGGGTTTCGGGATGGAGGTCGATTCGTCGGGGCTGGCGAGATCGAACGGCCGGATCGGAACGGCGGGCGCCGGCGCCTGAATCGGCGGCGATTCCCTGGGCAGCCGCAAATCCTCCGGACGGATTTCCCGGTCGCCGCACAGCACCGCCGCGCGTTCCAGCACGTTGCGCAACTCCCGCACGTTGCCGGGCCAGTCGTGGTGTTGCAGCGCCGCCATGGCCGACCCCGAGATCCGGCAGTTCAGCTGCAACTGTCGACACAGGTGCTCGGTGATCGTCGGAATGTCCTCGCGAATCTCCCGCAGCGCCGGGACGTCGATCGGCACCACCGACAGGCGGTAGAACAGGTCGGCGCGGAAGGTGCCGGATCGGACCATCCCCGCCAAGTCGCGGTGGGTGGCGGTAATGACGCGCACGTCCACCCGGGCCGACTTGTCGGAGCCGATCGGCGTCACCTCGCGGGTTTCCAGCACTCGCAACAGTCGCGGCTGCAGGTCGAGAGGCAGTTCGCCGATTTCGTCGATGAACAGGGTGCCGGTATGCGCCTGCCGGAACGCGCCCTCGCGCGAGCCGGTGGCCCCGGTGAACGCGCCCTTGATATGGCCGAACAAGTCGTTGCGCACCATCTCCGGATCGGCCACCGACGCGTCGAACACCACGAACGGTCCCGGTCGGCCGGAAAAGGCGTGCAGGGTACGGGCCACCAGCTCCTTTCCGGCCCCGGATTCGCCGTGCAGGTGCACGGTGGTCGGGGTGGGAGCCACCGCCCGGATCAGGCCGTACAGTTCCCGCATCCGCTCGCTGGCGCCCACCAGTTCGCCCAGATGGTCCTGGCGCGGTACCGCCACTTTTCGTTCCTCGGTGTGCTGGCGGATCTGGAGTTGCGAATAACCGAGCCGGCATTCGGCCTTGGTGGGCACGTAAGCCTCGGTGATGCGCACGTCGTTGATGAAGGTGCCATTGGTGGAACCCAGGTCGCGCAGCAGCAGTCCGTTCGGGGTCATGCGGATCTCGGCGTGCCGGCGCGAAACCGTCCGGTCGGTCAGGACGATGTCGTTGTCCGGGGCGGAACCGATACGCACGGTCGGCAGTCCGAGGCTGACTTCCAAGCCGGCGTCCGGTCCGGAAGTCACGCGCAATTCGATCGCTTCGAATTGAACTCGCAGCTTGGACTGGGAAGCCGCGACGATGATCTCGGTGCCATCACCGCTCAATGGTTTGGATGAAGCCATCTCGTCACCGGAATAGTTGTGAATCACACAATTCTATACCAATCCGGTCCGTGTCAATCCCAATGATGGCGGATTTCCTCGGGACGTCATCCGACGCGGGTTGCCGTGCGCCTTGCGAGTCGCCCACCGTCCAACCGAGCCAAGCGGCGCGGGAGGAAGAGGCCAGGTTCCTGATGCCGCAATTTGGATTAGAGCTTGATTTGTAAATCAGCAGTGCTTAGCTTAGGGGCATCCAATCGATCCAGAACAACAAGATTTTCGGCGACGGTACCGAGGGGGACTTCGAAATCGTGTGACCGATTTTTTTCGGACACCCGTCTCGAGACGGTTCGGAATCGCTCGCCGTTCCATGCAAACAGAGGATTGAATCATGACGGAAGCGAAATCAGGGTTCGCTTTGAAAATCTTCCATAAAATACTTTTGACGATGATCGCGGTCGCGCTGATCCCCATTGGGGGGCTATTGTATATCGGCGGATACCAGATCGAGCGGGATTGGCGTCAGAACGCCAACCTGAACCTGACGCTGACCGCGAACGGCCTGGTCGGCAAGGTGAACGGCTGGATCGACATGAATCTGCGGGTCCTGCGCGAAAACGCCGCCCTGCCCGACATCGCCTCGATGGATGCCGCCCGGCAGAAACCGGTCCTCAAGGCGATTCAGAACAGCTACGAATGGGCGTATCTGGTTTTTACCGTCAACCGCGATGGCCAGAACATCGGTCGCAGCGACGATGAACCTCCTCAGAAATTCAAATACGGGGATCGAAGCTACTTCAGGCAGGTTCTGGAAGGGAAGCCGCTCGGTCAGGAGGTCGTAATCGGCAGAACCACCCAGAAGCCGGCGTTGATCATGGCCGGGCCGATTCAGGACGGCGGCAATCCGATCCGCGGCGTTCTCGCCTTGGCCATGCATTTGGTGGATGTTTCCCAGGTGGTTACCGGAGCCAGGATCGGCAAGACCGGCTTCGCCATCCTGGTTGATGAGAACAACAAGGTGATCGCCCATGGCCAGCCCGAGCAGGTCGCGCAGGCCTTGCAGGATCTGAGCGGCCATCCGGCCCTGCGCAACCCGGAGTCGGCCCAGGCACCGATTATCCATGAGGACGCGGGAAAGCGCATCGTCGCCTTTACCCAGAAAACCAGCCTGGGCTGGACCCTGATCGTGCAGCAGGATTACGACGACGCCTTCGCGCCCTTGCTGGCGGCCCGCCGAGACGCGCTTATCCTGATTGCGTGCGCGCTGGTCCTGGTGGTGGTGGTCGCCTATGTCCTCTCCCGGCAGTTGGCCAGTCCGATCGTCGAGCTGACGGCCATTACAGAAGATGTCAGCCGGGGCCATTTCGACAGGAAAGTCATCGGCACCGAGCGTCGCGACGAGATCGGAGCCTTGGCGCGCGCCATCGACCGAATGGCGGTCAGCATCAAAATGGCTTTCGAACGGCTGCGCAAGAAAGCGTGATTCGACGGGTTCGGTAGCGTCGTCCGCTCCAGGAAGGAACGCATTTTGGAGGTAAGTGGATCATGGCCCAACCGCAACTTCTGTACTTCGTACAATTCGTAAGAGAAGAACTGCACAGGCTGTGTCTGGAAAAACGCACGGGAATCCTGTTCGTCGCCAGCGTCGATAATCGTCTGGTCCAGTTCGGCCTGGATCAGGGCGAAATCGTTTTCGTGAGCTACCAGAACAAGCGGGGATCGGAAGCCTTGCTGTTGCTGCAGGGACAGGACTTCAAGGTCAGCGTGACTCGCTTTGTCGAGGGGCAGCGTCCGGTGAGCCGGCTGGATCTACCCCTCACGAACCAGATTCTCGAGCAACTCCATGGTGGGGTTGGCCGGCTGCCGGTGACGGGCGATCCGGCCAGCCGGCGGACGCTGACCGATAAGGCGAAGGCCGTGCTGGAACAGGAGTTGATGGAATTCATCGGCCCGATGGCCGCGATCATTTGCGAGGAAACCTGGGGTTCGGTCAGCGAGATGGAGGCGGCGTTGGAGGTCTTGGGCCGGGAATTGCCGGATCCCGGCCAGGTGGCGCGCTTCCGCCAGAACGTGCTCAAGCGGCTCGCATAGAAGACCGGTTCGATTCGGGGGGCCGCCGGTCGGGCACCGACCGGCGGGGATACACCGCCCCTTGTGGCGGGTATATATGGAGTCGTCAACCGCCGGCCGGCCGGTTCGATGTTCCCACTGCGTGCTTGCCAATTCCACCATTTCGCCACGAACGACACCATGTCCGACCCTTTTGTTGCGTCGCCCCTGCTCGGCCCCGGCGATCCGCCGCCGTTTGTCGTGGCCAACCCGAACGGCCGGGCCCCGGTGGTGCTGGTTTGCGACCATGCCAGCAACGCGATTCCCGCCGCGCTCGGCCAGCTCGGATTGGGGCCTGCCGAGTTGTCCCAGCACATCGCCTGGGACATCGGGGCCGCCCGCGTCGCCCGGCTGTTGGCGGCGCGGTTGGACGCGCCCGCGGTGCTGGCCGGCTTTTCGCGGCTGGTGATCGATTGCAACCGCTCGCCCGGCGATCCCACCTCCATCGCCGAGGTCAGCGACGGTATCTTCATTCCCGGCAACCGGAATCTCGACGACGCCGCCGCCGAGGCCCGGTTGAACGAGGTGTTCTGGCCGTATCATCACGCCATCACCCGGATGCTGACGCATCGCTGGCGGCACGGGCACGGTCATGCGCCCGCGCTGATCGCCATCCACAGCTTTACCCCGGTGATGAACGGGTTCCGCCGCCCCTGGCAGCTCGGCGTGCTGTGGAATCGCGACCCGCGTCTGGCCGGGCTGTTGATCGCCCGGTTCCGGGCCGATCCCGAACTGTGCGTCGGTGACAACGAACCCTATTCGGGGCGCGAGGTTGGCTTTACCATGGACACGCACGGCGGCGCGGCCGGCTTGCCGCACGTGGAAGTCGAAATCCGCCAGGATCTGATCGCCGACGATGCGGGGGCCGAACGCTGGGCGACGATGGTGGGCGATGCGCTCGAGGCGGCACTGACGGATGAAAGCGTCTGTCGAATGATTCACTACTGAAGGCGATCCGGTGGACGATTCTTCCGAACCAGGATCGGCAGGGTCGCGCGCGGAATCGACACCGACGAGCGTTAGCCGTGTTTGAACGAGGCAATCATGATGGAACGAGCGGGCGATGACGGGGATTCCGGGAAGGTGGAGGGTCCACGGCACTCGCGGATGGTGATTCTGGCGCTGGGTTATGTCGCCGCCTGGGTCGGTCTTTGGCTGCTTTCGAACGTCTTGAATCTGGCGGCCGGCGTCAGTCTCTGGTATCCGCCCGCCGGCCTGACCTTCGCCATCCTGCTCGAGCGCGGCGCGCGGGCCTTGCCGTTGCCGGTGGTTGCGTCGCTGATCGCCGGGTCGACCCTCTGGTCCTGGGAGCAGTGGCCGTATTATCTGATGGCCAGTCTGGCGCCGGCGCTCGGCTATCTGGTGGCGACCCACGCCCTGAGGAGCCGTCCGGGTGATTTTCGGCGGGACAGATGGCGCTTCAACGACCCGCAGCGGGTGGCGACCTTTCTCGGTATCGCCGCCTTTGGCGCGCTGTTCGCGGCGCTGGCCGGTACCGGGATCCTCCATGCCGCCGGCATGCTGCCCCCGACGCGGTCTCGGCTGGAAATCGTGCTGGGCTGGTGGGTCGGTGATTTTGTTGGAGTGGCCACGATCGCGCCGCTGGCGTTGATCCTGGTGGCGCCGCTGGCCCGGCGTTTCGGCGAGGGGCAGCCGATCCGCCGCCCTCGCTCGCCGTCTTCGCCCGGTCCGCAACCCACCCGGCTGGTGTTGCTGCAGATGGTGTTCTCGATGGTATTGCTGGTGGCGTTGTTCTGGGCGCCGAACCATTTTTCACACGATGGACGACCGCACCCGTTCATTACCCTGCTGCTGTTGCCGGTGCTGACCTGGATCGTGGCGACCCGCGGCATGCGGGGCACGGTGCTGACCGTGTTCCTGTACGAGTTGGGAATCGTGGCGATGGTGGCGCTGCTCGAGCCGGCCGATTCGGCGTTTCAATATCAGATCGTGATGGCGACCGTGGTGGCGTCGGGCTTGCTGACCGGGGCGGTATCCAACGCGCGGCTTGCCGATATCACCCGGTTCCGCGATCTGGCCGAGGTTTCCAACGATCTGCTCTGGGAATTCGATGCCGACGGCCGTCTGTGCGATCTGAGAGGGCGCTTTCCTGGCGCCACCGAACCGCGGGGCATTCATCTGGGGGCGAACTGGCGGGATTTTATCGTTACCCAGGAACAGGACGATTTTGCCGCGCTGAAGACGGCGGTCGGGCGGCGGCAACCTTTTCAGCAACTTGTGTTGCGCCTGCGGTTGCCCGGACAGGAACGATCGGTCTGGACTCGCAACAGCGGTAGTCCGCTGTTCGACGACGACGGCGAACTCCTGGGTTACCGCGGCACCACCACGGACATCACCGCCCACAAACAGGCCGAAGCGCTACGGGAAAAGGCCGAGGCGCTGATGCGCGACTACGACCGCACGGTGGAAGCCAAGGTGGAAGCCAAGGTGGAAGCCAAGGTGGAGGAGCGTACCCGCAAGCTGACCGAGGCCAGCTTGCGCAACTGGCGGATGGCCAACTTCGACAGCCTGACGGGAATGCCCAACCGCAATCTGCTGTTCGAGCATCTGCGCAAGGATTTACAGCAGGCCCGGCGCCAGTGGCGGCTGTTGGCGGTGTTGATGGTGGATCTGGACGGCTTCAAGCAGGTGAACGATACGCTCGGTCACGACATGGGCGACGAGTTGCTCCGGCAGGTCGCCGAACGCTTGCGGCAGTGCGTGCGGGCCACCGATACCGCTGCCCGCCTGGGCGGAGACGAGTTCGTGATCGTGTTGCCGGACCTCGGACATCCCGATGCCGCCGCCGCCGTGGCCCGGAAAACCATCGCCAGACTGGCCGAACCGGTGCCCTTGGGTGAGGCCAGTCCCGTGGTCACCGCCAGCGTGGGCATCGCACTCTACCGACCGGAACTGCCCGCCAATCTGGATCAGGCGATGACCCTGCTTCGCCAGGCCGATAATGCGATGTACGCGGCCAAACGGGCCGGCAAGAACGGCTGGCGGTTCGCCGACGAGTTGGATGGACAATAGCAATGGCGTCGATCGACCGTTTTTCAGTTCTTCGAGGGTTTTTGTGGCCAGGCTGGTTTGGGGATCGCTCGCAGAAATTGGTTCTTCGACGGTTCTTTTCACCCTTCAGGGCCTCCAAGGCCACCTTCGCCTGGAGCTCGCTGCTAGACTGCTTCCTTGCCACGTCGATCTCCTCGTTCGCTGGGTGGCATTCTATCTAATACCAATTCCCGATAGGTTTTATATTTCCCATGTAGGGCGGGTTAGCGAAGCGTAACCCGCCGAAACCGCAATCGAATCGGCGGGTTACGGGCTGACGCCCTAACCCGCCCTACGATTCTGAACCATAAAATCCATTGAGAAACGGTATAA